>NZ_FMWD01000001.1:76765-376765 GCF_900102855.1 Thiohalomonas denitrificans
TTCCCCGTGTTCCCCGTGTTCCCCGTGTTCCCCGTGTTCCCCGTGCGCCCCGTGCGCCCCGTGGTCAACCGCGATTCTCCAACTTTCCCGCAGACACAAAAAAAGCCCGCAAGCGGGCTTTTTTGACAGGGAGCAAACTGACCTAACAGGCTAGATTGGGGTAATTCCCTGATTGAAATGGTCGGAGCGGGGAGATTCGAACTCCCGACCCCCACAACCCCATTGTGGTGCGCTACCAGGCTGCGCTACGCTCCGAAAACCGGTTTTCCCATCGGGAAGCGCGGTATCATACACAACTCCAGAACAAACCGAAACAGTGCATCGGTCAGTGTTTCAGGATATCCAGTACCCCTTCAAGCTCCACGCGGATCTGGCGAATGATTTGTTGACTCTGCTGCGAATCGGCCTTGGCCGGCTCACTATCGAGTTGCTGCCGCGCCCCGCCTATCGTGAATCCCTGTTCATAGAGCAGGCTCCGGATCTGGCGGATCATCATGACATCCTGCCGCTGGTAGTAACGGCGATTGCCACGCCGCTTCACCGGCTTTAGCTGCGGGAACTCCTGCTCCCAATAGCGCAGCACGTGCGGTTTTACGGCACAGAGTTCACTGACTTCGCCGATGGCGAAGTAACGTTTCCCCGGGATGGGCGGAAGCTCGTTATTGTTGCTGGGTTCCAGCATAAGCCTCTACCCGCTGCTTGAGTTTCTGACCCGGACGGAAGGTCACCACCCGCCGGGCTGTGATGGGGATCTCTTCGCCGGTTTTGGGGTTTCGACCCGGCCGCTGTTTCTTGTCACGGAGATCGAAATTGCCAAAGCCTGACAGTTTGACTTGCTGTCCCTCTTCCAGTGCCCTCCGAATCTCCTCGAAGAACATTTCCACGAGCTCCTTTGCCTCGCGTTTATTGAGGCCCAGCTCTTCGAATAATTGTTCCGCAATCGCTGCCTTGGTAAGCGCCATATCACTCTCTCAATGAAGCGCCCAGCTGGTTGCCAAGCGTCGTCACTATTCCGTCAATAACGGCGTCGACTTCTTCATCGGTTAGAGTGCGTGATCGCGACTGCAAGGTCAAGCGCAAAGCGAGACTTTTTCTACTGGAATCAATATGTTCGCCTTCATACACATCGAAAAACTTTAACTCGCGCAGGATCTCGGGAGCGGCTGCGCGGGCGCACTCCACCACCTTTGCAGCCGGCATGTCCCGCTCCACAACCACGGCGATATCACGGCGGATAGCCGGAAAACGCGACAATTCGTGGAATTGAGGCAGCCGTCCTTTGGTAACGGCATCAAGCCGTACCTCAAAGACAAAGGCCCGTGCCGACAGGTCGAGGCTGGTTTCAACAGAGGGATGCAGCGCACCGATCCAGCCAATCGGCTCACCGTCGAGCCGGATGAGGGCCGACTGACCCGGATGCAGTGCCGGATGTTCAGCCGCTTCGAAAACCACATCTGCTGCGCGACCAGCCATCTGCAAGAGCTCCTCGACATCGCCTTTGATATCGAAGAAATCCACCGCACGATTTACAGTGCCCCACTGCTCAGGGAAGACGCTGCCGGCGACGATCCCGGCAAGCATGGGCTCCTGGCAGGTCTCTTCCTCCGACCGTCGGAACCGCAGTCCGGTCTCAAACAGACGAACACGCCCTTGCTGGCGATTCAGGTTGCGGACCAGGGCCGGGACCAGTCCTGACCAGAGCGTGGTGCGCATGACGGACAGATCTGCGGAAATGGGGTTGGCCAGCGGTATACCCTCGGCCTCCGGGTCCAGTGCCTGCTGAACACGGGGCTCGACAAAACTGTAGGTAATCGCTTCCTGATAACCACGATCCACCAGCAGACGACGCAGATGCGTAAGCGGCACTTCAGCTTCAGGCTCGGTGCGCATGACCAGTGGCGCGTTCGGTACGCAACCCGCCAAGTTATTGTAGCCGACCACCCGCGCCACCTCTTCGATCAAATCCTCCTCGATACCGATGTCGAAGCGGAAGCTGGGGGGCGTGACCATCCAGCCGTCGTCTATCGAGGTCGCTTCCATCGCCAGACGCTCGAGCACGTCCTGGACCTGCTCGACCGGGATTTCGCTACCAAGTACCCGGGTTATCCGCTGGTGACGTAGCGCAACCGGCGTCCGCGCCGGCAGATACTCCTCGGAGACCACCTCAACGATAGGCCCCGGTTTACCGCCGGTAATCCCGAGCAGCAACTCTGTGGCGCGCTCTATCGCACGCTGCTGCAAATACGCGTCCACCCCGCGCTCGAATCGGTGAGACGAATCGGTGTGCAGACCGTATCCCCGCGCCCGTCCGGCGATCCGGGTGGGTTCGAAGAAGGCACTCTCCAGGAAGATATCCCGGGTCTGCTCCGAAACACCCGAAGCCTCTCCGCCCATGATGCCGGCCAGTGCCAGCGGCCCGCTACGGTCGGCAATGACCAGATCGACGCTGTCCAGTGTGATCTGTTCGCCCGTCAGCAACGCGAGGGTCTCCCCCTCCTTTGCCTTGCGCACCCAAATCCCGTCCTGGAGCCGATTCAGGTCGAAACCGTGCATCGGCTGGCCCAGTTCCAGCAACACGTAGTTGGTAACATCCACCACCGGCCCGAGCGACCGGATACCGCTGCGGCGCAATCGCTCACGCATCCAGACCGGGGTTTCAGTAGCGGCGTTGATCCCGCGGATGACCCTTCCCACATAGCGGGGGCAATCCACCGGCGCATCGACTTCAACCGGGAAGGCATCTTCGATGACCGAGCCGACACCTTCGGTGCGAGTCTCGTTGACGTCCAGCTGATTGAGGGCTCCCACCTCCCGAGCAATGCCGATAATGCTCAGGCAATCGGCGCGATTGGGGGTCAGACCCAGCTCGATGCAGACATCATCCAGGTCGAGATATTCACGGAAGTTGGTGCCGACGGGTGCGTCGGCCGGCAGCTCCATCAACCCTTCAGCGGCCTCGGCCAACCCCAGCTCTTTGGCGGAGCAGAGCATCCCCCGGGAGGGGACTCCACGGAGCTTGGCCTTTTTGATCTTGAAGTCGCCGGGCAGGCGCGCGCCGACCACGGCAGTCGGGGCGTGCATGCCCTTGTAGACGTTGGAGGCGCCACAGACGATGTCCAGAGGCTCACCCTCGCCCACGTCCACTTTACACACCCGTAGCTTGTCGGCGTCGGGATGCGTCTCCACTTCGATGACATGCCCCACCACTACGCCCTCGAATGCCGGCGCGACCGGGTCGATCGCATCCACCTCCAGGCCTGCCATCGTCAACTGGTCGGCCAGTTCCCGGGTCGATACCCGGGGGTCAACCCACTCCCGCAACCACTTCTCGCTGAATCGCATAGGTTCGAATCTTGTATCGTTTAATCAGGGGTCCGGGTTTACCGGAACTGTTCCAGAAAGCGCAGGTCGTTCTCGAAGAAGAGCCGCAGATCATTGACGCCGTAGCGCAACATGGCCAGGCGCTCGACCCCCATGCCGAAGGCGAAACCGGTATAACGCTCACTGTCGATGCCTGCGTGGCGAAATACTTCGGGGTGCACCATGCCGCAGCCGAGCACTTCCAGCCAGCCGGTGTGGCCACAAACCCGGCATCCCGAACCGCCGCACTCGACGCACTGCACATCGACTTCCGCAGAGGGCTCGGTGAAGGGAAAATAGGAGGGACGAAAGCGCACCGAGAGTTCCTGCTCGAAGAAGTGGCGCAGGAATTCATCGATAATCCCCTTCAGATCGGCAAAGGTGGCGTATTCGTCCACCATGAGCCCTTCGATCTGGTGAAACATGGGCGTGTGGGTCAGGTCCGAATCACAGCGATAGACCCGCCCGGGCGCAATCACCCGCAAAGGCGGCTGGCGCCCCTCCATCACCCGAATCTGCACCGGTGAGGTGTGGGTACGCAGCACCGTGTGCTCATCGAAATAGAAGGTGTCATGCATGGCCCGTGCCGGATGGGATTCCGGGATATTGAGGGCCTCGAAATTGTGATAGTCGTCCTCAATCTCCGGACCCTCGGCCACTTCGAATCCGAGTTGCCCGAACAACGCCTCGATTCGCTCCAGCGTCCGGGTCACCGGATGCAGACCTCCCGTGGCCTGACCCCGACCAGGCAGGGTCACGTCAACGGATTCGGCGCCCAGGCGCGCCTGCATTTCAGCCGCCTGCAGGGTCTCCTTGCGCGCCTGAATCGCCTGCTGAACGGTTTGCTTGGCCCTGTTGATGGCCTGACCGGCCGCAGGCCGCTCTTCCGGTGAGAGTTTGCCGAGCTGCTTCATCTGTTCCGTCAGCAGCCCCTTCTTGCCCAGGAAGCGGACCCGCACCTCGTCGATGGCTGCGAGATCCCCTGCGGCTTCAATAGCACTTTCGGCTTCGGTTACCAGCTTGTCGAGATCGGTTTGCACGTTCTTACCCTGGTGTTAAATGACGCGGACATAACCGGCACCCAAACAGAAAAGGGGAAGGCACGGCAGCCTTCCCCTTTTCTCGATCCGGTGCGGGACCGTCCCGGCAAAGATGCGGTTTACGCTGCCAGCGCCGCCTTCGCCTTCTCCGCCAAGGCGCCAAAAGCAGCCTTGTCGAAAACTGCGATATCGGCGAGCACCTTGCGATCGACTTCCACGTTGGCTTTCTTCAGGCCGTTGATGAAGCGACTGTAGGAGAGTCCGCACTCGCGCGAAGCCGCATTGATACGCACGATCCACAGGTTGCGGAACTGGCGTTTACGCTGGCGGCGATCGCGATAAGCGTACTGACCGGCCTTGATGACCGCCTGTTTGGCAACACGGAAAACGTTCTTGCGACGACCGTAGTAACCCTTCGCCTGGGCAAGAATCTTTTTGTGCTTGGCGCGTGCGTTAACGCCACGTTTAACTCTGGGCATTGCTCGTCATCTCCCCTTTAGCTGTACGGAAGCATTTTCGCCACGAGACGAACATCCGCCTCATGAACCGTGCTGGGTGAACGCAGTTGGCGTTTCCGCTTCGTGCTCTTCTTGGTGAGGATATGACGGCGGTGCGACTGGTTACGCTTGAACCCGCCCGAGGCGGTGCGCTTGAAGCGCTTGGCCGCGCCGCGGTTGGTCTTGATTTTCGGCATGTCTTTTCCTAACTCCGCATTTTCATTCTAGTACGCGTACGTTTTCGACCGGACACCTTGCAGCGGACGGTAGCACGCAGTGGATAGGCAACGGCTGCCTATTGCTTCTTCTTGGGGACGATAATCATGATCATTTGCCGCCCCTCCATCTTCGGGAACTGCTCGACGACCCCGAGACCCTCGAGATCCGCTTCAACCCGTTTCAGGAGTTTGCGACCCAGATCCTGATGGGCCATTTCACGACCACGGAACCGTAGCGTGACCTTGACCCTGTCCCCTGCTTCAAGGAAACGCACCAGGTTGCGCAGTTTTACCTGGTAGTCTCCAATGTCCGTTCCCGGACGGAATTTCACTTCCTTTAACTGGACCTGCTTCTGCTTCTTTTTGGCCGCCTGTTTCTTCTTGTTCTCTTCGAAGATGAATTTGCCGTGATCCATGATACGGCAAACCGGCGGTTTAGCCTCGGGGGCCACTTCCACCAAATCCATGTCCACTTCGGCGGCGGCGCTTAACGCCTCCTCGATGGGCACAACTCCGACCTGATTGGAATCCTGATCTATGAGGCGGACTTCAGGTACTCTGATCTGATCGTTCAGACGCACCTGTTTATCTTTGGCAGCGATCCTTTAACCCTCCAAAACATTACGACCGCGGCTTGCGATCTCGGCGGCCAGACCTTCGGCAAAGTCGTCAACCGACATGGAGCCCAGGTCCTTACCACCACGCGTGCGCACGGCCACAGTTCTATTTTCGACTTCTCGATCCCCGATCACGAGCAAATAGGGGACCCGTTGCAGCGTGTGCTCCCGAATTTTAAAGCCGATTTTCTCGTTTCTCAAGTCGGTTTTCACCCGAAGGCCACTATTTTCAAGAACTTTGGCAATTTCGGCGACAAAATCGGCCTGTTTATCGGTAATATTGGCCGCCACCACCTGCACGGGAGCGAGCCAGGTGGGGAATTGACCGGCATAGTGCTCAATGAGAATGCCGATAAATCGCTCCAGAGACCCCAGGATGGCCCGGTGCAACATTACGGGCACCTGTTTATCGCCATCCTCATCGATGTAGTGTGCCCCCAGGCGGCCCGGCATGGAGAAATCGACCTGGATGGTACCGCACTGCCAGACCCGCTCCAGGCAGTCCTTGAGCGAAAACTCGATTTTTGGGCCATAGAATGCCCCCTCGCCCGGCTGCAGGTCCCATTCCAGGTTCTTGTCATTCAGGGCGCGCTCCAGGGCATGCTCCGCCTTGTCCCAGACCTCATCGGAACCGACCCGCTGCTCGGGGCGGGTCGAGAGCTTGATGATGACATCCGTGAAGCCGAAGTCTGCATAGACCTGATGCAGGAGGTCGATAAACGCCGACACCTCCTCCTGAATTTGCTTTTCGGTACAGAAGATATGGGCATCGTCCTGCGTGAAGCCGCGCACCCGCATCAGACCGTGCAGAGTACCGGAAGGCTCATTTCGATGACAGGAGCCGAACTCCGCCATGCGCAGGGGCAAATCCCGGTAGCTCTTGAGCCCCTGATTGAAGATCTGCAGATGGCAGGGACAGTTCATCGGTTTGATAGCGAAAGTCCGCTTCTCCGATTCGGTGGTGAACATGTCCTCGCGGAACTTCTCCCAGTGCCCCGACTTTTCCCACAGGGAGCGATCGGCGAGCAACGGGGTACGCACTTCCTGATAGCTGTGCCGGCGCAGCACCTGGCGGATGTACTGCTCCACCTGCTGATAGAGTATCCAGCCACGGTCATGCCAGAACACCATGCCCGGGGCCTCTTCCTGGGTGTGGAAGAGCTCCTGCTGGCGGCCGATCTTGCGATGATCGCGCTTCTCCGCCTCTTCCAGACGGTGCAGGTACTGCTTCAACTCCTTTTTATTGCGCCACGCCGTCCCGTAGATGCGCTGCAGCATCTCGTTACTGGAGTCGCCGCGCCAGTAAGCACCGGCCAGCTTCATCAGCTTGAAGGCCTTCAGTTTGCCGGTAGAGGGCACATGCGGACCACGACACAGGTCGACGAAGTCACCCTGCCGGTAGAGCGAGATGTCTTCGCCTTTGGGGATCTCTTCAATGATTTCGGCCTTGTACTGCTCTCCGACGCTGCGGAAAAACTCCACGGCCTCATCCCTCGGCATCACGTCGCGCTGGACGGGGAGGTCCTCCTGAGCCAGCTCCGACATCCGCTTCTCGATGGCCTGCAGGTCTTCCGGCGTGAAGCTCTTCTCCCGGGCGAAATCATAATAGAAGCCGTCCTCGACCACCGGACCGATGGTCACCTGGGTTTCGGGGAAGAGCTCCTTGACGGCCTGGGCCAGGAGGTGTGCGGTGGAGTGCCGGATAACATCCAGCCCTGCCTCATCCTTTTCGGTGACGATCGCCAGTTCGGCATCATGATCGATCGTAAAATCCGTATCCACCAACCGACCATCCACCTTGCCCGCCAACGCCGCCTTGGCAAGGCCGGGGCCTATGCCGGCGGCAACATCATGGACCGAGACGGGGTGGTCGAATTCGCGCTGTGAGCCGTCGGGGAGGGTAATCGTGGGCATGGA
Organism: Thiohalomonas denitrificans; assembly: GCF_900102855.1. Taxonomy (NCBI): domain Bacteria; kingdom Pseudomonadati; phylum Pseudomonadota; class Gammaproteobacteria; order Thiohalomonadales; family Thiohalomonadaceae; genus Thiohalomonas; species Thiohalomonas denitrificans. The sequence goes on from NZ_FMWD01000001.1 coordinate 84,415, forward strand.
ATCTTCCTGTCAGTTTCAGTGGTGGTCCATACGAGAGACCACGTGAGGGCGAAATAAAAAGCACCGGGCCTGAGCACAGTGCTTTTTTAGCCGATTCGGAGGCTCGCGGCTTTTCCGCCTGAAGCCTTCCCGGCGGATATTCGGCCGACGAGTTTATCGTCCCGGCTGATTGACTGTCAAAGCGGAAGGAGGAAACGGGTACAACTTTGATGCCAGTCGTTGATCAGGTGGTCGGCCGCACGACGGCAGGGGGGCAGGCAGAGCAGCATCCATGTCGCAGTTACCGATGGACCCGGGCCGATCAATGTCCCAGTCCAAGTTCGAGGGATTCCCAGACCGTGCGCAGATCCGTCCGCGCCCTATCGGCCTGCAGACCGATCGGCGTAGAGAGTGCCACGACACCGACGTAGGGCGAGCCATTCAGCAGCGCCCCCGCTTCGAGCAGCTTGGCTTTGACACGGCTTCCCGAGCAACCGCCAGGAACACAGTACCCGTACCAGACCATCCGCTGCAGACCGGATTTTCGGATAATCAGCTCCTGTAGCGGAATGTCCGGCCCGACCGGGTGTTCGGCAACGGGGTGCCAGGAGTCGCTGAACATCTGCTGCGACGCACTGGTGTAATCACCACCACTACCCACCAGAAAGGCCGCCGCATAGACTTCGACGGCGCTGCCTTCAATCGCCAGCCGAAGCTCGATGTCCTCGGCGACGCCGGTCAGGGCCGGACTCCAGTTCACGTCCGGCGCGCTGTTCAGTTCCTCATAGGAAGTGGAGAGAGTCAGCTCGCCACCGGTGCCACGGTCGGCGACCGGATAGGGGATTACGGATGCAGCGGCCATCGCGATGGCGGCCAGCCCGATGATCCGATACCCGGTTCCCCCATCGCCCCCTGCCTGCTCGATCCCGAACTCCGGCTCCCAGGCTTCGCCCCAGCGCCGACCAGCCGCAAACAGCAGGAACATCGCGAAAAAATAGATGAACCAGCCCCAGCTGTAATGGTCCTGTACGATTTGCGCCTCGATGCCGAACCACTGCCCGAGCCCCACCACGCCAGCGGCCCGAAACGCATTGGCCAGCACCGCGACCACCAGGGCGGCCACCATAAAGAGCACCCGTCGCCGAAGGCTGGTGTAGGTGAAGTAGGCATAAAGAAGGGCCAGCGGAAAGGTCGCCTTGAGGAAACGCCAGCCGGCACAGGTCTCGGCGACTTTGAAATCGCCGGCCGGGGTAGACAGCATATAGCCCTCCCAGACCACCGGTACGCCGATTGCATGCAGCAGGAAGACCGAAATACCGGCGGTAATGTCCTGCAGCCAGGTCACGGGAGGCTCATGCAGCGGCAGCGCCAGGAACAGGAACGCGAGGGGAAATGCCAGCGCCTTGACAAAACTCGTGCCGTACAGCGTCCACACACCCGCGACAACCGTAAGAAACAGCAGGTAGTTCTCGGCAGTTTCAAGGGCCAACAGGTGGGCCAGCTTCCAGGCCAGCCCGAGTGCAAGCAGAACCACCGTCAGCAGGGGCACCGGTTTGATGGCGACCCGGGCCAAGCGTTGCCGATCCCGCCACACAAGACCCGCCGCGATCAGTGTGATGAGAAACCCCTGGCTATAGTGCCCCTGCCACTGCGCGACCAGTGACGCCAGCGAAGAGAAGTGCAGTGCAGCAATCAACGCAAGCAGGACCACTCCAGGAATGGCCCGATGGCTGGAATTCAACACTCTGCGGCTAGTGTACTGTTGCATGCTTGGCGGTGCTTTCAGCGAGCCGCTGGCCGGCCAGATGCAAGGCGCGTTTCGCAGGGAATGGTGTGCCCTTTGAAGTGCAGGGACGCACAAATGCCGCGGGCGCATGGATGCGCAAGAGCGGCCCAAGAAACGCAACGCCGCAGATGGCCGGCCAGCGGCTCGCCCGGAGGGAGCCCCCCAAAAACGCCATGACGGCGTTGCAGCGCTTGACAAGGGAATAACCATTGCCTGCGCGCTGCGCCTTGTCCTGACGTTTTTGGGTGACTCTGAAAGTATCGCCAAGCATGCAACAGTACACTAGTCTCAATAGCCGCCTCGGCGTTCATAACCCGGCCCTGAGCGCTTCGGCTTCCTTGCGGGACGGGAAGGGTTTTCCCGACGACAGCAGTTCACCCAGAATCACCCTCGCCTTCTCCGGCTTCCCCGCCTCGATATAGGCCAGGCTGGCGGAATATCCGATCTCGGGATTCTCCGGCCGGGCACTCCAGGCCTTTTCCAATAGCGGGAGCGCCCTTTCGATATGGCCCGCCGCCATCCATATCCGACCGAGGGTATCGGCCACTTCCGGGCTATCAGGCGCCAGCTTGAGGGCCTTTTCCGCCAGCGCCTGCGCCCGCTGGTCGCCGCTTTGATGATAGAGCCAGGCGAGGTTGTTGAGGACCAGCGGCTGGTCCGGATGGCGGGCGCGGACCTGTTCATATTCGTCGATGCTACGCTCCACCCATCCAGCAGCCTGGTAAACCTGAGCGAGCAATGTACGCACGCGGTCATCCTTCGGATGCTGCTGCAGATGACGCTCGAGGGTTCGGGAGGCCGACTCATCGCCTGCGGCTTGTTGAACCTGATACCGCTTCACGGCAATCTCACCCGTCGGGTTTTTGGCATAGGCCTCGTCATACACGGCAAGCGCAGAGTCGAGCTTGCCCTGCTGTCTGAGGACATCTCCGAGCAGGACCCGTAACCCAACGTCCTCTGAACGCTCCCGCAGAAGCACCCGCAGATGCTCCTCCACATCCGTATGGCGTCCCTCTTGCAGATACGCCGAGACAAGTCCCCTCCTCGCCTGGAGATGGTCGGGGGTATCCAGCAGGAGGCGCTCCCATGCCAAAATCGCAGCATCGGTATCCTCCCGGGCAAACAGCGCCTTGCCGAGCAGAAAGACCAGACGATCCGACCCTGGATTCTCTTCGAGTGCAGCCTCGAGAAGTTCCTGGGCCTTTTTGAAATCAGCCCGTTCCAGAGCCAGTTCGGCCACTACTGCAGTCGCACCGGCGTGTTCCGGGGTGAACGACTCCAGTTCTGCGGCAACGGCGGCCGCGGCGTCCGTTTCTCCCGCTTTCCTATACGCCAGTGCCAGCAGAAGCCTGGGTGCGATCGCTTCAGCGTCGACGGGCAGGGGCTCGAGCAGCTCGATAATCCCCTCCACTTCACCGACCCGCTCCCTGACCCGCGCCAGCTGCAACCTCACGTGCAGGTTGTCGGGATCAATTTGATAAGCCTGTTCCAGGTACTGCCCGGCGACAGAGGTGTAGCCCTGCTCAAGGTGAGCCTCCCCCATGATCAACAGACCCGGCACAAAGTCGGGCTGCGATTGGTAGACCTGACTGGCGTGCTTTATTGCGCTTTCGTAGTCCCCGGCAGCCTTTGCGATGACGGCACGGAAGAACGAGCTCTGGACGGTCTGCGGGAAACGCTCTGCGAGGCGATCCACCTCGGTGCTGGCTGCCTCGATGTCGCCTTCGGCGAGCATCGCCTGGATCAGGCCGGTCGCTGCACGCTCCTCATATTCGGTCGTCAAAATGGAGGAGAATGCCTGTCTGGCCATTTTCGGGTGATCTTCCGCCAACGCCAGATCTCCGGCAAGGAGCTGGACTCTCCTGTCTTCGGGCGCCTTCCCGGCGGCCTTTCTCAAGTAGTCTTGAGCGCCCTCCAGGTCGTTCCTGGAAAGGTGCATTCGACCCAGTGCAAGCCAGGCCTCCACGGCCAGCTGCTCGAAGCCGGCAGCAGCGCTGTAGCTACTCGTCGCGGACTCCCACAATTGCAACCGGGCCTGGGCATGACCCAGCAACAGTAACGCTTCACCCTGGTCGGTCCTCTCCAGTTCAGCCGCCGTCGGAAGGAATTCGACAACCGCATCCGGCTGGCCGACGGCGAGCAGTGCACGCGCACGGGTCATGCGCGCTGTTTCCGGGGAGAAGCCCAACCCCACCGCCGTGGTGACGGCCTCCAGTGCCGAGCCGGGTTTTCCTGTGGCTAAATAGGATTTCGCCAGAAGATAGTGGGCATCTGCCCGTCGGGGCGCCTGCTCCAGAAGTGCTTGCAACCGAACCCGGGCCTCCCGGTAATTCGCATCGGCGTAGGCCTGCTGCGCTTGCGCAAACAACTTTTCGGGATCGGCAAACCAACTGCATGCCGACAGGACGAAAACGAGCGAGGCCACACCCCCCAAGCGAACGATATCCATGTCCTGATCTTCTCCCTGAACTGCAAATGGACGCCGGTACACGATATGGCCCTTGACCAGCTATCCAAAATCTAGACGCCAGTAAGACCTTCTTCCAGCGATGTTCCACGTATTAGAAGTCAGTATCGGTCTTGTATCGAGTCGCAGGGGATTGTACCTGCACCACCACAGTGGCCGGAACGGCTTCTGTTCAAGGCGCTGTGCGCCATGGCGGACGCACAAACGAAAAAAGCCCGGCCAATGGCCGGGCTCCTCCGATCGCTGACTCGACAGCGTTGTTTGGTAGGCGCGAGTGGACTCGAACCACCGACCCCCACCATGTCAAGGTGGTGCTCTAACCAGCTGAGCTACGCGCCTGTCGAGAGCGCGATAAGATACCTATGGCAAGTGGATAATGCAAGAGGCTGGCGGCCTTTTTAAAGAGGCGGTTTGGTGAATATCCGTTCTAGTCGGATGTAACCAGCAGCTTGTCGCGATTGCTTTCAAGCAACACAGGACCGATGCCTTTTATCTCCCGCAGGTCCTCCACACTCTTGAAGGGTCCATGCTGCTCCCGGTACGCCACGATGGCTTCCGCCCGCGCCGGACCGACGCCGTTGATGGCCTCGGCCAGCACCTCCGGACCGGCAGTATTGATGTTGACCGGCTGGGCCGAGACGGCAGCCGAAAACAGAATCGAGATGGCTACTATTATGAAACTGAAATTTCTCATCGGTGACTCCTTGTCATAATTGCTGGGCCGCCATACCCCTTGCACTACCTAGACATCCCTTTCGTGGAACATCCCTGACGTCCATTAACCTACCCCGAACCGCCTAACAAAGTCTGTAGGGTATTTTCGGTAAATTTTGTAGGGTTATTCCCACAACCTCCACAAGGGCTCCAATTATGGAGCTTTCACATGCTACATTGGTTATTGAATTAGTCTTGCGAAACAGAAAAGCCAAAAAGCGATGAAAAAAATTACCAAAGCGGTTTTTCCGGTAGCGGGCCTGGGGACTCGATTTTTACCTGCCACCAAGGCCAACCCGAAAGAGATGCTGCCCGTAGTGGACAAACCGCTCATCCAGTATGCCGTAGAGGAAGCAGTGGCTGCCGGAATGACCGAGATGATCTTCGTAACCGGCCGCAACAAACGTTCCATTCCGGATCATTTCGACAAGGCCTACGAACTCGAACACGAGCTCGAGTTTCGGGGCAAGAGCAAGCTGCTGGAAATCGTCCGCGGCATCGTCCCGGACAACGTCACCTGTATCTACATCCGACAGAATGAAGCCCTTGGGCTGGGACATGCCGTGCTGAAGGCTCGCGCTGCCGTCGGCGATCAACCCTTCGCCGTTATCCTCGCTGATGACTTGATCGAGGATGGCTCGACAGGATGTCTCGCTCAGATGAGCAAGCAGTTCGAGTATTACAACTGCAGTCTCATCGGCGTCGAAGATATCGACCCCGAACAAAGCGACCAATACGGCATCGTCAAGTCCATGCCAATGGAGGGTGCCATTTCAAAAGTCGAAGGCATCATCGAGAAGCCGAAACCCGAAGTCGCCCCATCCACACTCGGTGTAGTCGGCCGCTATATCCTGACACCGCGCATTTTTGATTTTCTCGAACAGACGGGAACCGGTTCGGGCGACGAGATTCAATTGACTGATGCCATCGCCGATCTCATCGAAGATGAGCAGGTCCTGGCCTATCGATTCGAAGGCAAGCGCTACGACTGCGGCAGCAAGCTGGGATATCTCCAGGCTACCGTGGAATATGCTCTTCGCCACCCGGAACTGCGAGACGACTTCCGGGAATATCTGAGAACCTTTTGCTTGCCGGAAGAATAGCCTTGCCGATTCTTCGCCATAGCAGGCAGGTATTTTGATAAATATCCGTCCACCCACACGCCCGCCTGCCAGACCTCTCCGGCGGGCACAGCCACCCTATTTCCGGATCTTGGGGGATTCGGTTACGGCGATCCCCCACCCGACCGCCGGTCTGCTACAGGTAATCGCATGACGAAACGAAGCCTGCGGCACCTGTAACTGTGTGTTGGAGCCCCGGACAAAAAAAAACCCGATCCTGAAGGAATCGGGCTTTTTCAATTTGGCTCCCCGGGACGGGCTCGACCATTTCGTTGGGAACGAAATGGGCCGCACGCCGTGCGCCCGAAGGGGCCGCGCCAGGGATGGCGTGGAGCCACCGCCGAGGCGGTGAGAACCGGCCCGCGTTCCGCAAGCCCAACACAAAAAAGCCCGAGACCTTGAAAGGAATCGGGCTTCCTGAAAATGGCTCCCCGGGACGGGCTCGAACCGCCGACCCAGTGATTAACAGTCACTTGCTCTACCGACTGAGCTACCGGGGACTTGCTTGAGGCCGCGTATACTACCGGCCGATCTCGATGTGGTCAAGACCCTTGAAAAAAGCGAGGCCGCGCCGGTTTCCCGGTGCGGCCCCTTGGCTTGCCGACATCCTTGTCGTGCCCACTTCCTTGTGACACTGATAACTCTAGGCCACCGGTGACCGGGAAGAAAGTTTTATTCTGTAGGAATTGTCTTAAAAGTATGTCGGTATCGGACTACTCTTCCCCAAGTAGGCGGGCAAGACGGTCGAGAGCCTCGCGCAGGTTATCGAGACTGGTGGCGAACGAAAGTCGCATATAGCCGGGCTTGCCAAAGGCAGAGCCCGGAACCAGGGCGACTTCCGCTTCGTTCAGCAAATATTCGGCGAATTGCACATCGTTTTCGGTGCCGGTGGCATCGATCGCCGAGCTCATGTCCGGAAAGCTGTAAAATGCCCCCTGCGAAGCGAGACAATGCACACCCTTGATTCGATTCAGACGCTGAACGACGAAGTCGTGGCGCTCCTTGAAAGCCTTCAGCATTTCCTGAATGCAGGATTGGTCACCCCTCAGCGCCGCCTCCGCCGCCGCCTGTGAAATGGAGGCCGGGTTGGAGGTACTCTGGGACTGGATCTTCTTCATCGACTGAATCAATTTCTCCGGCCCTCCCGCATAGCCGATGCGCCAGCCGGTCATCGAGTATGCCTTGGAGACACCGTTCATCACTACCGTCCGCTCATAAAGCTCCGGGCAGGCGTTGACGATGTTGCAGAATGGTTCATCGGCCCACAGGATATGTTCATACATATCATCGGAAGCAATCACGATTTTCGGGTGCTGCCTGAGTACTTCACCGAGCGCGGCCAGTTCCGCCCTGGTGTAGGCCACGCCGGTCGGATTGGAGGGGCTGTTCAGGACCACGAGCCGGGTTTGCGGGGTAATGGCGGCCTGAAGCTGCTCGGGGGTAATCTTGAATCCCTGCTCAATGCCGGCTTCAATAACCACCGGTTTGCCGTCGGCCAACAACACCATATCCGGATAGGAAACCCAATAGGGTGCTGCGATAATGGCCTCGTCACCGGAATTGAGCAGCGCCTGGGCCATGTTGTAGAAACTTTGTTTGCCGCCACTGGAGACCAGGATCTGAGCTGGCTGGTATTCGAGCGCATTGTCCCTGCGGAACTTTTCAATCACCGCGTCTTTTAGACCCGGTGTACCATCGACGGCCGTGTATTTGGTGAAGCCGTCCCGGATAGCCGCAATCGCCGCTTCCTTGATGTGTTCGGGGGTGTCAAAGTCGGGTTCACCGGCCCCGAGGCCGATAATGTCCTTCCCCTGGGCCTTGAGTTCCTTGGCGCGCGCGGTCACGGCAAGGGTGGGAGACGGCTTGACCTTTTGAACACGGTGGGACAGCTGGATATCCAAGAAATGCTCCTTGACACTTAGGCTTCGAATCAGATTACCCCCTAATATACTTGAACGCTTCGCGCACCTAAATCCCCTTATGAGCAAGTCATTTGTTTTAAAATCGGGTTACTCCCCTGCCGGAGACCAGCAAGAGGCGATTCACCGCCTCATCGACGGCCTCGAGGCCGGAGAGGCCGGGCTGACCCTGCTGGGTGTGACCGGGTCGGGCAAGACCTTCACCGTCGCCAACGTGATACAGCAACTGCAGCGTCCGACGCTGATCATGGCCCACAACAAGACCCTGGCGGCCCAACTCTACGGCGAAATGAAAGAGTTTTTCCCGGAAAACGCCGTCGAGTATTTTGTCTCCTATTATGATTACTACCAGCCGGAGGCCTATGTTCCCGCCTCCGATACCTACATCGAGAAGGACGCCTCCATCAATGACCACATCGAACAGATGCGGTTATCCGCCACCAAGGCCCTGCTCGAACGGCCCGACACCATCCTGGTCGCAACCGTCTCCGCCATTTACGGGCTCGGTGATCCCCAGTCCTATCTGGGGATGGTGCTGCACCTGTCACGCGGCGAGACGGTCGACCAGCGTCAGATCCTGCGCAGACTGGCGGAGCTGCAATACACCCGCAATGACACCGAATTGCAGCGGGGCAACTACCGGGTGCGAGGCGAAGTCATCGACATCTTCCCGGCCGAATCCGAACGCGAGGCCGTCCGGGTTGAGCTGTTTGACGACGAAATCGAGTCCCTGGCCTATTTCGACCCCCTCACCGGCGAGGTTCTCTCCCGGGTACCGCGACTGACGGTCTATCCCAAGACCCACTACGTGACACCACGCCAGACGATCCTGGAGGCGATCGATCAGATCAAGGAGGAGCTCAAGACGCGCCTCAACGAACTCTACGAGGCCAACAAGCTGGTCGAGGCGCAGCGCCTGGAGCAGCGGACCCGCTTTGATATCGAGATGATGATCGAGTTGGGCTACTGTTCGGGAATCGAGAACTACTCGCGCTATCTCTCCGGGCGAGCGCCGGGTGAGCCGCCGCCGACACTGTTCGACTATCTGCCGGACGACGCACTGCTGGTGGTCGACGAGAGCCACGTCACGGTTTCGCAGATCGGCGCCATGTACCGGGGGGATCGCTCGCGAAAGGAGAACCTGGTCACCTACGGTTTCCGCCTCCCCTCGGCGCTGGATAACCGCCCCCTGAAGTTCGAGGAGTTCGAGCAAAAGGCGCCGCAGACCATCTTCGTCTCCGCGACGCCCGGAAAATACGAAGCGGCGCACTCCGGCGAGGTAGTAGAGCAGGTGGTGCGCCCCACCGGTCTGGTGGACCCGGAACTGGAGGTCCGCCCCGCCACCACCCAGGTGGACGACCTGCTTTCGGAAATCCGCAAACGAACCGCCAACAAGGAGCGGATCCTGGTCACTACCCTCACCAAGAAAATGGCCGAGGACCTGACGGACTACCTGGAGGAGCATGGTGCCAGGGTCCGCTACATGCACTCCGATATCGATACCGTGGAACGGATGGAGATCATCCGTGACCTGCGCCTGGGCGAATTCGACGTGCTGGTGGGCATCAACCTGCTACGCGAAGGTCTGGATATGCCCGAGGTCTCCCTGGTGGCCATTCTGGATGCCGATAAAGAGGGCTTTCTGCGTTCCGAGACGGCACTCATCCAGACAATCGGGCGTGCGGCCCGTAATGTGCATGGCAAGGCTATTCTCTACGCCGACAGGATTACCGGTTCCATGCGCCGCGCGATTGACGAGACGGACCGTCGCCGGGAGAAGCAAGTGGCCTACAACGAGGCCCACGGGATTACGCCGAAGGGCATCCAGAAGGCCGTGCGCGATATCCTCGAAACGGGTTATCCGGGAGCACCCGGCACGGCGAAGCGCTACGCCAAAGTCGCCGAAGAGGTCATCAAGTACGCCAGCCTGAGCCCGGCCGAATTCCGGCAAACGCTCAAGGAGCTGGAAGAGAAAATGTACCAGCATGCCCGCAACCTGGAGTTCGAGGAGGCAGCGAAGGTGCGCGATGAGATACACAAGTTAAAGGAGCAGAACATGGGTCTGGGCGAGCCCGCGCCGGATTAAGGGGTGTTAACCGCGAAGGACGCAAAGAGCGAGCGCTAAGAAGGAATGATTCACCGCAGCTTCAAGAATCCTTTTCGGTTTTCGCTGCGAACCTCTGCGCCCTCTGCGTCTCTGCGATGCATTTTTAATTCTTTGCGCTCTTTGCGTCCTTTGCGGTTAGCTCTTAGACGCCGAGTTCCTCTTCGATCTTGCGAAGGGCTTCCAAGGGATCGGAAGCGGCTGTGATCGGCCTGCCAATCACCAGGTAGTCGCTTCCCAAACGGATGGCGTCACTCGGCGTGGTAATCCGTTTCTGATCGTCGGTCGCTGCCCAGGCCGGGCGAATCCCCGGAGTCACCCGGCGAAACTCACCGGCAATCTCCCGCCGCAGACCGGCGACCTCTTTCGGCGAGCAAACGACACCATCCAGGCCGGCACGCTGGGCCAGGCGCGCCAAGTGCAGAACATTGGCCTCCGGATCCTCGGGCAGCTGGATCTCCTTCAGGTCTTCGCTCCCCATGCTGGTGAGGATCGTCACCCCGATGAGCAGGGGGCGGCGCTGTCGCTTGTCGAGGGCCTCGCGCGCCGCTTCCATCATTCGGCGCCCACCCAGTGCATGGAGGTTGACCATCCATACCCCCAGATCGGCGGCGGCTTCACAGGCCCGCGCCACCGTGTTGGGAATATCGTGAAACTTCAAATCGAGGAAAACATCATAGCCATCGGCTGCAAGCTGCTCCACCAGCCGAGGTCCGCCCCGAACAAACAACTCCTTTCCCACCTTCAGCCGGCACCTTTCCGGGCTCAGCCGTTCCACGAGCCTGAAAGCCTGCTCCGAGTCGGGAAAGTCCAGTGCCGCGATGATTTTCGGACCATTGTCAGCCATGTTCGGGGTTATTCTCCTTCGACGCCATGGATGGGTTTGATAGTGCTCCAGTGCTTGCAACCGGGACACTGCCAGTGGAGCGTTCTGCCATTAAAGCCGCAGTGACCGCATTTGTAGACCGGCTTACCGGTGAGAATATTGTCCACGAGAGTATGTAGAATTTTGAAATCCTGCTTTTGAACTTCGCCGGAACCGGCCACTTTCAGTTCGATCAGCCGCGACATACCGCGCACCGATGGATGCTGCTCCAAGTAATCGGTCAAAAAGTCGACGGCCCGCTCTTCGCCCTCCAACTTCTGCAACTGCTCCACCAAAGCCAGAGCGATACTCGCCGAGCCGTGGCGCTGCAAGACATCCTTCAGGAAGACGGTGGCCTCCGATGGACGCTGCAATGCGCTGTAGCAAATCTGCACCGGCTCGCTCACTTCCGGCAAATAGTCGGGGTCCTGCTGCTCCACACGTTTGTACGCCTTCAGCGCCGCCTTCGGGCTACCCGCGTTCAGCAACAATCGTCCTTCAATGAGACTGGCTCGCACACAGTTCTTGTCCTCGGAAAGGGCCTTTTTAACCATCTTCTGAGCCTGTACGGAACTCCCCTTGCCCAGTTCCGCCTCGGCCAACTCACAGTAAAAGTGAGCGATGGTCGGCCGCATCTGTTTACCGGACCGACCGTCGAGCCGCCGTGCCGTATGGATGGCCCTCTCCCACTCCTTCTCCTGCTGGTAGATATCAATCAATTGCTGCAGCGAAGGGGAGCCGTAGTTCCCGTCTTCCATCAGTTCAAGGAACAGACTTTCGGCACGGTCCAGCAGTCCCGCGCGCATGTAGTCCCGCCCCAGCTCAAACAGGGCCTGGTTCCTTTGCTCTCGGGTCAGGGTTGGGCGGGCGATGAGGTTCTGGTGAATACGAATAGCCCGATCCACTTCGCCACGTCGCAGAAAAAGATTGCCGAGTGCGAAGTGTGTCTCGACGGTTTCACTGTCCACCTCCAGCATGTGGACAAAGACTTCAATCGCCTTATCCGGCTGTTCATTCAAAAGGAAATTCAGTCCCTTGAAATAGGCCGCCGAAAAACGTGTATCCCCCGCTTCAAGCTTCTTTCCACGCGAACGGCTTCCGGTCCACCAACCGGAGTAAGCCGCCACCGGCAGCAACAGAAAGAGCAGCTCCAGCATCATCTCAGTGGCTGTCCCGAACCGGCAGTTCCCTTATATTGCGGATTTCCTGTTCAGCCAGACGCAACCGCCGGCGCAAACGGTTGCTTTCATGTTTCCTGGCCAGCAGCATGCCGGCCGCGGACAGGAGTCCCAGCAACGCCCCGACCGCAAGTGCCCCTACAACCACCAGTGCCAGAGGAAGCACGGCTTCGCCAAAGTAATAGTTAAGCTGAACATCACCCGCGTTCAGCACGGCAAAACCGAGCCCTGCGGCGGCGAAGCACAACAGAATGATGAAAGCCAGAATACGTTTCACTCTCTACCCCGTGAGGCCGACAACATATTGGCAAGATACTACAAAGGGGGGCTGATACTCCAACCAACATGATCGGATCGGGCATCCGGGCAAACCCGTTCAGGTTTCCCGTAAGCGTCTGGTTCGCGACTAAAGGCTGGTTAGGTGATTGGAAGAAAAACGAGAAGAATGGAGTGTGCGGCTCAACCGGTACCGTTATCCCGGATTTCCATTCCGCGTTCCATGCCGTCATTGACACGGTCCCGCAATTCCTTGCCCGGCTTGAAATGAGGCACAAACTTCGAGCCCAAAGAGACCGCTTCACCGGTTTTCGGATTACGACCCATGCGGGGAGGCCGATAGTGCAGCGAAAAGCTACCGAAGCCACGGATCTCGATTCGATCGCCACTGGCCAGTGTCTGGGCCATGTGCTCCAGCATCGTTTTCACGGCCAGCTCAACGTCTTTTTGAGCAAGCTGCGACTGTTTACTGGCAAGTATCTCGATCAGTTCGGATTTTGTCATCATGATATCCGCGAGAGAATGGAGGTCCGGCTTCGACCCGGACCTCCCAATCGTACTGCTGGCAACTTAGAGCGGCTTTCCCTCACTTACGACTGGTAAAGCCGTCACATCTGCCAGTTAATCGCTTTTCTTTTCCATCTGTTCCTTGAGCAGGTCGCCCAGGGTCGGATTGACTACCGCCGACTGCCGGTTGTAATCCTGCATGGCGTCGGCCTCTTCTTTCATGTCCTTCGCCTTGATGGAAAGATTGATGGTGCGGTTCTTCCGATCGACACCGATAAATCGGGCTTCGATCTCCTCACCCTCGTTCAGCACGGTGCGGGCATCCTCGACACGATCGCGGGACAGCTCCGAGGCACGCAGGAAGCCTTCCATCTGGTCGGCCAGCTGTACAACGGCTCCCTTCGCATCCACTTCCTTGACCACGCCCTTGACGATACTGCCCTTCGGATTCTCAGCAACAAACGAGGAGAACGGATCCTGCTCGAGCTGTTTGATCCCCAGAGAGATACGTTCGCGCTCGGCGTCGATCGCCAGAATGGCTGCCTCGACTTCTTCGCCCTTCTTATAGTTGCGAACCGCCTCTTCGCCGGTCTCACTCCAGGAGATATCGGAGAGGTGTACGAGACCGTCGATGCCACCGTCCAGGCCGATGAAGATACCGAAATCGGTGATGGACTTGATGTTGCCCGAGACCTTTTCACCCTTGTTATGGGTGGCAGCGAACTCTTCCCATGGATTGGTGGCACACTGCTTCATGCCCAGGGAGATTCGACGACGTTCCTCGTCGATGTCGAGGATCATCACTTCGACCTCGTCACCCAGCTGAACCACCTTGGAGGGATGGATATTCTTGTTGGTCCAGTCCATTTCGGAAACGTGGACCAGCCCTTCGACACCCTCTTCGATCTCCACGAATGCACCGTAATCGGTGAGGTTGGTGACCTTCCCGTACAGCCGTGTGCTTTCCGGGTAACGACGGGTGATATCTTCCCACGGATCCTCGCCCAGCTGCTTGAGACCAAGGGATACACGATTGCGTTCGCGGTCGAACTTGAGGACCTTGACATCGATCTCGTCGCCGACATTGACGATTTCGGAGGGGTGCTTGACCCGTTTCCACGCCATGTCGGTGATGTGCAACAGGCCATCGATACCACCCAGGTCCACGAAGGCACCATAGTCGGTAAGATTCTTGACGATGCCCTTGACGACCTGGCCTTCCTGCAGGTTTTCCAGCAGGGCCTCGCGCTCTTCGGAGGTCTCTGCCTCGACGACGGCGCGACGGGAAACCACGACATTGTTGCGGCGACGGTCCAGCTTGATGACCTTGAACTCGAGCTCTTTGCCTTCCAGGTACGTGGTATCGCGTACCGGACGGACATCCACCAGGGAGCCCGGCAGGAAAGCACGGATGTCTTTGAGTTCGACGGTAAAGCCGCCTTTGACCTTGTCGACAATCCGGCCGTTGACGGTCTCGCCAGCCTCGGAAGCCTCTTCCAGGCGGTTCCAGGTCTCGGCACGCTTCGCTTTCTCACGAGACAGGCGAGTGGCACCGAAACCGTCTTCCACGGCCTCCAATGCGACTTCCACCTGATCGCCGACCTGCACTTCCAGCTCGCCGCTCTCGTTGAGGAACTGCTCGGTCGGAATCATGCCTTCCGATTTCAGTCCGGCGTTCACGACCACCACTTCCTGGCCTACATCCACAATGGTGCCGGTCACGATGGAGCCGGGGCGCATCTGGGTGTTGGTCAGACTCTGTTCAAAAAGTTCTGCAAAGCTTTCGCTCATTACTCCGTAACCTGAAAATATGAAACCGCGTCGCCAGGGCGAGGCAGTTGGGCTGATGGTTATATCCGATTCGCGGCGTCGGCGAATCCCCGTATTGCACTCTATTTACTAACTGATTCAATCTACTTCAATCTTTTCGGCGATGGCCGACATCACTTGTTCGAACACGTCCTGCACGCCGAGTTCGGAAGTGTCGATCACGATCGCGTCTTCTGCAGGCCGGAGCGGCGAAGCGCTACGATTGCTATCCCGCTCGTCCCGTTCGGCAATCTCTCGCAGAAGACTGGGCAGGTTAACATCCAAACCCTTTTGCTTCAACTGGTTATAACGCCTTTCCGCCCTGACCTCCGGGCTCGCTGTCAGAAAGATCTTGGCAGGCGCATCCGGGAATACCGCTGTGCCCATATCACGACCATCAGCGACCAGACCCGGAGACCGCCGGAAGGCGCGCTGGCGCTGCAGCAAGGCCTCGCGAACAGGCAACAGCGCCGCTACCACAGAGGCGTCGCTGCCGCATTCCTCCTTCCGAATATCGTCTGTAACGTCTCGATTTTCCAGGAAAACCAGCGCAGTACCACCATGCTCCCCGGCCTCGAACCGCACATCGAGACTACCGGCAAGCCCACTCAAGGCTTCCTCGTCATCCAGTGCCACGCCATGCCGCCGGGCAGCAAGTGCGGTGAGACGGTAGAGGGCCCCGCTATCCAGGAAATGCCACCCCAGGCGCTTGGCCAGAAGCTGGCTGATCGTGCCCTTTCCGACCCCACTGGGCCCATCGACCGTAACCACCGGGACGTTATTCCGATCCATTGTAGCTCTCACCGTACTATAAGAAAGAAAAAACCGCTCGCTGGTCTTTGGTCGCCGGTAACTGCTCGCCCGAGTGAGCATGCAGGGTTTAGGAGCCTGCCATCCCCGCGCAGGCGAACCGTCATCCCCGCGCAGGCGGGGATCCATTTTGAGCCATGCCACTGCTCTCTGGATTCCCGCCTACGCAGGAATGACGGGGAGTGAGCAGCTGGTCGCTGGTCGTTGCCCCTCGCCCCTCGCCCCTCGCCCCTCGCTACTAGCCACTAGCCACTAGCCACTAGCCACTAACCACTAGCCCTCGGTCACTGACAATCCCGCCTCGGCAGCCAAACCGACGAACCCGGGGAAGGAGGTGTTGACATTGGCGCAGTCGAGGATACGAATGTTGTCATTCGCTCGCAGTGCCGCCATCGCGAAGGCCATGGCAATACGGTGGTCGCCATGGCTCTCCACCATTCCGCCACCCAGCGTACCGCCCTGGATCACCATACCGTCTTCCGTGGGACACGCATCGATGCCCAGGATATTGAGCCCATCCGCCATCACCTGAATACGGTCACTCTCCTTGACCCTCAGTTCCCGGGCGCCGGTCAGTCGCGTTTCACCTTCGGCACAGGCGGCAGCCACGAAAAGTGCGGGGAATTCGTCAATAGCCAGGGGTACCTGTTCCTCGGGAATACAAATCCCCTTCAATCGACTGCCCCGGACTCTAATGTCCGCCACCGGTTCACCGCCAACCTCGCGTTCGTTGCCAAGCTCGAGCTCCGCTCCCATCAGGCGCAGGATATTAATGACGCCGATACGGGTGGGATTGATACCCACATGCTCCAAAAGCACATCGGAACCCTCGGCGATGGCGGCGCCAACCATAAAGAAGGTCGCCGAAGAGATATCGGCCGGTACCTCGATCGAACTGGCGGTCAGATGCCCGCCACCTTCGACACAAACCGTCGAACCGGTCCGACCTACGGGGTAGCCGAAACCCGCGAGCATCCGTTCGGTATGGTCCCGGGTCGGCGCCGGTTCAGTGATGCAGGTACGACCGTCCGCATACAGGCCGGCCAGCAGCAGACAGGATTTGACCTGAGCGCTGGCCACCGGAAGGTCGTAGTGAATCGCCTTCAACGCAGCACCACCGCGGATACGAATCGGCGGTGTACCCCCCGGCGCGGTTTCCAACTGCGCCCCCATGGTCTTCAACGGGTCGGTGACGCGGCGCATCGGCCGCTTCGAGAGGGAGACATCTCCACCCATCTCCACGTCGAAGCTCTGCCCCGCCAGCAGGCCGGTCAGCAGACGCATGGAGGTCCCCGAATTGCCCAGATAGAGCGGTTTCCCCGGTGGTTTCAGGCCGTGCAGACCCACACCTTCGATCCGCAGCCGGCCTTTTTCAGGCCCTTCAATATGGACTCCCATCTGCCGAAAGGCATCGAGAGTGGCGAGATTGTCCTCCCCTTCCAGAAAGCCGCTGACCTCCGTTATCCCTTCAGCCAGCGAGCCGAGCATCACCGAGCGGTGGGAGATCGACTTGTCGCCTGGCACACGGATACGTCCTGAGAGACACCCGCCCGGTTTGACCAGAAATTCCACTTTGTTGTTAGTCGTTGGCATCTTCTATTAACCACGGGGTTCACGGGGAACACGGGGGAGAATTGAATCAAAGGGGTTTCCCCCGTGAACCCCGTGTTCCCCGTGGTTATCTATTCTTCCGCCTTATCCACGAAACAGTCACGCGCCTCTTTGGCGCGGGTGAAGACCTCCAGCAGATAGTCGCCGTCGCCGGCCTCTATGGCCTGCCGCATCTGGTGAAGATCACCTTCGAAACGGTCCATCACCTTCAGGAGGGCATCACGATTGGCCAGAGAGATGTCGTGCCACATGCGCGGGTTGCTCGAGGCAATGCGGGTAAAGTCGCGGAAGCCACCGGCGGCGTAGCGGAAGATCTCCACCTTTTCGTCCAGGGTGGCGAGGGTGTTGACCAGACTGTAGGCCAGCAGGTGAGGCAGGTGGCTGGTGGCGGCGAACACCTCATCATGGTGCTGAGGTGTCATGGTCTCGACCACTGCGCCGGTCTTCTCCCACATCGCCCGTACCGCCGCCGTGGCACCCGCATCGCTTTCCGGCAACGGCGTGAGGATCACGCGCCGCCGCTGGAACAGTTCAGCAAACGAGGCTTCCACTCCGTTGCGTTCGGTTCCCGCAATCGGGTGACCGGGAACGAACCCGGGCGGACAGCGCGACCCGAATACCCGGTGAGCCGCCGCCACTACTGAACCTTTGGTGCTGCCCACATCCGTGATGATTGCACCATCGGCCAAATGGGGACGAATGGCTTCCAGAATGGACTCCATAGCCCCTACCGGGGTGCCGATAACCACGCCGTCAGCCCCGCCCACGGCTTCCGCCGGATCGGTGCTATACCGGTCGATAATGCCCAATTCGACCGCCCGCACCAACTGGCCCTCATCGCGCCCGCAGCCGACAATCTCTCCGACGCCGCCGGCCACCCGCAAGGCGCGAGCCAGCGAACCGCCGATCAGGCCGACGCCGATGATTGCCAAACGTCGCACCAGCGGCTCAGACATCCCGACCGATGGCTTTGGCGATCCCCCGGAGCTCACCCATCAGTGCGTTGAGTTCATCGGGTGTAATAGCCTGATCGGCATCGCACCAGGCCTCGCACGGACTCGGATGCATCTCCACCAGCAGACCGTCGGCACCGGCGGCCACGGCCGCGCGAGCCAGGGCCGGGACCATCCACGCCTTGCCGCCGGCGTGGCTCGGATCGACGATGACCGGCAGGTGGGTCTCCTTCTTCAGGACCGGTATGGCAGTGACGTCCAGGACGTTGCGATAGTAGGTTTCGAATGTACGAATGCCACGCTCGCAGAAGATGATGTTGTGGTTACCGCCGGCGGCAATGTACTCGGCCGACATCAGCCACTCCTTGATGGTCGCCGACATGCCGCGCTTGAGGATCACCGGCTTCTGGATCCGACCTACCTCTTTCAGCAGATCAAAGTTCTGCATATTGCGGGTGCCGATCTGGATGGCGTCCACGTTGTACTCGTCAAAGGCATCGAGACTGCGCACATCCATCAACTCAGTGACGATCGGCAGCTTCTGCTTGTCCGCCGCGGCGCGAAAGATCTCCAGTCCTTCCACGCCGTGGCCCTGGAAGGAGTAGGGGCTGGTGCGCGGCTTGAAGGCCCCGCCCCGCATCAGCCGGCACCCCGCAGCGACGACCATTTCCGCCGCCCTGTCCATCTGCTCCTGGGTCTCCACGGAACAGGGACCGGCAATCACCTGCACGGTATTCCCACCCAGCTTGACGCCGCCGATGTCCACCACGGTGTCCTCCTTGTGGTAGGAGCGGGCGACGATCTTGTAGGGCTTCATGACGCGAATCACATCCTCGACGCCGGGCAGCGCCTGCAGTGCTTCCTTGTCCGCCTTGGTCTCGTCACCGATCGCGCCAATTACCGTGCGTTCGATACCCCGGGAGACATTGCTCCCCAGCCCCATGGACTCCAACCGTTTTTCAACACCGGCGATGTGCTCTTCGCTGACACCGGTGCTCATGATGATGATCATTTTTGCAACTACCTCTTGATCTGTTTTTCAGCGCCCCAGAACCGTGTTCAGGGCAGTCAGGACTCTCTCATTCTGTTCGGCGGCACCGATGGTGATGCGAAGGTGGTCCGGCATGCCATATCCGGCAATGGGTCGGACAATAACACCCTCGCGCAGCAGGGCCTCGTAGACCGGACCGGCCTCGCGGCCCACATTCACCGAGATGAAGTTGCCGACCGACCCGATATAGGAGAGGCCGAGCGTATCGAAACCAGCGGCCAGCTGTTTCATACCCTCGGCGTTCACCTCCAGAGTCCTGGAAAGATGGGCGTCATCATCCAACGCCGCCTCGGCAGCCGCGAGGGCGACGCTATTGACGTTGAATGGGGGGCGCACCCGGTTCAGCAGATCCGCCACGCCCGGATGCGATATCCCGTAACCGACGCGCAGTCCGGCAAGGCCGTGACACTTCGAGAAGGTTCGGCTGACGACCAGATTGGGATACTTTTCCACCCAGGCCACGGCATCGGGGTAGTCCGATTCCAGACGGCGACCGTACTCGAAGTAGGCCTCATCCACCACCACCACCGTCTCTGCGGGCATTTTGGCGATGAAGGCTTCCAATTCATCACCACGAAGCCAGGTGCCGGTCGGGTTGTTGGGATTAGCCACGAACACCACTTTGGTTTCCGGAGTGATCGCCGCCGCCATGGCCGCCAGGTCGTGTCCCCATTCCCTGGCCGGCACGGAAACCGGCTTGGCCGAGACGGTCATCGCCAGGATCGGGTAGATGGCAAAGGCGTGCTCCGAAAACAGCACCGTATCTCCCGGCTGCACAAAGGCGCGTACCACGAATTCCAGAATATCGCTGGAGCCATTGCCGAGGGTAATGCGCTCCATCGCCACCCCGATCCGTTCCGCGAGCTTTTGCTTCAGGCGAAAACCGTTGCCGTCCGGATAGAGCCCGACATCCGTCATCGCCTTGCGACCCGCCTCGACGGCGAGCGGGCTCGGCCCGAGCGGATTCTCGTTGGAAGCCAGCTTCACCGCGTTGGTGATGCCCAGCTCCCGCTCCAGCTCCTCAATCGGCTTGCCGGGTTGATAAGGCTGCAGCCCGCGCACACCGGGCGCCGCGCGTTCGGTAAAATCAGTCATAACCTGTATTAACTAAATAAAACCACAGAGGGCACAGAGAACACAGAGATTAAACCACGGGGAGCACGGGGGACTCGGGGGAAAACCCTTTTGTATTTGCTCGGCCCGGGGCGATAACCCGGCAAGGCGTCACCCAATTCAACAACCCCGTGCGCCCCGTGTCCCCCGCGGTTAATCCGCAGCTCTCCGTGTTCTCTGTGGCTAAACCAAATTCATTACAACGCCGCCTTGGGAAACGAACCGAGCACCTTGAACAGGGAGGCGTTTCGCTCCAGTTCGACGAGTGCGCTGGCCACCGCCGGCATCTCCCGATGGCCTTCAAGGTCCACGAAGAAGACGTACTCCCACATGCCTTGCCGGGATGGCCGGGACTCGATACGGGTCATCGATACGCCGTTATCGGCCAGCGGCTTCAGTAACTGAAACAGCGCTCCTGACTCATTCCGGCTGGACACCAGCAGCGAGGTCTTGTCCTCGCCGCTTGGTGGCGTGTCCTCCCGGCCGAGTATTAGAAACCGGGTCGTATTGTCGGGGATATCCTCGATGTTCTCAGCCAGTCGATTCAACCCGAACAATTCAGCGGCAGTAGCACCGGCCACGGCAGCCGCTCCATTCTCCGCTGCGGCCATGCGGGCAGCTTCGGAGTTACTGCTGACGGCGACCCGCCTGACATTGGGCAGATGGCTGTCCAGCCACTCCCGGCACTGGGCAAACGACTGCGCATGAGAGTAGATGGTTCGGATCCCCTCGAGCGAACGCTCCCGCGACATCAGATGATCATGGATCCGCAACTCGACTTCGCCGCAGATTTTCAAGGACGTGCGCAGCAGCAGATCCAGCGTGATATTCACCGCACCTTCCGTCGAATTCTCAACGGGCACCACGCCATAATCGGCACTGCCGGCCTCCACCTCGCGAAAGACCTCGTCGATAGCGGCCTGCGGAGCACCCTTGATGGCATGGCCGAAATGCTTCAGCACCGCTTCCTGGGAGAACGTTCCCTCGGGCCCCAGAAAGGCGATGGTCATCGGCTGCTCCAGAGCCAGACAGGCCGACATGACCTCCCGGAACAGCCGGGCCATGGTTTCGTCGGACAAGGGTCCGTTGTTGCGCTCCTTTACCCGCCGCAGGATCTGCGCCTCACGTTCGGCGCGATAGAACAAAGCCTCCTCGCCCGCATCCAGCTTCACGCGCGCCACTTCCTGGGCGAGCGCCGCCCGCTCTGCAATCAGATCCTGGATCTGCCCGTCCAGCGCATCGATGCGCTCGCGGATCGCCTGAAGTCGCTCTTCACTCATTGACGTCGTCTACACAAATAGCCACAGAAAACAAAGAGACAATAACGTAAAACTCTGTGCCCTCTGTCGCGAAATTTTCAGTTCAGTCGATTACTCGCACCGCAAGCACGCCGTCGATGGCCTCGATATCGGCCACACAGGACTCGGGAATTGCCTGATCGACATCCACCAGCGTGTAGGCGAGTTCACCCTTCGACTTGTTGAGCATGTCGTGGATATTGACGCCCGTGTCCGCGAGCTTGGTGGAGATTTGTCCCAGCATGTTCGGCACGTTGCTGTTCACCACCACCAACCGATAACAGTTCTCGGCGCGCGGCATGATGACTTCGGGGAAATTCACGGAATTGACGATGTTGCCCGTCTCGAGGTAGTCCCGTACCTGCTCGGCCACCATCACCGCACAGTTTTCTTCCGCCTCCCGGGTCGATGCGCCCAGATGCGGCAGGCTAACGACCTTGGGGGTGTCCTTCAGCAGATTGCTGGGGAAGTCACAGACATAGCCATAGACCTTGCCTGAAGCGATGGCCTCGACCACCGCCTTGTCGTCAACGATGCCGTCACGGGCAAAGTTCAGGATCACCACGCCGTCCCGCATGCGTTTCAGACGGTCGGCATTGATGAGGTCACGGGTAGCATCCACCAGCGGCACATGAAAGGTCACGAAGTCCGAATGGGTGAGGACTTCATCGATACTGGCGGCCTTACGCACCCCCGCATCGAGGGCCCAGGCCCCCTCTACGGTGATGCCGGGATCGAAACCGATGACGTTCATGCCCAGGGAAATCGCGGCGTTTGCGACGCGACCGCCGATGGCCCCGAGACCGATCACCCCCAGGGTGCGCCCCGGCAGCTCATAGCCGCCAAAGTTTTTCTTGCCGGCCTCGACCTGCTTGCTGATTTCGGCATCGGTTCCCTCCAGCCCGCGAGCGAAATCCCAGGCCGGCCCGATATTGCGGCAAGCGATGAGCATGCCGGCGATCACCAGCTCCTTGACCGCATTGGAGTTGGCGCCCGGCGCATTGAATACGGGTATGCCCCGTTTGCTCATATCCTCGACGGGAATGTTGTTCACCCCGGCCCCGGCTCGCCCCACCGCCTTCAGCGACTTGGGGATCTCCATACCGTGCATCTTGAAGGAACGCAGCAGGATGGCATCCGGATGCTGGATCTCCGAAGCAACCTCGTACCGCTCCCGCGGCAGTTTCTCCAACCCTGCCACTGAGATATTGTTCAACGTCAAAATTTTGTACATCCCCAACCTCCGGATCGTTTGTTTACCGCAAAGGACGCGAAGATTCGCTAAGGGTTTTGGAGCGCCACGCTCAAACTCTAAGAGTCCAGCGATGCTACCCGCTCAATCACCGCCCCCTTCAGAAGCGGCCGAGCTTAATCCGGTAACGGACCGGTTTACCTTAGCGCCTCTTCGCGTCCTTAGCGGTTAATACTTTTCACTCATGGCGACACGAAGGTTCGCTAAAGAGTTTTGGAGAGCCACGCTCAAACTCTTAAAGTCGAGCGATGCTACCCGCTCAATCACCGCCCCTTCAGAAGCGGCCGAGCTTAACCCAGTGACGGACCGGTTTACCTTAGCGCCTCTTCGCGTCCTTAGCGGTCAATATTTTTTACCCATGGCGCTTTTCGAAGTCGGCCATGAAAGCCACCAGCGCGTCTACACCCTCTTCGGGCATGGCGTTGTAGATGGAGGCACGCATGCCGCCGACCGAGCGATGCCCTTTGAGAGTGGTCAGACGCTGCTTCCCGGCTTCTTCCAGGAACGTGGCATCCAGATCAGCATTGGCAAGGGTGAAGGGTACGTTCATCCAGGAGCGGCAGGAGGGCTCGACCGGATTAGCATAGAAGCCGGAGCCATCCACGGCGTCATACAGTTTCTTCGCCTTGCGCTCGTTGATCTCGGCCATTTTGTCCAGGCCGCCGATATCGTTTTTCAGCCAGTCGAACACCAGCCCCGACAGATACCAGGCGTAGGTGGGCGGCGTGTTGTACATGGAATCGGCATCGACATGGGTCTTGTACTGGAACATGCTCGGGGTGCCTTCGAGACACTCGCCGATCAGGTCTTCGCGGACGATGACCACCGTCAGCCCTGCCGGGCCGATGTTCTTCTGGGCGCCGGCATAGATGACACCGAATCGCGAGACATCAATCGGCCGGGACAGGATAGTAGAGGACATGTCCGCCACCAGCGGAATATCGCCGGTCTCCGGGACGTAGGGGAACTCGACGCCCTGGATGGTTTCATTCGGGGTGTAGTGGACGTAGGCGGCATCCGCGCTCAGTTGCAATGCATCCTGTGCAGGACAGGTCATGGAGGTTTCAGCCGCGAGATTCACTTGGCCATAGCGCTTGGCTTCGGCAATCGCCTTCTTCGACCAAGAGCCGGTGTTGATGTAGTCCGCCCTGCCCTTGCCCGGCAGCAGGTTCATGGGAACCATGGCGAACTGACTGGAGGCGCCGCCCTGCAGGAACAGGACCTTGTAGTTGGAGGGAATCCCCATCAGCTCACGCAGATCGGCCTCCGCCTTTGCCGCGATCGACATGAATTCCTTGCCGCGATGGCTCATCTCCATCACCGACATACCACTGCCCTGCCAGTCCAGCATCTCCTCGCGGGCCCGCTCGATCACCACCTGCGGCAACATCGCCGGCCCCGCACTGAAGTTAAACACCCGTGCCATTTGAGTCTCCTGATTACGAAAAGCGAATGAACCACGGGGTACACGGGGAGCACGGGGGATTATCCAATGAATTCTCCCCGTGTACCCCGTGCGCCCCGTGGTTCATGCTGTTTTCAACTTATTCTGCGGACTCGCCGTCGGACTCGTCGCCCTCAGCGCCCTCGGCATCCTCTTCGTCGGTTTCGGCCACTGGTTCGATACCGACCAGCTTCTCCCCTTCATCGAGGTTGATCAGCTTCACGCCCTGGGTATTACGGCCCATGACGGAGATCTCGTCGACCCGCATGCGTACCAGGGTGCCACCGTTGGTGATCAGCATAATCTGATGCTCCTCCTCCACCAGCACGGCACCGACTACCGGACCGTTGCGTCCGGCAGTCTGGATGGAGATCACGCCCTGACCACCGCGACCGTAGGTCGGATACTCTTCAGTGCGGGTGCGCTTGCCGTACCCGTTTTCGGTAGCGGTCAGCACGCACCCCTCACCCTCGGCAACGATCAGCGACACCACCTGCTGATTCTCCTTCAGCCGGATGCCGCGCACGCCGCGCGAAACCCGACCGAGCGGGCGTACATCACGTTCGTTGAAGCGTATCGCCTTGCCGCTGGTGGAGAAGAGCATCACCTCCCGTTCACCATCGGTGATATCCACGCCCACCAGGCGATCCTTCTCGACCAGATCGATGGCAATGATGCCGGTGGAACGCCGACGTGAGAAATCAACCAACGGCGTCTTCTTGACCGTACCGTTGGCGGTGGCCATGAAGACGTACTTGCCCTCCTCGAACTCGCGGATGGGCAGGACCGCATTGATGCGTTCTTCCGCTTCCAGTGGCAGCAGATTGATAATGGGTTTGCCACGGGCATTGCGCCCAGCCTGCGGCAACTCGTAAACCTTCAGCCAGTAAACGCGACCACGGCTGGAGAAGCAGAGGATGGTATCGTGGGTGTTCGCCACGAACAGCTTGTCGATGAAATCCGCATCTTTCATGGAGGTTGCCGAGCGCCCCCGGCCACCACGGCGCTGGGCCCGATAATCGGCCAGCGGCTGGGCCTTGGCATAGCCCTCGTGCGAGAGGGTAACCACCACATCCTCCTCGCTGATCAAATCCTCCAAGGTCAGATCCAGATGAGTGGCAAGGATCTCGGTGCGCCGCTCATCACCATACTGTTCACGCACAGCCTCGAGCTCACCCCGAATCACCTCCATCAGCCGTTCGTAGCTCTCCAAAATCTCGATGAGCCCCTCGATGGTGTTGAGCAGTTCCTTGTACTCGCTGAGGATCTTGTCCTGCTCCAGACCGGTAAGGCGGTGCAGTCGCAAGTCGAGGATCGCCTGGGCCTGAGCTTCGGATAGCCGATAGCCACCCTCGACCAGGCCATACTCCCTGCTGAGCCCTTCGGGACGGGAGGCGTCTGCGCCGGCGCCCTCCAGCATCGCATTCACCATACCGGACTCCCACACAGTGGAGAGCAGCCCCGCCTTGGCCTCGGCAGGACTGGCGGCTTCCCGGATCAGCTTGATGATGGGGTCGATATTGGCCAGCGCGATAGCCAGTCCTTCCAGGACATGGGCCCGTTCGCGCGCCTTGCGCAGTTCATAAACGGTACGGCGGGTGACCACCTCGCGGCGATGACGGATGAAGGACTCCAGCACTGCCTTGAGGTTGAGCAGCCGCGGCTGCCCCTCCACCAGCGCCACCATGTTGATGCCGAACACGTTCTGCATCTGCGTCTGCTGGTAGAGATTATTCAGGACCACTTCGGGGACTTCGCCGCGCTTGAGTTCGATCACCATGCGCATGCCGTCCTTGTCGGACTCATCGCGCAGTTCGCTGATCCCCTCCATCTTCTTTTCCTTCACCAGGTCGGCAATCTTCTCCAGAAGACGCGCCTTGTTGACCTGGTACGGCAACTCATGGACGACAATACGCTGGCGACCATTGTCCTGCGTCTCAATCTCGGTGACAGCACGCACATAGATGCGGCCGCGCCCGGTGTGATACGCCTCATGGATGCCGCGGGCGCCATTGATAATGCCGCCGGTGGGAAAGTCGGGTCCGGGGATATAACGCATCAGCCCGGCGATATCGAGATCCGGGTCGTCGATGAGCGCCAGACAGCCGGTCACTACTTCCCTGATATTGTGAGGCGGGATATTGGTGGCCATGCCCACGGCAATACCGGCCGAACCGTTGATCAACAGATTCGGCAGCCGGGCGGGCAGGACCTCCGGCTCGCTTTCCGATTCATCATAGTTGGCGATGAAGTCGACGGTTTCCTTGTCGATGTCCGCCAGCATTTCATGGGCGATGCGCGCCATGCGCACTTCGGTGTATCGCATGGCCGCCGGCGAATCACCGTCGACGGAACCGAAGTTACCCTGCCCGTCCACCAGCATGTAGCGCAGGGAAAACGGCTGTGCCATACGGACGATGGTGTCGTACACCGCCGAGTCGCCGTGGGGGTGGTACTTACCAATCACATCACCGACAACGCGGGCCGACTTCTTGTAAGGTTTGTTCCACTCGTTGCCCAGCTCCCGCATGGCGTAGAGCACGCGCCGGTGGACCGGTTTGAGGCCGTCACGGACATCAGGAAGGGCGCGGCCCACGATCACGCTCATGGCGTAATCGAGGTACGACTGCTTCATCTCCTCCTCGATATTGATCGGGAGGACTTCTTTGGCGAATTCCGTCATCTAGCAGGAGGTCCGTTTCTTCGAAATCGGGTGAAACCGGCGCTGGATGCCTGTATTTCCTGCTGCTGGGGCAAAATACAGGTCTGGAGCCGATAAATAGGCACAATCATACCATATCCGCCTCAGCCCCCGCATCCGGCATAAAACGGCTCAGAAAGGCCGAGGGAGCCTCTCGCACCCGTTTGCGCTTTCAAAGCACCGGCTTTTTCATCATGTCCGCCATCTTCGCCCTGGTCGGCTGCTCCACCACGCCCTTTTCGGTAACAATGGCATCGATCAGCTCCGCCGGCGTCACGTCAAAGGCGGGATTCCAGGCCTTCGCCCCCGGAGCGGCAACCGGTCGGCCGCCACAGCCCAGAACCTCATCCGCAGAGCGGCTCTCGATCGGGATCCGATCACCGCCGGGAAGACTCATGTCCACCGTGGAGGTCGGCGCCACCACCATCACCTTCACTCCGTGGTACCGCGCGGCGATAGCGGCGTGGTAGGTGCCGATCTTGTTGGCGACGTCGCCGTTGGCGGCAATCCGATCGGAACCGACAATCAGCCAGCTCACCCGCCCTTCCCGCATCAGCGCCGCGCCGGCACCATCGGCCAGCAGCGTCACGGGTATACCGTCCTTGACCAGCTCCCAGGCAGTGAGCCGGGCTCCCTGCAGCCAGGGCCGGGTTTCATCGGCATACACCTGCGCGATGCGCTGCTGTTCGAAGGCGCTGCGAATCACTCCCAGCGCGGTGCCGTAGCCCCCGGTGGCGAGCGAACCGGTATTGCAGTGAGTCAGAACCCCCCGGCCCTCGGCAGCAATCAGCGCGGCGCCCAACTCGCCCATACGACGATTGGCCGCCACGTCTTCCTCATGAATGCGCTGCGCCTCGGCGAGCAGCGGAGCGACCGGTTCTCCGGAGACCGTGTCCATGACCCGTCCCATGCGCTCCAGCGCCCAAAACAGATTCACCGCGGTCGGACGCGATGCCGCCAGTGTCTCGAAATCGGCACGGATGGCCTCCCGCCAGCCCTCGGGCTGTGCCGCATAGCGGCGCCGCGCGGCCAGCACTACGCCATAGGCAGCGGTTACCCCGATGGCCGGCGCGCCACGAACCACCATATCGCGAATGGCCCCGGCAACGGCGAGCGGCTCGTCGTATTCTATATACGTCTCCTCGGCGGGCAGTCGGCGCTGATCCAGCAGCTTCAGGTGTTCGTCCTCCCAGAGGACGGCACGTATGGTGTCGTATTTCATAAAAACGGGTCTCGCGTCCGATATCGGCGCACATTCTACCATTCACCGGGTTTCCCGGATCCCTCATCGGGGCAGGAGCGGTGGAAGCCACAATTGCTAACGAATCGGGACGCGGCCCCTTTTCGCGGCATCCGCCGCTCCTACATGGACGGAAATTTCCGGTGCTGGGGCGGTTCCACTCGCATCCCGCGCCTGAAATCCTGTATCTTTCTGCCCCCATGAACGTGGAAACCCTGATTCACGCCGGCTGGGTGATTCCGGTCGAACCGGAGGGCGTGCTCGAGCGCCACAGCATCGCAGTGGATGCCGGGCGTATCGTGGCGATTCGTCCCACCGATTCGGCCAGGGCCGAATACCGGGCCGAAAACGAAATCGACCTGCCCGGCCATGTCCTGATTCCGGGTCTGATCAACGCCCATACCCATGCGGCCATGTCGCTGATGCGCGGTCTGGCCGACGACCTGCCGCTGATGGAGTGGCTGAAGAGCCACATCTGGCCGGCCGAGGCACGCTGGGTGAGTCCGGAGTTCGTCCGCGACGGCTCGCAGCTGGCGATGGCGGAGATGCTGCGCAGCGGTACCACCTGCTTCAATGACATGTACTTCTTCCCGGACGAGGTGGCACGACAGGCCAAGCAAGCCGGGATTCGAGCCGTGGTGGGACTTATCATCATCGACTTTCCGACTGCCTGGGCGGAGAATGCCGATGAGTACCTGCACAAGGCCCTGGAGGTCCACGACGGGCTGCGCAACGACACCCTGGTGACCACCGCATTTGCCCCCCACGCGCCCTACACCGTATCGGACGGCCCCCTGGAAAGGGTTGCCACCTACGCGGAGGAGCTGGACATCCCGGTCCATATCCACCTCCATGAGACCGCGGATGAGATCAACGATTCGGTCCAGCAGTTCGGAGTGCGTCCGATTGAGAGACTGGAACGAATCGGGCTGGTGTCACCCCGCCTGCTGGCGGTTCACATGACGCAGTTGGAACAGGACGAGATCGAGCGGATTGCCGCAGGAGGTGCCCATGTGGCGCACTGCCCGGAATCCAACCTCAAGCTGGCAAGCGGATTCTGCCCAACAGCAAAACTGCTCGGAGCGGGCATCAATACCGCCCTGGGCACCGACGGCCCCGCCAGCAACAATGACCTGGACCTGTTCAGCGAGATGCGCACCGCCGCCCTGCTGGCCAAAGGCGTGGCGGGGGATGCCAGCGCCCTCCCCGCCGCCGCGGCGCTGCGGATGGCAACCCTGAACGGGGCTCGTGCTCTGGGCCTGGACGGCGTCACGGGTTCCCTGGAACCCGGCAAGGCCGCCGATATGGTTGCCGTGCGGCTCGACGACATCGAAACCAGTCCGGTCTATCATCCCCTTTCACAGCTGGTTTACGCCGCCGGCCGCGATCAGGTAACCGATGTCTGGGTAGCGGGCCGTCACGTGCTCCGGGACGGTGAACTGACCACCATCGACGTCGAGGCGCTTCGCGCCCGCACGGCGGAGTGGCGAAAGAAGTTGGGCGAATTTGATTGAGTAGCTAAACCACGGGGGGCACGGGGATAAAAATTCGACAAGGCCGCGAGAACCCATATACGCAGTCCCTGAATCCCCCGTGATCCCCGTGTGCCCCGTGGTTAACACGAGAGAGAAGATGAACGAACAGGTACACAACGTCGATCCGAGCGAGCTGCGCAAGTTCGAGGAGCTGGCTTCGCGCTGGTGGGACCCGGAAAGCGAGTTCAAGCCGCTGCACGAAATCAATCCGTTGCGCCTGGATTATGTCGACGAGCGGGTCGGGCTTTCGGGGAAGAGGGTTTTGGACGTGGGCTGTGGCGGCGGCATTCTCTCCGAGAGCATGGCCGCACGCGGCGCCGAGGTCACCGGCATCGATATGGGCGAGGCACCGCTGTCGGTGGCACGTCTGCACCAACTCGAATCGGGTGTGAAGGTCGAATACCGACAGATCACGGTAGAGGCCCTGGCGGAGGAGATGCCGGGAGCGTTCGATGCGGTGACCTGCATGGAGATGCTGGAGCATGTCCCCGACCCGGCGTCGGCCATCGCTGCCTGTGCACGGCTGGTCAAACCGGACGGCAGGGTGTTTTTCTCCACCCTGAACCGAAATCCCAAATCGTACCTGTTCGCCATCGTCGGCGCCGAATACCTGCTACGGCTGCTGCCCAAAGGCACCCACGATTACGCCAAGTTTATTCGTCCCTCGGAGATGGAGAGCTGGGCCCGCCAAGGCGGTCTGCGGGTCAGGGAGCTGACGGGCCTGAGTTACAACCCGCTGACCCGCCAGTACAGCCTCGGCAGAAATGTCGATGTGAATTACCTGGCCCACTGCGTACGGGAAGAATGAGCATCATCAAGACGGTGCTGTTCGATCTGGACGGTACCTTGGCCGACACCGCCCCGGATCTGGCGGATGCATTAAACGCAGTTCTGATAGAGGAGGACCGCGCGCCCCTGGGGTACGAGGCAATCCGCCCCGTGGTGTCGCATGGAGGAATCGCCCTCATCCGGCTCGGCTTCGGCCTGGAGCCGGGCGCCCCCGACTTCGACCGGCTGCGCAGTTCACTGCTGGAGCACTACAGGGCCGAAATTGCCACACGCACGCAACTGTTTCCCGGCATGGATGAACTCCTTTCGGAACTCGAGCGGCGCCAAATGGCCTGGGGCGTCGTTACCAACAAACCCGCCTGGCTGACCCAACCGCTGATGGCTGCGCTGGGGCTCAGTCAGCGGGCGGCGACCATTGTCAGTGGCGATACCGTCCCGGAGAACAAACCGCATCCCGCCCCCATGCATCGGGCCTGCCACGATACAGGCACGGCTCCGCAAAGCTGCCTCTACATCGGCGATGCCGAGCGGGATATCGTCGCCGGCCGCAACGCCGGTATGGCAACCCTGGTGGCGCTTTGGGGGTACTTGGGAGAAACCGACCACCCCGGTGACTGGGGCGCCAACGGCATGATCGAAGAGCCGCAGCTGGTGCTCGACTGGCTCACCGCAACCGCCCCCGCCAGTAACCTGTAGGAGCGGCGGAAGCCGCGAAAAGACCGGTGTAAACGAGGTGCGGATGACGAACAGACCGCCAGTACCGCTAGCGCCAGATACAGTGGAGACCGCCTATCGGCACTGCCAATCCCTGGCGCAATCCCATTACGAAAACTTTCCGGTCGCCTCCTGGATACTCCCCCGCCCCATGCGCCGTCCGGTCGCGGTAGTGTACGCATTCGCCCGTACCGCCGACGATCTCGCCGACGAGGGGGCAGACGATATCGAGACCCGGCTGCAGGCGCTGGATGACTACCAGGGACGGCTTGGGCAGACCGCAGCGGGGCAACCGCCGACTGATCCGGTATTTATTGCCCTGGCCGATGTCCTCAAGCACAAGCCACTGCCGGTATCGCTCTTTTTCGATCTCCTGTCGGCCTTCCGCCAGGATGTCACCCGAAAACGCTACCGGGACTTCGAAGACCTGCTCGACTATTGCCGACGCTCGGCAAATCCGGTTGGTCGCCTGCTTCTGCATCTGCACGGCAGTGCCAGTACGGAAAACCTCGCGCTGTCGGACCGCATTTGCACCTCCCTGCAACTCATCAACTTCTACCAGGACCTGGCGCAGGACTTCGATGAAAACGGGCGCATCTACATCCCGGTTGATGAGATGGAGGCACTGGGGGTGTCGGAGGTGCACTTCGAGCAGCGCCGGAGCGACCCGGCCATGCGCCGACTGTTTAACGCCCAGGTGGCGCGGGCGCGCGCGATGATGCTGGAGGGAGCGCCCCTGGGCTCGCGGCTGAGGGGCCGATTCGGGCTCGAAATCCGGATGATCGTGGAGGGCGGGCTGGCGGTTCTGGAACGATTGGCCGCAGCCGAGGACGTATTCGCCCGTCCCCGGCTGCGGCGACGCGATCTGCTACGGATGCTATTCAGGAGCCTGCGGCCGTGGAGACCTTCTCCTCCCTCAGCACTCCCCGATCGTGCAGGAGATTGATAACCTGCTCCACGCTCTCCTCGAGCGAAAGCTCATGGGTATCGATAGTCAACTCCGGCTTTTCCGGCTCTTCATACGGTGAAGAGATGCCGGTAAACTCCTTGATATCCCCCACCCGGGCCCTTCGGTAGAGCCCCTTCACATCCCGCTCCTCACAGACTTCGATGGGACACTTGCAGTAGATCTCGAGGAATTCACCATCCGGAATCAGCTCGCGGACCCGATTGCGGTCACTGCACATGGGCGAGATGAAGGCGGTCAGGGAGATCACGCCGGCATCGAGAAACAGCTTGGCCATTTCGCCAATGCGGCGGATGTTTTCGTGCCGATCATCGATGGAAAACCCCAAGTCGCCACACAGACCGTGTCGAACGTTGTCGCCGTCCAGGACGATCGTACGGCAGCGGTAGCCGTGTAACCGCTCTTCGACCGCATGGGCCACGGTCGATTTACCGGAACCGGAGAGCCCGGTGAACCACAATACCACACTGCCGTGACCATTCAGGCGCTCCCTGTCCTGCCGATTCACCTTCTGCTCCTGCCACACCACGTTACTGCTCTTCTGCATTTCGGGGCTCCATATCGTTCACTTTCCACCCTTACAACCGCCAGGATGAGCCATTATACTCAAGATGGCGTGGCTGCGCGGATCCTTGTTTCCTAACATCAAAAAATCTTCATGACGCCCGATGAGTACTGCCAGGACCGTACTTCCCGTAGCGGTTCCAGTTTCTACTACAGCTTTCTGTTTCTCCCCTCGGAGCAGCGTCGGGCCATCACCGCCCTCTATGCATTTTGCCGGGAGGTGGATGATATTGTCGACGAAAGCGCAAGTCCGGCACTTGCCCGCACCCAACTCCAGGCGTGGCGGGAGGAAATCGGCCGTCTTTTCCACGGCACCCCCCAGCATCCGGTAACCCGCGCCCTGGCGCCGATGCTGGAGCGCTATGAACTGGCCGAAGAGCATTTCCTTGAAATCATAGATGGCATGGAGATGGACCTCGATCAGAACCGCTACGCGGATTTCAAGGAGCTCTCGCTCTACTGCTACCGCGTTGCCAGCGTGGTGGGAATGCTCTCGACCGAAATCTTCGGTTACCAGGAGCGCCACACGCTGCGGTATGCCCATGACCTCGGCATGGCCTTTCAGCTCACGAACATCCTCCGAGACGTCGGTGAAGATGCTCGTCGGGGACGAATCTACATCCCGGAAGATGAGATGACGCGTTTCGGCATCACCCCCGAAGATCTGATTCGAGGTAGGGACTCCGAGGCGCTGCGGGAGCTGTTCAAATGTCAGGCGGATCGTGCCCGCACCTTTTATCGCGCCGCCTTCTCCAGGCTACCGGAAGAGGACCGATATCGCCAACGCGCAGCCCTGATGATGGCGGCCATTTACCTGCGCCTGCTGGATGAGATAGAGAGGCAGGGCTTTCCCGTACTGAATCGACGCATTTCGCTGCCATCCTGGCATAAACTTTGGCTTGCCTGGCGCACGGCACGCCGTGAAGCCGCCCGTCACCGTCGCTGGCTCAGGGAGCAACGCCGGTGATACCCAACCCTGCGCGGTCATGAAACCAAAACCGATACTGGTGCTGGGCGCCGGTTGGGCCGGACTGGCGGCCGGCGTCGAACTGGCGGCCAGAGGCTATTCTGTTCAGATCCTGGAATCGGCCCGTCAGCCTGGCGGACGGGCACGCTGCGTGCGCTTCGGGGAACTGAACATCGACAACGGTCAGCACCTGCTGATCGGCGCCTACCGGGAAACCCTGCGTCTCATGGAGAGCATCGGTCTCAGGGAGTCCGACCTCTTCGCCCGAACACCGCTCCGCCTGGCCATCAGAGGTGATGGCCAGGACCTGGACCTCGCGTCGCTGCCGCTTCCGAGCCCAATGCATATCGGCGGCGGGCTACTGCGAGCCAGGGGCCTGTCACTCCGGCAACGAAGTGCCGCTGTAAAGATGGCCTACCGCCTGTGGCGACGGAAATTCGCCCTGGCGGAGGATTGCACGGTCGCCCTGCTACTGGAGCGCGAGGGACAGAACACCGACCTGACCAGGCGTCTCTGGGAGCCTCTGTGCCTTGCCACCCTCAACACGCCGATTGCGCGGGCTTCGGCGCGGGCGTTTCTTGCCGTACTGCGGGATGCCTTCACCGGGAATCGAGGCAATGCCGACCTGCTGATTCCCCGTACCGGGCTCGGGCGTATCTTTCCAGTGCCTGCTGTCGACTTCATCGAGCAGAGAGGCGGCCATGTGCAGCTCGGGCGGCGGGCCAACCGACTGCTGGTCGAGGACAACCGCATCATCGGCATCGAGACCGGCGACCAAACGATTTTGGCCGACCAGGTAGTACTGGCCGTGCCGCCGATCACGGCTGCCCGCCTGCTGCAACCGCATGCGGCGCTCGCAGATACCGCCGAACGGCTGTTCCGACTCTCCTACGAATCCATCACCACGATCTACCTCCATTACCCGCAAGAGACCCGGCTCCCCGCCCCCATGCTGGGAATGGTCGGCACCTATACACAGTGGGTATTTGACCGCAGCATTTGTGGACAACCCGGCCTGATAGCCGCGGTCATCAGTGCAGACGGTCCCCATCTCTCGATGGAAAACCGGCAACTGATTACCGCCGTCTCTGACGAGCTATCCCGTCTGCTACCGGGCAGTCCTCCACCCCTCAACAGTACCGTTATCCGGGAAAAGCGGGCGACGTTTGCCTGCGAGGCAGGAGTCGATAGCCTGCGCCCCCGGGCAACGACTCCGGTGAGGGGGCTCTGGCTGGCCGGAGACTACACTGCGACCGGCTATCCCGCCACCCTGGAGGGGGCGGTTCGCAGCGGGGTTCAATGTGCACGCCACATCATGGATAATGCCGGTCCTTTACCAACATCCTGAATTCCGATGGCATCCGTTCCTCCCGACGATTTGAAACAGTATCAGCCCCCCGCAGATCTCCTGAAAGAGCGGATCATCCTGGTCACCGGTGCCGGCGGCGGTCTCGGGGCCGCAGCGGCAAAGGGCTTTGCAGCCCATGGTGCAACCGTAATCCTCCTCGGGCGCACCATCCGCAAGCTGGAGGATACCTACGACGCGATCGAGCAGGCCGGGCACCCCCTCCCGGCAATCTACCCGATGAATCTGGAAGGCGCAGCGCCAAAGGATTACGCGGAGCTCGCCGCCACCGTCGAAAAGGAGTTCGGACGACTGGACGGGCTGCTGCATAACGCCGCCACCCAGGGCCAGCTTACGCCCCTGTCGCAGTACAGCATCGAATTGTGGTCACGGGTGATGCAGACCAACCTGAATGCCCCCTTCATGATGACAGCCGCCCTGCTCGACCTGCTAAAGGCGTCCGATGACGCCTCGGTCGTGTTCACCACCTCGGAAGTCGGCCGCAAGGGTCGCGCCTACTGGGGTGCTTACGGGATCTCCAACGCCGCCTGCGAAAACATGATGCAGATCTGGGCCGATGAGCTCGAGGTCAACACCCGCGTACGGGTCAACAGCCTGGATCCCGGTCCGGCACGCACCAACATGCGTGCCCACGCCTACCCCGGCGAAGATCCCAACACGGTCCCGTTACCCGAAGAACTCATGGGTCCCTACCTCTACCTGATGGGTCCGGAGAGTCGCGGCATTACGGGTCAGCAGCTGAACGCATAGGGTGCACTCTTCAAGTGCACCGTCGAAAGCTCGCACCTGCATCGGAAACGGCGCATTCAGAGAATGCCCGTCACCGCTGCTTCCACATAATTCTGTTCTCTGTGTCCTCTGTGGTGATCCGTATAGTTAAGCGGTCATCTCAATCCCAGATATCCACATGCCCCCCCTCGGCCTCGAGTCGTTCGGCGCGGGCCTGCACGAAGCGCTGGAATTCCGGAACGTCACGGTAGGCCCCGGAGGCCACGTATTCCAGAGCCGACTGTACATGAAAGCTCTTCAGGTAGGCCTCGGTCCGGAAGACCTCGCGTCCCGTCTCGTCGAAAAACAGCATGCCGGGCGTGTACTTGACCTCCATGGAGTCGGCCCATTGCCGGGCGGTGGTGCGTTCACCATCAGGCGTCAGCACCGGGGTATCGGCCCAGCGATCGAGTTGCACCACATCAAAGGCACGGAAAAAACCGGGCATCTCCTCCCGTGTCAGCACATCCTGGTGAAATTCGTCACAGGCAGCACACCGGGGCTGCTCGAAGAGCACCACAAGCGGGCGCTCGGCGGGAAGGCTTTCCGACCGTGCCAGGGCAAAGGGCGGCTCCTGGAAAAACGGTGCCTCATTGAGGGTTTCCGAGGCCCCTTGCTGCTGTTGCTTCGCCAGAAAAACCGAAAAGTCGGCCTCCCGATCCGTCGATGCGTACTCCAGCGCCGAGATGAATTTCGCGGGATGATAGTAGCCATTGACCCGTAGCGCCGTTCCACCCTGCTCATCCAGGAAGAGCAGCGTCGGGGTGAACATTACCTTCAGATCCGCGGCAAACTGCTTTTCGGTGACCACCTCTCCTTCCAGATTGGTGACCTCCCGGTCGCCCCACAGGTTGATTGCCACGACCTCATAGGAGTCCTGAGTCTTTTGGGCGATCACCCGCTGACCAAAGTTGTCCTGCAACAGCTTGGCACAGTAGGGGCAACCATCCTGATAGAAGTAGAGAAGCAGCCGTTTTCCCTCCTCGACCGCGTCCTCCACATCCTCGTTCAGATCCAGGAAGGATTGCTTGAACCAATCGGGCTGGGGGTGATAACCCGGATTGACGCCACCCTCTTCCAGTTTTTCGTCGACACCGAAGGCAGCAGCAGTCATTCCGACCAGTCCCACCAGCATCAACAGCTGTAATGGTTTTATCATCTCCTCCATCCTCATGTTCTTTTTTATAATAAGACTGACTATATCTCCGTAAATGGAGGTACGCCACTCGCGGGGTTCTCCGAAAAGCTGGGGGCAGTCGCTCCTGCCCAGAGGGGATAGGGATAACTTCGCTGTGGCCTAACGACTGTTGAAAGAGGCTTTTGTCCCTTGTCCGCGAGGGAGAAGATTCGGATGAGGGGTTGTAGCAGGCGGTCCTCCGGACCTAATACTCGGCGCGGTCCGGTTTTGCGGACCAGAGGGCAAAGGGACGTTCGGCCCCGGGGATATCGACCTGTTGCGAAGGCAGCTGCCGCTCCTCGGGAGTCCGTGCCAGTTCGTCGGCGATGAACAGGTCATCGAATCCCGCCTCGGCAGCGGCCTCGCGCGGTGCAGCAAAAAAGATGGCATCCAACCGTGCCCAATAGGCCGCACTGAGACACATGGGGCAGGGGGCACAACTGACATAGAGCGTACAGCCCGCCAGGGAATAATCTCCCAGGTTACGGCAGGCATCGCGAATCGCGCGTACTTCGGCATGAGCCGTAGGGTCATTATCGAGTGTCACGCAGTTGGTGCCATTGCCGATAATCTGTCCATCGCGGACCACCAGCGCCCCGAACGGTCCACCGCCCTCCTCCACCGATCGCTCAGCCAGTCGCACTGCGGTTTCCAGAAAGGAACGGTCCGGTTCCATTCAAAACCCCTTGAGTGAACACCCATCTGATTGTCGGAACTCTTCCATCGATGGTCAAACACCATCGCACCCGCGGCATTGCGATCGCAAGCAACAGCCGGCGCAGCAGGCCTTTTTGCGACAGTACTCTTTGGCGTGGGCCACAATCAATGCATGGTATTGGTTGAACAACCCGACCCGATCGGGCTCGTTAGCGAGTCCCGCCTCCACAAGGGCGCGTAATTCCTCGTAACCCTCGTCACCCCGGATCACTCCCAGCCGGGAAAAGAGTCGCCGGGTATAGGTGTCGATAACAAAAACCGGACGACCGAACGCATACAGAACGATGTCATCAGCCGTCTCCGGACCCACCCCGTTTACAGACAATACCCGCTGCCGTAGCTCCCCCGTCTCCAGCCGCTCCAGGGTTTCCAGGCCGCCCGCCTCCAGATACCAGCGGCAGTAATTGCGAAGCCTTTCCGCCTTCACGTTGAAATAGCCCGACGGACGAATCCATTCCGCCAATTCGGTTTGCGGCACCCCGAGCATTGTCTCGGGGCTCAGGGCATCCTGTGTCTTGAGGTTGCAAATCGCCTTTTCGACGTTGGACCACGCCGTATTTTGCGTCAGAATCGCACCAACCATGACCTCGAAAGGCGTCTCTGCGGGCCACCAGTGCTGCAGCCCGTGCTCGGCAAACAGCCGATCATGAATGGTTTTAAACGGCATGATGCCCGCCTGAATCGCCTGAATCGCCTGAAAGATGAAATGGGTAAACGGATCGGCCTGCCGCGAAGACGCGGATCGCCCCTGCTGGCCCGGTGCAGTTCCGTCCCGGTCCCCGTGTGCACCGTCCACCCGTGGTTACCTTATCGGGACCGAAACCATTCACCAGGGTTCCGGGCGAGGCGAACAATTCGGCTAGTCGTACCCGTTACCGACGCCGCTTGCCGGGGCGCGCCGTTCTCCCCTGGGGCTTGTGGCGTGCCCTGCGGCTGGCCGGCCGCTCCTTTTCCGGCTCATCGGGCAGACCCGCGGCCTCGAGCAGCGCCTTGAGTGCCGGTGGGGGCAGGTCCTGAAAGCGCCCCTGGCGAAGTGCCCGGTTGAGAATGACGGGTCCGTAGCGTACACGGATCAGCCGGCTCACTACGCCCCCCTGAGATTCCCAGAGACGGCGCACTTCCCGATTGCGTCCTTCGCGGATGACGACGTGGAACCAGTGATTGGTCCCCTCCCCGCCGGCATCCACCACCGAGTCAAAACGGGCAAAACCGTCCTCCAGTTCAACGCCCTCGGTCAACTGCTTGATCACCTCGGGCGAGGGCTCGCCGTAAATACGCACCGCGTACTCGCGCTCGACTTCCGAGGAGGGATGCATCAGGCGATTGGCAAGTTCTCCATCATTGGTGAGCAGCAGCAGCCCCGACGTATTGACGTCCAGCCGCCCGACCGGTATCCAGCGCCCTCCTCCGGCACGGGGCAAGTTTTCGAACACGGTGGGACGGCCCTCCGGGTCACTCCGGGTGACGAGTTCGCCCTCGGGCTTGTTGTACACCAGAACCCGGCGTCGTGGACCGGCCTTTCGATGGCGCGATAGTACCCGGCCATCAACGCGGATGAGATCACTTTCCTCCACGCGATCGCCCAGTGTGGCCACCCTGCCGTTGACGGAGACCCGCCCGGCCGTAATCCACGCCTCGAGTTCACGGCGCGAGCCGAAACCGGCCCGGGCCAACAGTTTTTGCAGCTTTTCGCTCATTGGATTGGAATTGAACCACAGCGATCACGGAGTGATCTGAGAAAAAAAGTTTCACGGCCACCAGTGGTCAGCCGCACAAGTAGGTGCCACATCCGGCGCTGTCTGTCATACGTACTCAACCGGTTCCAGATCCACTGGCGGCAGCGACACGCCCTCCTCCG
Source organism: Thiohalomonas denitrificans (assembly GCF_900102855.1). NCBI lineage: Bacteria > Pseudomonadati > Pseudomonadota > Gammaproteobacteria > Thiohalomonadales > Thiohalomonadaceae > Thiohalomonas > Thiohalomonas denitrificans. Next base: position 124,035 of record NZ_FMWD01000001.1, read on the forward strand.
GCTCACGCCCGCCGGTCTCCTCGCCCGGGAGGCGCAGATCCAGCTCGGCATTGAGCTTGTCGATATCCCTGAGTTCAGCCAACGGCGGGAGGTCATCCAGCGTCTTGAGGTCGAAATAATCGAGGAACTGCCGTGTGGTGGCATACATGGCCGGCTTCCCGGGTACATCCCGGTGGCCGACCACCCGCACCCACTCACGCTCCTGCAGGGTTCGCATGATGTTGGTGCTCACCGAGACGCCGCGGATATCCTCGATTTCGGCCCGGGTGATCGGCTGTCGGTAGACGACCAGCGCCAGGGTCTCGAGAAGCGCCCGGGAATATCGGGCCGGTTTTTCCTCCCACAGGCGAGAGACCCAGCGGGCGGTCTCGGCCCGCCCCTGAAAGCGATACCCGCTGGCCACCTCTCTGAGCTCAACGCCGCGACCCTGGCAGTCGGCCTGCAGGGCCTCGATGGTCTCCCGGAGCACAGCCTTTTCCGGCCGCTCCTCCTCCTCGAACAGGCCCTGCAACCGATCCAGACTGAGCGGCTCACCTGCCGCAAACAGGGCCGACTCGACGATCTTCTTCAGCTCTTCGGTTTCCATGATGATTCGGATTACTCGCTGGTGCCGATGGCCTTGACGTGAATACGTCCGAAGGTTTCGGTCTGAATCAATTCGATGAGTGACTGCTTGACGAGCTCAAGCACGGCCATAAAGGTTACCACCACGCCCCGGCGCCCCTCTTCGAGCGGAAACAGCGTTGTGAACTCGGTAAAGTGCTCGGCGCTGAGGGTCTCCAGCACCTGCGACATGCGTTCGCGCACCGACAGCGTTTCACGCTGGACATGATGATGGGCAAACATCTCGGCGCGGCGAACCACTTCCGAGAGCGCCGCCAGCAGTTCCCGAAGATCGAGATCGGGCCTCGGCTTCTCCACCGCCCGATCGGGACCCTCGATGTGCGCCGGGAAGACCTCCCTTCCCACGCGCGGGAGTTCATCAATTTCTTCCGCCGCCTGCTTGAAACGCTCATACTCCTGGAGACGCCGAACCAGTTCCGCACGCGGGTCGTCATCCTCTTCTTCCGATGCCACCGGACGCGGTAGCAGCATGCGCGATTTGATCTCCGCCAGCATGGCTGCCATGACCAGGTACTCCGCGGCGAGCTCCAGTTGAAGTTCTTTCATCAACTCCACGTACTTCATGTACTGGGTCGTGATCTGCGCAATGGGCACATCCAGAACATCCAGATTCTGCCGCTTGATGAGATAAAGCAACAGATCCAGCGGCCCTTCGAACGCCTCCAGAAAGACCTCCAGCGCCTGCGGGGGAATATAGAGGTCCTTGGGCATCTCCGTCAGAGGTGAGCCCAGGACGATGGCAAAGGGCATCTCCTCCTGCAGCGGCTGCCGGGCGACCTCCTTCTCTTCCATGGCGCTGGCTTCAACGCAAACGTCATTCATGTCCGTTACCGATAATCCAGTCCCATGGAGCGGCGAACCTCTTCCAAAGTGAGCTTGGCCTCATCACGGGCCTGTTCGCGCCCCTCTGCCAGGATCTTGCGAACCAGCGAGGGGTTATCGATGAATTCCTTGGCGCGCTCCCGGATGGGCGCTAACTCCGAGGTTACGGCATCAATCACAGGCTGTTTGCAATCGAGACAGCCGATACCGGCGGTAGTGCAGCCCTCCTGTACCCACTGGCGGGTCTCTGCACCGGAATAGACCTTGTGCAGATCCCATACCGGACACTTTTCCGGATCACCCGGGTCGGTACGACGCACCCGGGCCGGATCGGTCGGCATGGTACGCAGCTTCTTTTCGACTTCCTTGGGCTCTTCCCGCAGGCCGATGGTGTTGCCATAGGACTTGGACATTTTCTGTCCGTCCAGGCCGGGCATCTTCGAAGCCGGGGTGAGCAGCGCCTGGGGCTCGGGCAGGATAATCTTGCCGGCGCCTTCCAGGTAACCGAACAGGCGTTCCCGATCACCCAGGGTGATATTCTGTTGATTCTCCAACAGCGCCTGTGCCGTGGCCAGCGCCTCGTGATCACCCTGTTCCTGATAGCGCTTGCGCAGGTCGTGATAGAGACGGGCGTTCTTCTTGCCCATCTTTTTCACTGCCTGCTCGGCCCGGTCGGCAAAATCCGGCTCGCGGCCATACAGATGGTTAAAGCGGCGCGCCACCTCACGGGTCAACTCCACATGGGCCACCTGGTCTTCACCGACCGGGACCTGGGTTGCGCGGTAGATCAGGATATCCGCGCTCTGCAGCAGCGGATAGCCCAGAAAACCGTAGGTAGAGAGGTCCTTTTCCCTAAGTTTTTCCTGCTGGTCCTTGTAGGTAGGCACGCGCTCCAGCCAGCCCAGCGGCGTCATCATCGACAGCAGCACGTGCAGCTCGGCATGTTCCGGTACCTGGGACTGGATAAACAGCCGCGCCGAACCGGGATTGATACCCGCCGCCAACCAGTCGATCACCATCTCCATCGCGCTCTCGACGATTGGGCCGGTGTTGTCGTACTCGGTGGTCAGTGCGTGCCAGTCGGCAACGAAGAAGAAGCACTCGTACTCATGCTGGAGCTTCAGCCAGTTCTTCAGGACGCCGTGATAATGGCCGAGGTGCAGGCGGCCGGTAGGCCGCATACCCGACAACACGCGTTGATTTTGCGACGACAGGGAATTCAAAACGACTCCAATTCGTGATCAGACCAGTGAATACAGAACCGCCAGGAAGGCCTCGGGCGCTAACCCGGTCATCCCCCCCAGCAGCGACAGAAACCATGTCACCATCGGCCACAGTATCTGTCCCAATATGCCAGTAACCAGCAGCAATACCAAGATGGGAAATCCATAGGGCTCGATACGACTAAGCTGCCAGGATGCCGGTCCGGGCAGCAGCCCGACCGCCACCCGCCCGCCGTCCAGCGGCGGCAGTGGCAGGAGATTGAGCACCATCAGGATGATATTGATGAATATACCTGCCACCGCCATGTAGATAAGGAAAAACCCCGGGTTCCCCCCCAACCAGGCGCCGAGCTGGGCAATCGCCACCCAGAACGCCGCCATAATCAGGTTCGACAGCGGCCCCCCAAGCGCCACCAGCGCCATATCACGCTTCGGGTTCCGCAGATTCTCATAGGTAATGGGCACCGGCTTGGCCCAACCGAAAATGATCCCGCCCAACATCAGCAGAATACCCGGCACAAGGATTGTCCCGATGGGATCGATATGCTTGATCGGGTTCAGTGTCAGTCGTCCCAGCATGCGCGCAGTGGGGTCGCCGAAGCGAAGGGCCACCCAGCCATGGGCCGTCTCATGCACGGTAATGGCAAAGATCACCGGAAGCGCCCAGACCGCGATGCGCTGCATGACATTGAGTTCATCCATTGGGGGATTATACCTGCTGGTTCACTCGGACCCGAAGGACCGATTGGATTTGAATAACCCGCAAAGCCGCAAAGAGTGCGGAGGTGTGATTTCGTTAGTCCGCGACCGCAAGCGCAGCGAGGCTTGCATTGCTTGCCAGCGAGAAGCGTGAGAGCGGTCGCCCGATTCAGATTTCAAACGGTGCGGGATCGCCAAGCCCGTGGCGCAGAATCTCCGGCGTATCGTCCTCAAAGGCCACCACCGTGGTGGGTTCCAGGCCACCATAGCCGCCATCGATGATGAGGTCGACGGCATGCTCCAGTCGATCACGGATATCCTCGGGATCCGATTCCGGTATCTCCTGGCCCGGCAGGATGAGGGTGGTACTCACCATCGGCTCGCCCAACTCTCCAAGCAAGGCCCGCGCAATGGGGTTGGCGGGCACCCGCAGGCCGATGGTTTTACGCTTGGGCTGCTGCAGCCGACGCGGCACTTCGCGGGTGGCGGGCAGCACGAAGGTATAAGGGCCGGGCGTTACCGACTTGAGCAGCCGATACGCCGTATTGCCCACCTTGGCATAAGTACCCAGTTCCGACAGGTCGCGGCAGACCAGCGTGAAATGGTGTTTTTCACTCAACTGGCGAATACTGCGAATCCGATCGAAAGCCTTTTTGTCATCCAGATGGCAGCCCAGCGCGTAGCCGGAGTCGGTCGGATAGACGATCACGGCCCCGCTGCGAATCATGTCCACCGCCTGCTTGACCAGGCGCGGCTGGGGATTATCGGGATGAATCTGGAAGAATTGGCTCATGAAATCCGTCGTTGTTTTTGTTTACCTAGAGGAGAACCACTGAGGACACTGAGGGAATACCGAATCAACCGTGCCACCACGGCAACCGCTCACTTTGAAGCGAGTATGCGTTTACCTGTTATCCCTCCGCGACCTGTAGTCAATCGTCACACCGCGGCACGCTTCAACTCCGTGTCCCAGCTGCTCCAGATGGGGCTACAGCCATCGGGCAGCGGCGCCAGTCGCCCCAGCTCCAGCCACGGATGTTCCGGTCCGTGATAATCCGAGCCCGCCGATGCGAGCAGCCCGTTGTGGCGCGCGAGCTGGGCGATTTTGAAGCAGTCGTCGCGGCTGTGACTGCCCGAGACCACCTCGATACCGACGCCCCCCACCTCCATGAACTCTCCGACCAGCTTGCGCAAACGGGTCATGGTCATGTCGTAGCGGGCCGGATGGGCAATCACGGCCTGACCGCCGGCGGCACGGATCCAACCGACCGCATCTTCAAACGTGGCCCACTCTCCCGGGACATGGCCCGGCCTGTTACGTTTCAGGAAGTGCTTGAAGACATCGCGCACGCTCCTGGCATGCCCCTCCGCCGCCAGGAACTGGGCGAAGTGGGTACGACTGACGATCCGGCCCTTGGCGCGCTCCGCAGCCGCCTCGTAGGCGCCCTCAATCCCCGCTTTGGCGAGGCGCCGGCCGATTTCGCGGGCCCGCCAATCCCGAAACTCCCGCAGGCGCCCGAGTCCCGCCTGTAGCGCGGAATTGTTCGGGTCGACGTGGAGTCCCACGATATGAATCGTCATCCGATTCCAGGTGGCCGAGACCTCCACACCGGGAACCAGGGTTAGTCCAAGCGCCGTAGCGGCTTCCGTGGCCTCGGCGATACCGGCCAACTCGTCGTGATCCGTAAGCGCCAGAACGTCCACCCCGGCGGCACGTGCCCTGCGAACCAGCTCCCCGGGTGCGAGGGTCCCGTCCGAAGCGAGTGAGTGGCTGTGCAAGTCATAAAACATAACTTTCTATTCTACCCTATCCCACGCCTTGGCTTCACGCCGCACGGCGTGCTGTAATGTGCTACTTGTTAATAGTCGAATAGTCGCTGTCAGGCCAGATCGTCCAACTCAATTCAATTTCATGAAACTTCTTTTCGATTTTTTCCCTATTCTGCTGTTCTTCATCGCCTACAAGATTTACGGCATCTATGCCGCAACGGCAGTGGCTATCGGGGCCTCTTTTATTCAGGTGGCCCTCTTCTGGATGCGCCACCGCCGATTCGAGAACATGCACCTGATCACCCTCGGGCTCATCGGGGTCCTTGGGGGTGCAACGCTCTGGCTGCAGAACGAGACCTTCATCCAGTGGAAGCCGACCGTGGTCAACTGGCTGTTCGGGTTGGCCTTTTTTGCCAGCCGCTTCATCGGTCGCAAGCCGCTGGTCCAGCGCATGATGGGTGCGGCCCTCGAGCTCCCCGACGTCATTTGGCAGCGACTCAATAGCGCCTGGGCGCTGTTCTTTATCGGTTCGGGATTTCTCAATCTCTATGTCGTTTACAACTTCGACACCGATTTCTGGGTAAATTTCAAACTGTTCGGGCTGATGGGGCTAACCATTGCCTTCGTGATCGGACAGGCCTTCTTCCTGGTTCGCCATATGAAACCGCAAACGGAAGGGGAAAGCTGATGCTCTACGCGATCATCGCCGAAGATGTGGAGAACAGCCTCGAAAAGCGCCTTCAGGCGCGTCCGGCACACCTTGAGCGACTGAAAGCCCTGCAGGACGAAGGACGACTACTGCTCGCAGGCCCCCACCCGGTCATCGATGCCGAGGACCCCGGTCCGGCCGGATTTTCCGGCAGCCTGGTCGTCGCGGAATTCGAATCACTGGAGACGGCGCGCCGCTGGGCGGACGCGGATCCTTACCTTGCAGCCGGCGTTTACGACCGGGTGCTCGTCAAACCCTTCCGGAAGGTGTTGCCATGAATCGTGTCGAAGCCATTCGCTCCGTGCTCAACAGCACTCTCGAGCCAGAACAGCTGGAGATCATCGACGACAGTCACAAACATGCCGGCCATGCCAGTGCCGGAGGCGCAGGCCACTTTACCGTGCGCGTGGTTTCACCCGTGTTTGCCGGTAAAAGCCTGATCGAGCGGCACCGTCTCGTCTATGCTGCCCTTGATGATCTGATGCACTCCGAGATCCATGCCTTGTCCATCAAGGCTGAAACCCCGGAAGAGAGCAAAAACCAATAAGGAGCACGTTTCATGAGCAGACCTTTCCGTTTTCTACGCCGTGCCGGTGCCTCGCTGTTGCTGGTGGCCCTGCCTCTGTCCTGCATCCAGGCGGCCGAAGAGGTCGCGACGGTAAACGGCGAACCCATTTATCGCGAGGACATCGAGCAGTACCAACAGCAGCAGGGTATGGGTGCCGCGCAGGCGCAGGATCAAATGCAGGTGATCAACGAACTGATATCCCGTGAGCTGATACACCAGGACGCCCTTGCCAAGGACCTCGACGAAGATCCCGAGGTCCAGGCCGCACTGGAAGAGGCGCGCCGCAACGTCCTGTTGAATGCCGCGGTTCAGGAGGCCCTCGAGGGGAACCCGGTGACTGAAAAGGAGATGAAGAGCTTCTATGACGAGCAGATCTCGCAAATCGACGGCACCGAGTACAAAGCGCGGCATATCCTGGTCGAGGAGCAGGACACGGCTGAAGAGGTGGTCGAAAAACTGGAGAGCGGCGCCGAGTTCGCTGCCTTGGCCGAGGAGTTCTCGACCGATCCGTCCGGTGAACAGGGCGGCGACCTGGGCTGGGTCAACCCGCAACAGACGGTGCCGGCTTTCTCCGAGGCGCTTCAGAACCTGGACAAGGGCGAATACACCAAAGATCCGGTACAGAGCCGCTTCGGCTGGCACGTCATCGAGCTACAGGATACCCGTTCCCAGCAGCCGCCGAGCTTCGAGGAAGTGAAGCCGCAGATTGAACAGGCCCTGCAGCAAAGACGTGTGGCCGAATACCTGGAGAGTCTCACCGAGAACGCCGAGATCGAAATCAAGGAGTAACAGCGGTATAACCACAGAGGGCACAGAGGACACAGGGATCAAACCTGTCTTTTCTCTGTGTCCTCTGTGGCTGGAATCTAGCCTTTTAGCAGCTTGAGCATTGCTTGCTCGTCGAGGACCTCGATCCCGAGCTGCTCCGCCTTTTCGAGTTTCGAGCCGGCATTCTCGCCGGCGACCACATAGTCGCTGTTCCTGGAGACACTTCCGGTGACCTTGGCGCCCTGCGCCTGCAGACGCTCTTTGGCCTCCTCCCGGGTCAAGGAAGGTAGCGTTCCCGTCAGCACAAAGGTCTTTCCCTCCAGCGGCCGCTCACCAACCGGCACCACTGCGCTCTTCTCCCAGCGCACACCAAAGCGGAGGAGCTTGTCGATGACCTCGCGGTTGTGTGCCTGCCGAAAGAAGCTGTGGATGTGGCCGGCGACCACCGGGCCCACATCGGGAACCTCGAGGAGCCGCTCCTCACCGGCCTCTTCAATGGGTTTCAGATCACCGAAATGGGCGGCCAGCGCCTGTGCGGTGGCCTCCCCGACTTCCCGAATACCGAGCGCATAAAGAAAGCGGGCCAAAGTGGTTTGCTTGCTATTTTCCAGTGACGCCAGCAGGTTGTCGGCGGATTTGGCGCCCATTCGCTCCAGACCCAGCAGCTGCTCTCTGGAAAGGGTATAGAGATCGGCCGGGTCGTGGATCAGCTCCCGCTCCACCAGCTGTTCGATGATCTTGTCGCCCATCCCGTCGATATCCATGGCCCGGCGGGAGGCGAAGTGCTTGATGCGCTCCTTGCGCTGGGCGGCACAGACCAGCCCTCCGCTGCAGCGGGCGACCGCCTCACCGGCCGGGCGCACCACGTCGGAGCCACAGACCGGACAATGGCCGGGTAGCCTTGGAGGCTCGGCACCTTCGGGCCTCCGGCTCTCCACCACCGAAACCACCTCGGGGATGACATCACCGGCACGGCGCACCACCACCGTATCGCCGATGCGCACGTCCTTGCGCTCAATCTCGTCCACGTTGTGAAGGGTGGCATTGCTCACCGTCACCCCCGCCACCTGCACCGGTTCGAGTCGGGCCACAGGCGTCAGGGCACCGGTGCGGCCCACCTGCCACTCCACGTCCCTGACGACGGTCATCTCCTCCTGGGCCGGGAACTTGTGGGCAATGGCCCAGCGCGGTGCGCGGGCGACGAAGCCCAGCTCGCGCTGCCAGTCGAGGCGGTCCACCTTGTAGACCACGCCGTCGATCTCGTAAGGCAGGGAATCGCGACGCTTTCCGATGCTGCGGTAGTATTCAAGACACTCCTCCAGCCCCTCAACGACCTTCAGTTCGGGACAGACGCGCAGCCCCCATTCCTTGAGTCGCTCCATGATCGCGCTGTGGGTGGCCGGCAGTCCACCGCCGTCGCTATAGCCTGTTCCATAGCAGAACAGGTTCAGCGACCGTTCCGCAGTGATGCGGGGATCGAGCTGCCGCAGGCTGCCGGCGGCGGCATTCCGCGGATTGGCGAAGGTCTTGCCCTCCCGTTCCGCCTGGCGACGATTGAGGGCTGCAAAGGCCGACTTGGGCATGTAGACCTCGCCGCGGACTTCCAGCCGCCCGGGCCAGCCTTGTCCCAGCAGACGCAGGGGAACGGCGGCAATGGTGCGCACGTTCCGGGTGACATCCTCACCGGTTGTGCCATTGCCCCGGGTGGCAGCGCGCACCAGTCGGCCCTCTTCATAGAGAAGGCTGATCGCCAGGCCGTCGAGCTTGGGCTCGGCAGTAAAGGTCACTGTTCCGGCGTTCAGGCGTTCACGCACCCGGCGGTCGAAATCTGCCAATTCCTCGTCACTGAAGGCATTGGCCAGCGAAAGCATGGGGAGAAGGTGCTGAACCTCGCCAAGTTCCCTGGCGGGTTTGGCCCCCACCCGTTGGGTGGGCGAATCCGGGATGACCAGTTCGGGGTGCTGTCCCTCCAGGCGCTGAAGCTCCCGGAACAGCCGATCGTATTCGGCATCCGGAATCTCCGGGTTGTCGAGCACGTAGTAGCGGTAGTTGTGGTACTCAAGCTGCCGGCGCAATTCCGCAACGCGTCGTGGCACCTCTTCCGGAACCGCTTCACTCATTCTCGAACTCGCTCCTTACCGGACGGCTAGCCGAAGTACTTGCAAGTAACCACAGAGAACACAAAGAATGGTAGTTGGGTCTGATGCAGCGCATTTGTCGATTTCCGAGGCATTCAATGTCTCTGCGCTCTCCGGTTGCTACTACTTGCCGTCCTCCTCGACGGCAAGGGAGACGGCATCGAAGCCCCGGACCCGCTCCTGCAACTTCGCCAGCTGCGCCACATCCAGGGGCTTTCGGCGCTCGTTGCAGAGCTGGCCTCCGAGTTCACTGTTGAATATTCGGGCCGTTTCCAACATCCGCTGGAACGCCGTGACGCCATCCACCGGTCCGGGCAGCTGCAGGAAAAAGATGAGCCCCGGGGTCTCCAGGTAGGATGGTTGCTCCAGGTCGAAAGTGCCCGGTTCCAGGGCATTGGCCATGCCGAACCAGGGTTGGTCATCCACCTCTTCCGTGTCGGCGCAGAAGTGAAAGATGCCCATCTGCCCGATGGAAAGCCCGGTTGCCTTCGCCGTCGCCAAAATATCCGGCCCCTCGAAGGGGGTGTCCGACGCCATGAGCGAAAGCACCACCACCACCTCCTCCGGCGCCTCATCGGCACCACTGCTCTCCCATATCTCCTCGACCGCGGGATCATCGCTGCGGGCGCTGAACCCCACCCCGTCATCGGGCTCGGGGTAGGGCTGGTCGGCGGCCGAAAAGCCCTCCATGTCGAACGGGTCATCGGCGCTTTCGGACTCCTCGCGATGACGGCTCTGCAGGCGAGTCTCCCTGAAATAGATGCCGGCAATGAGTGCCAGTCCGACAATGATGAGGATAAGTCTCAGGGTATCCATGAAAAGATTCGCTTCAGACGGCGGCCAGCTCGATGGCTTTATCCACGTCCACGGCCACCATTCGGGAGACGCCGGGCTCATGCATGGTAACGCCGGCGAGATGACTCGACAGCTCCATGGTCACTTTGTTGTGTGTGATGAAGATAAACTGCACCCGCTCGCTCATCTCCTTGACGAGGCTGCAGAAACGGCCCACGTTCGCCTCATCCAGAGGGGCGTCCACCTCGTCGAGCATGCAGAACGGCGAGGGATTCAGCTCGAAGATGGCAAATACCAGCGCCACCGCAGTAAGGGCCTTTTCGCCCCCCGAGAGCAGATGGATACTGCTGTTGCGCTTGCCGGGCGGGCGCGCCATCACGGCGACGCCGGTGTCCAGCAGATCATCACCCATCAGCTCCAGGTAGGCGTGACCGCCGCCGAACAGGCGGGGAAACTTTTCCTGGAGGCCCTTGTTGACCCGTTCAAAGGTCTCTTTGAAACGGGTGCGGGTCTCGCGATCGATCTTTTTGATCGCATTCTCGAGTGTCTCCAGCGCCTCGGTCAGATCGGCGTGCTGTGCGTCGAGATAATCGCGCCGCTCCGACTGCTGTTCGAATTCATCAATGGCCGCCAGGTTGATGGGGCCCAATCGGGCAATGCGCTGGGCGATATCATCCACCTGCTTCTCCCAGGCTGTAATCTCCGCGTGATCCGCCAGTGACTCCATCAGTTCATTCAGCTCCAGCCCGCTCTCGGTCACCTGCTCCTCGAGCGTCTGACGGCGAACCTTCAGCTCCTGCCAGCCCATGCGTTTCTGTTCCAGCTTCGCGCGGATCTCCTGCACCACCCGCTCCGCCTGGATACGTTCGCCCTCTCTCTCGCGCAACACGTGGTCGATATCTTCCACCCTGAGGCGAGCCTCCTTGAGACGCGCCTCCACCTCCATGCGGCGGGCAAGCTGCTGCTCCAGCTCCTCACTCATGCCCTCGATCGGACTGCCGCCTTCGGCACGCGCCATGTTCAGCTCTTCGCGCCGTTCGGCCAGTTGGGTGAGCTGCTGTTCGGCTCGCTCCAGGGCATGGCGGGTGGTCTCCAGCTCGGTACGCATGGTCTGGATTCGGATGGCCGTCTCCTGGGCGGCCTCACGATCCGTGCGAGCCTGTTCGCGGTTCTGTTCCAGGGTCTCGCGCAACTCATCGCGAAGCCGGGTCAACTCCTCACGGCGTTGCGCCAACTCCTCCATCTCTTCAAGGGCACGATGGAGCGTATAATGGGCACTCTGTATCCCCTGTTCGGCCTCACTCTGATGGCGCTTCAGCTCTTCGGTCTCGGCCTGGAGCCGATCGCGGCGCTGCTCAATCTGTTCCAGGCGCGCCTGCTTCCCGGAGAGTTGTGACTGCAACTCACTCACGATCCGGTTGGCTTCATTCAGCTCCCCCTGGAGCTGCTCCCGCTCCTCTTCCAGCTCCCGTTGGCGGCCCCGACCCTCTTCGGTCCGCCGCGTCAGCTCTTCTGCCTCACCCTCCAGCGTCTCGATGTCTTTTTCAAGATCCTTGAGTTCCTGTTCGCGATGCAGGACGCCGGCGTGCTCATCGGACTCGCGCACCACCCTCAACCAATTGGAACCAATCCAGATGCCATCGCGGGTAATCACCGATTCGTGACCGGCCAGCCGGCTCCGCAGTTCAAGGGCCGCATCGAGCGTATCAACACTGTAAACGCCCCCCAGCAGGCCATCGAGGGCACGCTCACCACTCACCCTGGCAGCCAACGGAGTGCCTTTGGCCGCATCGCCGGCCGCTACCGTAGCTCGAGTATCGAACAGTGTCAGTGCGCCATGTTCGAGACTTCCGAGCGCCCCCACCACCGGGTCCAGACCCTCCACGCACACCGCCTCCAGGTTGGCACCGAGCACGCATTCAAGCGCCCTCTCCCATCCTTCGTCTACCGACAGCCCTTCGGCGAGGCGCGGCGCATCCTGCATTCCCCGGGCATCCAGCCAATCGGTTACGGCGCCCTTGCCCTTGCCAAGTGCCGCCTGCTGCAGTGCCTCCAGGGAGGCATGCCGGCCCCGGCCGGCCTGGAGCCGGGAGCGGGTCTCGTCGAGGCGCTTGCCATCTTCGCTGTTCTGCTCGCGGACCCGGGCGATCTGGTCCAGGCAGGCGGAGCGGCGCTCCTGAATGGCCGCCAGGCCCATCTCCTGTTCGGCAATCTGCTCCCTGGCCATGGCAATCTCTTCCGCCAGGCGCTCGGTGGAGAGATTGGCCTGCTCCTCGTCGATGCGTCCCAGGCGCTGCCCCAATTGGGTAACCTGCTGCTCAAGCTGCTGGATGCGAGCACGTTCGACCTGTGCGGTCTGGGAGGGTTCGGCGGCCTTTCGATTGAACTCCTCCCACTCGGCCTGCCAGCGTTGCATCGCCTCTTCGGCCTCCAGGAGGGCCGCCGATGAGAGTTCCGCAGCGGCCTGCAGCTCCCGGTGAGCCGGCCCCTGTTGGTCGAGCCCCCGGGTCAGTTCCTCGATCTTGTTACGGTCCATCTCCTGATGAACCTGTGCCTCGTTCCAGGCGCGCTCCACCTGTCCCAGATCGCGCTCCAACTGCTGGTGGCGCTCCCGGGCATGCTGGATGGACTGTTCAAGGCGGGCGATGTCGGCACCCACGCCATAGAATTCACTCTGGATCCTGTTGAAGCCTTCAGTGGCCTCGACATGCTCATCACGCTTGCGCTCGATCTCCGCCTCGGCACTTCGCTGGCGCGCCACCTGCGCCTCCAGCCCCGTCTCCTGCTCACGGATATCGCCTTCCCGGTGCTCCACTTCCTGGTTCAGCTTCTTCCATCGCAGGGCCTGCAGCTGCCCCTTGAGCTGGCGCTCTTCGGCTTTGTACTCCTTGTACCGTTCAGCGGTGCGCGCCTGGCGCTGCAGGTGGGCCAACTGCTTGCCTAGCTCATCACGCAGGTCATTGAGGCGCTCGAGATTGTCGCGGGTGTGGCGAATGCGATTTTCCGTCTCCCGGCGCCGCTCCTTGTACTTGGAGATGCCGGCCGCCTCTTCCAGGAAGTTGCGCATCTCGTCGGGCTTGGCCTCAATCAGGCGCGAAATGGTGCCCTGCTCGATGATGGCATAACTGCGGGGTCCCAGGCCGGTACCCAGAAAGATGTCGGTGATGTCGCGTCGGCGGCAGCGAGAGCCGTTCAGATAGTAGGAGGATTGCGCGTCACGGGTGACTACACGCCGGATGGAAATCTCGTTGAAGCTGGCATATTGCCCCCCGACGCTGCCGTCGGAGTTGTCAAACACCAGCTCGATGGAGGCCTGACCGACCGGCTTGCGCGAACTCGATCCGTTGAAGATCACATCGGTCATGGAGTCGCCGCGCAGGTGCTTGGCCGAACTCTCCCCCATCACCCAGCGCACGGCATCGATAATGTTGGATTTGCCGCAGCCGTTGGGACCCACCACACCGGTCAGATTGGCCGGCAATGAAATACTTGTCGGGTCCACGAACGACTTGAAACCGGCCAGTTTGATCTTGCTAAGGCGCATATGCGGTCAAACCACCAAAAAACGATCAGAAAGAAAGGAGAGCAGGTGCTGAGGGGCAGGGCAGCCGGGATAGCGACCTTCGCTGGGCCGTTTTAATGCTCCGGTTCCCTCGTGCCCTTCGTGTGCCCGCCGTTTTCCGCTAGAATTCGGGGTCGATAAAGCTACCATGAAAGACGGAACATGCCTACCCAGCCCAGCAAGACCCTGGAAACCTTCGATAACCCTGCACCAGCAATGGATTATACCATCCGCATCGAGATCCCGGAGTTCACCTGTCTCTGCCCCAAGACCGGCCAGCCGGATTTCGCCACCATCTATATCGATTATGTCCCGGACGAGCGCTGCCTCGAGCTCAAGGCGCTGAAGCTGTATATCTGGTCCTTCCGCGAAGAGGGTGCCTTTCACGAGAAGGTGACCAACGACATGCTCGCGGACTTCATCGCGGCCTGCCAACCCCGTTTCATGCGCGTGACCGGTCGTTTCAATGTCCGCGGCGGCATTTACACCAGCATCACCGCCGAACACCGCAAGGAAGGCTGGCAACCGCCGCAACCGGTCACGCTGCCCTGAAAACCACAGAGAACACAGAGACAGTGATCTCACTCGGTGTTCTCCGTGGTTGATCCGAACTACTACATTGGTATCGATCTCGGCACCTCAGGCTGCCGGGCGGTCGCTATCGATCAACGGGGTACGGTTGCCGGCGAGGCGCGGGTCGATCTGCCGGAACCGCTCCGCCGGGGGGCGGCAGTCGAGCAGGACCCGATGTGCTGGTGGCAAGCCGTCGACGAGGTAGTACATGCCCTGTTGAAAACCATCTCTTCAGAGGCCGTCAGGGCCATAGCGGTGGACGGCACCTCCGGTACGGTACTGCTCACCGACCCCGAAGGCCGTCCCTGCGGCGCCGCCCTGATGTACAACGATAATCGTGCCGTCGAGGAGGCCAACCGAATCGCTCACACGGCACCGGCGGAGTCCGCCGCCCACGGTACCGGGTCGGGGCTGGCCAAGCTCCTCTGGCTTGTAGCCCACACCGGGGAAAAGGCGACTCGGGTGGCGACCCAGGGTGACTGGATCGCAGCCCGGCTGACCGGCACTCCGGGCGTCTCGGATGAGAACAACGTCCTCAAACTCGGTTGGGATCCCGTCCGGGACCGCTGGCCGAAATGGCTTCAGGCCCTGGGTATCTCCGAACAGCAACTACCCGAAGTGGTCGCACCGGGAGCACCTCTGGGCCGCCTGAAAGGGAGCCTGGCGACTCACTGGCACCTGCCTGAAGCGACCTGGGTCATGGCGGGAACCACGGACAGTACCGCCGCCATCTTCGCCACCGGTGCCAAGCGGCTCGGGGACGGCATCAGCTCTCTCGGTTCCACCCTGGTCACCAAGGTGATCGCCGACCGGCCCATCTTCGCCCCCGAATATGGTGTCTACAGTCAGCCGCTGGGGGATCAATGGCTGGTGGGCGGCGGTTCCAATTCTGGCGGGGCGGTCCTCAAACACTTTTTCACACCATCCCGAATGGCCGAACTCAGCGAGCGCATCGATCCGGAACATACCTCCGGGCTCGATTACTACCCGCTGCTGCAGCCGGGAGAGCGTTTCCCGGTCAATGATCCCGATTTCGCCCCTCGTCTCGCACCGCGGCCCGCCAACGATGCCCTGTTCCTTCAGGGGCTACTGGAAGGAATCGCCGCCATCGAGGCCGCCGCCTATCAGAAACTGCAGCAACTCGGCGCCCCTTACCCCGAACGCATTTTCAGTGTCGGCGGCGGCGCCTCCAATCCGGTTTGGGAAAAGATTCGGGGCCGACTGACAGGCGTTCCCATGGTCAAACCCATCCATTCGGAAGCGGCCTACGGCACCGCCCTGCTCGCCCGCCGATTGCTCGCACAGGCCTGACATCCCAGGCGTTTGGCACCGCCGACCGGAGGTCAGTCAACCCGGTTCGGTTTGCCTGGAGCCTGTCGGAGAACATCGTTTTTTGTAGGTTGGGGTGAGTTGTGCGAACCCCAACGCTGATTTGGTTGGGCTTCGTTCCTCAGCGCCAACCTACATTTTGGAGTCCATTGCTTTCTCGGACACGCTCCTGGCGGGAAGGGCAAGGCGGGCGATGCGATCGCAGGCCTCCTCCAGTACCTCGCTCTTCTTGGCGAAACAGAAACGGGCCAGATTGCGGCCCGCATCGTCATGATAGAAGGCCCGACCCGGAACACACGCCACCCCGGTTCTTTCGAGGATCCACAAGGCCCGCTCCCGATCGTCGGCACCCGGCACGCCGGAAATGTCCGCCATTACGTAGTAGGCCCCCTCCGGGCGGTGGGGCGTCAGTCCCGCCTGCCGGAGCGCTGCGCAGAAACGATCCCGTTTTACCCGGTGCTCCCGCGCCACTTCCCGGTAGAACTCCACCCCGAGTTCCAGGACTCCCCGGGCGGCGCCGAGCTGTAACGGGGCCGGTGGGCAGACATAAACCAGGTCGTTGTACTGTGTCGCTGCCTGGATCACTTCGGGTGGGGCAATGGCATAGCCCAGGCGCCAACCGGTAATACTGAAGATCTTGGAGAAACCGGAAATGGTCACCGTGCGCTCCCGAAGCGCATCAATGGAGGCCGGAGGAATATGGGTGAGACCGTCATAGACAAAGTGCTCGTAGATCTCGTCCGAGAACACGACCAGGTCGTGTTGCCGCGCAAACCGGGCCAGCCGCTCCAGCTCATCGCGGCGAAACACCTTTCCGGTCGGATTGGAGGGGTTGCTGAGTACCACGGCCCGGGTACGGGAGTTGATGGTGCGCCCCAGTGCCTCCCAGTTCACACGCCAGCCGGGCGGTTCGAGCCGCACGTAACGAACCCGGCATCCCATGGCTTTCAGGGATGCGGCGTGGTAGCCGTAGTAGGGCTCGAACAGGATCACCTCATCGCCCGGATCGAGCAGCGCATGGGCTGTGGAATGGAACGCGCCGGTCGCTCCCGAACTGATCATGATCTCTGCATCCGGGTCCACGCTCAGGCCATACCGAGCTTGCGTTGCTGCCGCAATCGCATCGCGCAGCTCAACGAAGCCCTCCGCCGGCGTGTAGATGTTGCGGCCGGCATCCATGGCGGCCTTGGCGCCTTCGATCACCGAAGAGGGGATCGCCAGGTCGCACACTCCCTGCGCCATATTGATGCCCTCCACCCGCGCACACTCGTAGGTCATCGCGCGGATTTCGGACTGCAAGACGTTTTCTGCGCGCCGACTGAGTCGAACCATACCACCCCTCTTCCGCTACTGTTCCTGGAATCTCACACAGCCAAAGCAACCGCGTACTCTGCGCTCTCGGTACGAAAAAGGGACTACGCGTTCGCCCGGACCCGGAGTCGCACCATATCGAACCGTTACCGAAGCTGTCCATGGGACGTTTCACTTGATGGCCGTAACGGGCTGACGTAGGGTCTTCCTGCCCATTCAGGAGACTACCGGCAATGATTCAAAAGCCTTTCATCGGGGCCTCGTCGTTTTTTCGGGGCGTCCGACTGCTGACCGAACCCGGCCTGAAGCGATTCGTGGCCATTCCGTTGGCGATCAATGTGGCGGTGTTCAGTCTCTTGCTCTGGGTTGCGCTCGATCAGTTCGGGGCACTGATCGACTACCTCCTGCCCCAGCTGCCCGAATGGCTCGCCTGGCTCGCCTGGCTCGCCTGGCTCTCCTGGCTGCTGTGGGCGGTTTTCGGCATCGCAGCCCTGGTGCTGATCTTCTTCAGCTTCTCGATCATCGCCAACCTGATTGCGGCCCCCTTCAACGGTTTTCTCGCCGAAGCGGTCGAACGCCATCTGACCGGTCGACCCGCGAATTCGGGAGGTGGCCTGACGGCGGCTTTAAAAGCGGCCCCGGGGGCGGTGATCGATGAGCTCGGCAAGCTGCTGTACTTCGCCAAGTGGGCGGTTCCGATGCTGTTGCTGTTCCTCATCCCGGGCATCAACCTGATTGCACCATTTGCCTGGATGGCCTTCAGTGCCTGGATGCTGGCGGTCGAATACAGTGACTACCCGCTGGGAAATCACGGGCTCAAGGCACGTGAACAGCGCCAGCGGCTGGGTGCCCATCGCCCGATGGCACTCGGATTCGGCGGCGTGGTGCTGGTGACGACCATGATCCCCATTGTCAACTTCCTGGTGATGCCGGCCGCGGTGGCCGGCGCCACAGTCATGTGGGTGCAGGAAAGGCAAAAGATTCAACACCACTGAGAACACAAAGGTCAGCAAACACGGTTCACCACGGGGTGCACGGGGACCACGGGGTAAAACAAGTTCTCGGGTTTTTTTCTCCCCGTGCGCCCCGTGTTCCCCGTGGTTCAAAATTCAAGGGGGGAATCGTTCAGGCTGGGAGCAGAGATTACTTTGTCGCTGGAGTTCCTCCAATAACAGGAAGGTCTCTGTGGCCTCAGTGGTTATCAACACGCAGAAATCCGGCGATGCGCCGTACGCCCTCTTCCAGCCGCTCCATCGAGGTGGTGTAGGCGAAGCGGAGGTGCTGTTCGGGCCGGTAGTT
This sequence comes from Thiohalomonas denitrificans, assembly GCF_900102855.1. Lineage (NCBI taxonomy): Bacteria > Pseudomonadati > Pseudomonadota > Gammaproteobacteria > Thiohalomonadales > Thiohalomonadaceae > Thiohalomonas > Thiohalomonas denitrificans. The sequence continues at coordinate 142,225 of NZ_FMWD01000001.1, forward strand.
ACCGAAGTCGAGGCCCGGCGTTACTGCCACGCCCGCCTTTTCCAGCAGGTCGGAGGCCAGCTGCTTTGAGTCGCCGAAACGGCTGCAGTCCGCGTACAGGTAGAAGGCACCGCGGGGCTCGACAGGGATCTCGAAACCCAGCTCCCGCAGTGCGGGGAGCAGGAAGTCGCGACGACGCTCGAATTCTGCCCGACGGCTTTCCAGTATTTTCCGGGTCTCCGGTTCAAATGCCGCCAGGGCCGCATGCTGGGCAAGCGTCGGGGCGGCAATGAAGAGGTTCTGCATCAGCTTCTCGACCTCACGCTGATACTCCTCGGGGGCAACCAGCCACCCCAGGCGCCAACCGGTCATGCAAAAGTATTTCGAAAAGCTGTTCACCACGAAGGCGCCGTGGTCCACGGCCAGAACGGTCTCCGCCTCAATCCCGTAGGTAAGGCCGTGATAGATCTCGTCCACGATCAATCGGCCACTCCGCACCCGCACCGATTCGGCGAGTGCTGCCAGTTCGGAACGTTCGAGCAGCGTACCGGTCGGGTTTGATGGCGATGCCACCAGCGCCGCAACGCAGCGCTCATTCCAGTGGGCGCTGAGCCGTTCTGCATCGAGCTGATAGCGTGTGGTGGCATCCACCGGCACCCCCCGGGCCTGGCCCTCCACGAACCGCGCAAAGTGCCGGTTGCAGGGATACCCGGGATCGGCGAGCAGCAACTCATCATCACGGTCGAGCAGTACCCCCAGCGCCAATAGCAGGGCACCGGAGGCTCCGGGAGTGATCACGACCCGTCCGGGGTCGATCTCCACCCCGTAGCGATCCCGATAATGGCCGGCGATAGCCTCCCGCAGCGCGGGCAGGCCAAGCGCCGGAGTGTAGTGGGTATGACCATCGGTAAGGGCCTGCCGGGCTCGCTCGATGATCGGTTCCGGCGTGCCGAAGTCGGGCTCGCCGATCTCCATATGCACGATATCGTGCCCTGCGGCCTCCAGCTCCCGTGCCCGCCCGAGCAGTTCCATCACATGAAAGGGCTCGATATCCGCCATGCGGCGGGCGGTGTGCGTGGGCCTCTCAGGACTCATGGAGCCGGCGAACCAAAGCAAGATCCAGGAAGGTGGCTTCGCCCACCTCCCCCGCCATCACCTCAAAGGGCGAATCGGGCTCGCCCCAATGATCCAGCACCACGACAGCGGCATCGAAGGCCTCATCACGGGTGTAGCCGTTGACCGCCACAATGGTCTTCAACCCGGCCGAGGACGAAGAAATGACGCCGTTATGGGAGTCTTCGAAGGCGATGCACTGCTCGGGGGCAAGACCGAGTCTCTCCATGGCATGGAGATAGATGTCCGGCGCCGGTTTCTTCTTCGGCACCACATCACCCGCGGCGATGACGTCGAACCACTCTGTCGCACCCGGTTCCAGGGCGTTTTCCAGCAGCGCAGTGACGTTCTCAGGCGTGGTGGTGGTGGCCACCGCCAGCTTCAGGCCTGCGGCCCGGGCTTCGCTGATCAGACGCCGTACACCGGGTCGTAACGGTATGCGTCCTTCGGAAAGCATCCGCGTGAAGTGAGCCGTTTTCGCCTTGTGCAAACCGGCGATAAAGGCCTTCAGGTCCCCTGGAGCTTCGAACGAGGTGTTGTACTGTTCCAGATAACGACCGATCCGCTCCTTCCCGCCGGTAACCGCCAGGAGTTTGCCGTAGAGCTCCTCGGACCAGTGCCAGTCCAGGCCGGCATCAGCGAACGCGCGGTTGAAGGCCACCCGGTGGCCATCCCGTTCCGTATCCGCCAGCGTTCCGTCCACATCAAATAGAAGTGCGTCAAGTTTTGCCATTGCAGTGTCGTATTACTATCGCCGTGTTGAAAATGTTGAAAACGACATAGGTTACCGGAGCCCTGCAGGACGCGCACCCTGCGCCAATATTGCGCGAATCCGACAGTTCTGGTATAGATGCCGGCTGATTTTGTACGGCCTTGATTGGCTGGGGCATACAGGCAGGAGATAAACGCATATGCCAGCAAAGAAAACGGCGGCCGAGGTGGCCACCGAAACCACTGAAAACGCAAGCGTTTCTTCCAATACATCGGCCAAAAAACCGGCTGTGAAGAGCGCTGCCAGTGTGGAAAATACGGCTCCTCAGAAAAGCGCCGCCGAGGGTTTCGGCAAATTTACGCCCTATGAACCCAAGAAAGGGGAAGAGTATATGAGCGAAAAGATGCGCGAGCATTTTCGCCATATCCTCACCGGATGGCGCAAGGAACTCATGGAAGAGGTGGACCGCACGGTGCACCACATGAAGGATGAGGCAGCCAATTTTCCTGATCCGAACGATCGCGCCACGCAGGAATCTGAATTTACGATGGAATTGCGCACCCGCGACCGGGAGCGCAAGTTGATCAAGAAGATCACCGAGTCGCTGGATAATCTGGACGAAGGCGAGTACGGCTACTGCGAGTCATGTGGCATCGAAATCGGCATTCGTCGACTGGAAGCCCGCCCTACGGCGACCTTGTGCATCGATTGCAAGACCCTGGATGAAATCCGGGAAAAGCAGCGCGGCTGAGGTGTCCGAGCCGGTATGCGGAAAGGGGGCCTCGTGCTCTTTTTTTCGTTGAGAGCCATACCCCCGCTGCGCAGCCCAAATCAATGAAGAACCGGTAACCACGGGGGGTAGGGGGTAAAACAGGTTGTCCGATCTTTTTCTCCCCGTGCGCCCCGTGTTCCCCGTGGTTTGAGGTTCAAGAGGGGTCTGAATCGCAGACGCTGAGAGAGGGATTATGAATCACATAGGCCGTTTTGCCCCCTCGCCTAGCGGACCACTGCACTTCGGGTCGCTCGTGGCCGCCGTTGGCAGTTTTCTGCAGGCGCGCAGTCAAGACGGGCTGTGGCTGGTACGGATGGAGGACGTCGACCGGCCGCGGGAAGTCCCTGGCGCCGCGGATGCCATCCTGCGCTCGCTCGAGGCCTTCGGGCTGTACTGGGACGGCGAAGTGGTCTACCAAAGCCGACGTGACGAGGCTTACCGGGCCGCCCTGAGAGAGCTGGAACGGCTGGGAGTCGCCTACGGGTGCGTCTGTTCCCGCAAGGAAGTGGCCGCTGCCATCGCCGCCAGCGGGGGCACACCCGGCGTCTATCCCGGTAGTTGTCGAACCGCTGCCCCGGCCGGCCGGCGGGCCCGAACGATACGAGTCAACGTGGCCGGACAACACATCCGCTTCGAAGATCGGCTCCAGGGCGTGTTTTCACAGGAGCTCGAACGGGACGTGGGTGACTTCGTCGTCCGGCGCGCGGACGGGCTGTTTGCCTACCAACTCGCCGTCGTGGTGGACGATGCCGAGCAGGGAGTCACCGAGGTGGTACGCGGCAGCGACCTGCTCGATTCGACGCCGCGCCAGATCTATCTGCAGCAAATGCTCGGTGTGCCGACGCCCCGCTACCTGCACCTGCCAGTGGTGGTCAATGCAGCAGGAGAGAAACTCAGCAAGCAGACCTTTGCGGGCCCGCTCGATCCTGCCACACCGCTGCCCGCCCTGGTGCGGGCATTGAGCTTTTTGGGTCAGCATCCACCCGCTGAACTATTGCGCGTCAGTCTGGAGGAGTTCTGGCACTGGGCCATCGAACAGTGGGAACCGAATCACATTCCTGCCGTCAAGGCGCGGACCAGCCCCTGAGCGGGAGCCGTTTACGCGGTAGAATCATCGGGTGTTACGTTTTGTAACGTCCATTGATATGCTGCTCCCATGGCCAAGCGTTCTGAAACCGGCGGTTCCATCGACCGCGTCATCCTGCTGTTTCTGTTTGCGATTCTGCTGCTCGTCTCGCCACTGAAAACGATCTGGGCTGCGGATGATGCGCCGTGGTATCTCCCGTACCTGCTCTGGGGCGCTCTCATCATCCTCGCCGCCCGGCTGCAACGCCGCTTTCTGAATGATGAAATTTGAGCTCTGGCAGCTGTTTCTGGCGGGAGTCGCCTATCTGGGCGTACTCTTTATCGTCGCCTACGCCGCCGATCGTGGCTGGCTCCCGGCCCGACTGGCGCGACATCCCGCAACCTACGTCCTGTCGCTCGGTGTCTACGCCACCTCCTGGACCTATTATGGCAGCGTCGGATTCGCCCAGGAGCAGGGCTACAACTTTCTGACCATCTATCTCGGGGTAACGCTGGCCTTCCTGCTGACCCCCGTCCTGTTGCAGCCCATCCTGCGGCTTACCCGCGATTACCAGCTGGCCTCGCTGGCCGATGTCTTCGCCTTCCGCTATCAGAGCCAGCTGGCGGGAGTGCTGGTGACCCTGTTCATGCTGGCGGGGGTGCTCCCCTATATCGCCCTGCAGATACGGGCCGTCACCGAATCGCTTCAGGTGCTGACCAACGAGTCGGCCCCCCACCTCATCGCACTGGCGTTTTGCGTCACGATCACGCTGTTCGCCATCCTCTTCGGCGCGCGGCATATCTCGGCCCGGGAGAAACACGAAGGGCTGGTGGTGGCCATCGCCTTTGAATCGCTGGTGAAACTGGCGGCGCTGATCATCGTCGGCCTGTTTGCGATATACGGGGTCTTCGGCGGACTGGGAGGGATGGAAGAGTGGCTCCAGCGGCATCCCGAGGCCCTGGAGAACCTTTATCGACCGGTGCGGGAAGGACCCTGGGCCACCCTGCTGCTACTCTCCTTCGCAGCGGCCTTTCTGCTGCCCCGCCAGTTCCACATGACCTTCACCGAGAATCTGGAGAGTCGCTCACTGTCGGTGGCCAGCTGGGGATTCCCTTTGTTTTTACTGGTGCTCAACCTCGCCATCCCGCCCATTCTCTGGGCGGGCATGCATCTCTCCCCGGACACGGCTGCCGATTTCTATGTGCTCGGCATCACTCTGGAAAGCGGCTCGACACTCCTTCCGGTCCTCACCTTCATCGGAGGGGTATCGGCCGCTTCGGCAATGATCATCGTCACCACCCTCGCACTGGCGGCCATGTGCATGAATCATCTGGTGCTGCCGGCCAGTTTCCCGCCGCAGCTCAAGCCGGAGACCGATCTGTATCGCTGGCTGCTCTGGGGCCGTCGCCTGCTGATCGCTATTATCATCCTGGCGGGATACGTATTTTTCCTGCTTCTGGAGCGCAACCAAGGACTCGCCCGACTGGGGCTGATCTCCTTTGTGGCCGTGGCCCAGTTCCTGCCCGGCATCGTCGGGCTGCTCTATTGGCGCCGTGCCACCCGCACCGGCTTCATCCTCGGCCTCCTTGGCGGCGCCGGCGTCTGGACGCTCACTCTCCTGTTGCCCCTGTTCGAGGAGTCCGGCCTGATCCGCAGCGCCTTCGATCCACTCCAGGTATTGGGCTCCGAAGCCCCATGGGGCCCGGCCACCTTCTGGTCGCTGACGGTGAACGCACTGCTTTTCGTGACCGGTTCGCTGCTGTGGCGAGCCCGGGACTCAGAAATCGAAGCCGCGCAGGCCTGCTGCCGGGAGAGTCTGGGACCGCCGCGGGGCACGCTGGTGGCAGGCTCGCTCAGGCAGATTCGCGAACAGCTGGCGCTGATCACCGGCCGGGAAATGGCCGAACATGAAGTAGAACGCGCCCTCAGGGACCTGGGCATCGCATCCGAGCCCACCTCGCCAACCGAGTTGCGGCGGGTGCGCGAGCGCATCGAGCGGAACCTCTCGGGCCTGGTGGGGCCGGTGCTGGCGCGAATGATCGTCGATGAACGCCTGCAGATCGAGTCCGGTGCCCGCACCGCGCTTTCCGCCAGCGTCCGTTATATGGAGCAGCGACTGGAGGATTCACGGACCCGCCTCAAGGGCCTGGCGGCCGAGCTCGATGACTTGCGCCGCTACCATCGCCAGGTGCTGCACGACTTGCCCCTCGGCGTCTGCTCGCTGGGTCCGGATCGGGAGGTGATGAGCTGGAACGTGGCGATGCAGGCCATCTCCGGCATCCCGCACCGCCAGGCCGTCGGACTTCCCCTCAAGGAACTGGCCGAACCGTGGTCGGGGCTGCTATGCGGTTTTCTGCGCGCCCAGGACAATCACCTGCACAAGATCAAGATGCGGGACGGCAGGGAGACGCGGGTGTTCAACCTCCACAAGGCCGCCATTGAGGGCCCGGGCACCGGGCACAGTGAGATCCAGCCGGGCGGCACCGTCATCCTGGTGGAAGACCTGACCGATCTCTACCGGCTCGAATCCGAATTGGCCCATAGTGAACGTCTGGCCTCTGTGGGACGGCTCGCGGCCGGTGTGGCGCATGAAGTGGGCAACCCGGTCACCGGCATCGCCTGTCTGGCGCAAAACCTGCTCAGCGAGCGCGATGAGGAACTGACTGAAGAGGGGCTGGAACAGATACTGGTTCAGACCCGCCGCATCTCGGCCATCGTGCAGTCACTGGTCAGCTTCAGCCACAGCGGTACGGTGGCCGACCACACCCCCGTATCAGTCGGTCTGGCCGAGATCATCGACGAATCGGTGCGACTGGTACGACTCAGCCATTCGGGCAAGCAGTTGCAGTTCGACGTGGACTGTTCAGCATCGCTCTCGGCCATTGGTGATCGCCAGCGGCTGGTCCAGGTCTTCGTAAACCTGCTCAGTAATGCCTGCGACGCTTCCGCACCCGGCGAGCGCATCCGGGTGTCGGCCTTCGAACAGGCCGATTACGTCATGATCGAGATCGTGGATCACGGCAGCGGCATCGACCCGGACGAGCTCGATCAGGTCTTCGAGCCCTTTTTCACCACCAAGGAGCCCGGTGAAGGCACAGGCCTCGGGCTGCCAATGGTCTACAACATCGTCCAGGAACACTCCGGCAGCGTCACCATCGACAGCATTCCGGGTGGTGGCATTCGGGTACAAGTGCAACTCCCCGCAGCCGGTGAACGCTCCCTGCCCGCCCCTCAAACGCAGGAAACCGCATGAAACAGATATTGATTGTCGAAGACGAGGCGATCATCCGCACCGCTCTGCGCCGACTGCTGGAGCGGCACGGCCACAGCGTATCCGAGGCGGGTTCCGTCGGTGAAGCCGTGGCCAACTTCACGCTGGGTGATTTTCAGCTGATCATCGCCGATCTACGCCTTCCCGGCGCCCCCGGAACCGATATCATCGACCGGTGCGGCGAGGTACCGGTACTGATCATGACCAGTTACGCCAGCGTGCGCTCGGCGGTCGATTCGATGAAAATGGGAGCGGTGGACTACATCGCCAAGCCCTTCGATCACGATGACATGGTGATGACCGTCCAGCGCATCCTCAAGCAGCGCAATCTGGCCCTTCACAATGAAGTGCTGAAGTCGGAGCTCTCCCGCGCCTATCCCATCGAAGGGATCATCGGCACCTGTCCCGCCATGCAGGAGGTTTTTGCCCGGATTCAAAAGGTGGCCCCGGCCGATACGACCGTGCTCATCCTGGGGGAATCGGGCACCGGCAAGGAGCTGGTCGCCCGAGCGGTCCACGAACACAGCGCGCGCCGCAATGCACCCATCATCACCGTGAACTGCGCAGCCATTCCCGAAGGGCTGATCGAGTCCGAGCTGTTCGGACACGAAAAAGGTGCGTTCACCGGCGCCGTGGAGAGCCACCGCGGTCTGGTCGAGGCCGCCGATGGCGGGACGCTTTTTCTCGACGAGATTGGCGAGTTGCCCCTCGAGGCGCAGGCACGTCTGTTGCGGGTGCTTCAGGAGGGCGAGATCCGCCGGGTCGGTTCCACCCAGTCACGCAAAGCCAATATCCGCCTGGTTGCGGCCACTCACCGCAATCTTCAGAAGCGGGTCAACGACGGGCGCTTCCGCAACGATCTCTATTTTCGTTTACATGTGATGGAAATCGCCCTGCCACCACTGCGCGACCGGGGGGATGATATCGAAGAGCTGGCGCGAGTGCTGCTGGACAAGACTTGCCACCGTCTGAACCGGCCCCCGATGCAGATCTCCGCCGAGGCCGTAGAACGCATCCGGCGTTATCCGTGGCCGGGAAATGTTCGTGAACTGGAAAATGTGCTGGAGCGGGCGGTCATCTTGAGTGAGGGAGATACCGTGTCCGCGGATCTGCTACCACTCGAATGTGCCGCCACGACGGTGCCGACCGAAGCCGCCCCACCCGACAATCTCTCCCTCGACGAATATTTCGTCCGCTTCGTGCGGGAACACGAAATGCAGATGACCGAGACCGAGCTGGCCAAACAGTTGGGCGTCAGCCGCAAAACCCTCTGGGAGCGCCGCCAGAAACTGGGGATCCCGCGCAAACGCAGCCCTGTTTCCTGATTTCACACACGGGCTTTCAAGCCTCGGGGCTACCCATAAATCCGAATATTCTGTAGTTTTGTCTCATGAATCCGAAAGAGCCCTTCCTCATCCACTATCAGGGATACTTCCGCAATCTCCTGAAGTGGGAAGACCTGGATCGCTTCTGGGAACGTCTGCGCGCCAGCGAAGCCGACTGGTTCGTCTACGCCATCGGCGAAGCACCACCGGACCGTCCTGCCACAAAAAGCGAGTTGGAGACCTTTGTTGTGGAAGTCGACGCCCTGCTGCGTCGTGAACACAAGGAGGACTATTGCGGGATCGTCTATATTGATGATCCTGAGGCCCCCTCAATGGCAAAGATCTATGATCCCAACAACCTGGGCAGTGTCTGTGGCCCGGGTTTCGGGTCACCGACACTGCCCGGCTGGGTGTTGTCCACGCTACCGCCCACGGATTTGCCCGCCGCGTTCCCGCCTCCCGGAAACCGGCGTCGCTGGTGGCGGAAACTGTTTGGCGGCTAATGGGTCAATCAGCGGAATCCGAGGCGGCGCTTTGACGAGGATCCTCACGTCGCCAGCACACCACCGGCAACCGATCATTGTTACCATTCGTAACACCCTCTGTTACCAGAAGTAACAAAATAAACACCCGCATTCCCCTAACGGCTCTCAAGTCTCTGATTCGCATACCAAGTGTTTGTGGCATGCGCATTGCGTAGTTTTTTTTATTACCCGACTGCGATTCGGCTTGATGACTCAAACCCCCCTCACATCCGTCGTCAACTTCCTGAAGCGTCACGCGCCATTCGACCAGATGACGCCGGTGCACCTGGAGTATATGGCGAAACGGTTGAAGCTGGTTTTCTACCGTCGCGGCGAAACGATTCTCCGCCCGGAAGATGGACCGGCCAGCCGATTCTTTATTATCAAACAGGGACGGGTGCGGGGCGAAGTCGAGGGCGACGAAACTCACGAAGGCGCGTGGGAACTGGTCTCCGGGGAGTGCTTCCCCATCGGGGCCCTGCTGTCCCGACGAGCAACCCACGTCACCACCACGGCCATCGAGGATACCTTCTGCTACGAACTGGCCCGTGACGAGTTCGACCGTCTGCTGGTAAAAAGCCCGGTTTTCCACGACTTCTGTACGCGTCGCCTGGCCAGTCTGCTCGACAGCGCCCTGCGCACGGTCCAGGCCAACTCAGCAGCGCGTATGTCGGAAGACACCTCTTTAAGCACCGCTCTGCGAGGCTTGATCCGCCGCCAGCCGGTGACGTGCGGACCCGAGATGCCGCTCCAGGAGGCATTGCAGCGCATGCAGGAGGAACGGGTCGGAAGCATCGTTGTCATCGATTCCAACCGTGCACTACTCGGGGTGTTCACACTTCATGATCTTTTGGCCCGGGTAGTACTACAGGAAACCGATCTCCGTCTCCCCGTTGGCAAGGTAATGACGCCGGACCCCATTACCCTGCCTCCCACGGCACCGGCCTACGAAGCGGCACTGATGATGGCTCAGGCCGGATTCGGCCACCTCTGTGTGGTCGAAGACCTTCAGCTTATCGGTGTACTTTCGGAGCGGGACCTTTTCTCACTGCAGCGGGTGGGATTGGTCAGTCTCAGCCGTTCGATTGCCGACGCGCGCGATGTAGCCACGCTGGCACGGCTGGGTCAGGACGTCCACCGATTGGTGGACCAGATGCTGGCGCAAGGGGCGTCGGTCGATCAGCTCACCCAGATCATCACGGCGCTGAATGACAGCCTCACCCGCCGCGTCATCAAATTGGTCGAGCGTGATGCGGGTTTGCCCACGGTAGGCTTTACCTGGCTGTCGTTCGGCAGCGAGGGCCGCCACGAACAGACGCTGAAGACGGATCAGGACAACGGAATCCTTTTTGCGCTTCCCGAAGGACGTACGGCCGATTCGGTTCGTGCGGAACTCCTGCCGCTTGCCACACAAATCAACAATGCCCTCGCGGAGTGCGGGTTCCCGCTCTGCCCCGGCAATATCATGGCCAGCAACCCCGAGTGTTGCCTGAGCCTCGATGAATGGAAGCTCAGATTCGGGCGCTGGATCGATCAGGGAACCCCGGAACACCTGTTGAACGCCAGCATATTCTTCGATTTCCGGCCCCTCCGGGGCGATCCGGAAACGACCCGCGAACTGCGCCAATGGGTGCTGGACCGCGTGGAGAAGAACAGCCGGTTTCGTCGTCAGATGGCGGCCAATGCGCTGCGCAATCGCCCGCCCCTTGGCCTGTTTCGCGACTTCGTGGTTACCAGTGGCGGCGAACATCCGCATACCGTCAACCTGAAGGTGCAAGGCATTACACCGTTCGTGGACGCAGCGCGGATCTACGCGCTTGCCCACCATGTGGAAGCCACCAGCACCGGCGGACGGCTCGAAGGCGGCGTAAAGAAAGGCATCTTCAAACGATCGGATGTGGATGCCTGGATGGAGGCGTATCACTTCATTCAGCTGCTGCGCATGCGCAGCCACCGGCAACAGGCGGAACAGGGGGAGCCACTCTCCAACCATATCGACCCGGACACACTCAACGAACTGGACCGACGCATCCTCAAAGAGGCGTTCCGCCAGGCGCGCAAGCTGCAGTCCAAGCTGGCACTGGAGTATCAGTTGTAAGTAGCGAGTGGCTAGGAACTGCCTAGTGGCTAGTAGCGAGTGGCTAGGAACTGCAACTGCAGGGCGAGGGAACTGCCTGGCAACTAGCAACTAGCAACTAGCAACTGTTCTACACGACTCCGCCGGGAATAACGGAGCCGAAAACAAGGCCAGGGATGACAGCAGCACAATACTTCAAGCGAAGAGTACGGAGGAAAGAAAATGTCGACAAACGGCAACAGCAAGGCCGCCGAGTACTGGAAGGCAAATGTTCGCCTTCTTATCGGCTGTCTGGTCGTGTGGTTCATCGTCGCCTATCCGCTCGCCATCTGGCTGGCCGGGCCGCTGAACAACATTTCCCTGGGCGGCTATCCGCTCGGCTTTTGGTTCGCCCAGCAGGGCTCGATCTATACCTTCGTCGGGTTGATCTTCTTCTACGCCTGGCGGATGAACAAGCTCGACCGCAAATTCGATGTCCACGAAGACTAATCAAATCCCGGGGGAAAAAAGTTCATGGATCTTACAACCATTACCTACCTCGTCGTAGGTGCGACATTTGCCCTCTATATCGGCATTGCGATTTGGGCACGCGCCGGCACCACTGGCGAGTTCTACGTGGCGGGCAAGGGCATCCACCCGGTCGCCAACGGCATGGCAACCGGTGCCGACTGGATGTCCGCTGCCTCCTTCATCTCCATGGCCGGCCTCATCGCCTTCAGTGGCTATGACGCCTCGGCGTACCTGATGGGCTGGACCGGTGGCTACGTGCTGCTTGCCATGCTGCTCGCGCCCTACCTGCGCAAGTTCGGCAAGTTCACTGTCCCCGAGTTCATCGGTGATCGCTATTATTCACAGACTGCGCGTATCGTCGCCGTCATCTGCCTCATCGTGGCCTCGATTACCTATGTTATCGGGCAGATGAAGGGTATTGGCGTGGCGTTCTCCCGCTTCCTGGAAGTGGATTTCTCCACCGGGCTGTTCACCGGTATGGCGATCGTCTTCTTCTACGCCGTCCTCGGCGGCATGAAGGGCATCACCTACACCCAGATCGCCCAATACTGCGTAATGATTTTCGCCTACACCGTACCGGCGATCTTCATCTCCCTGAAGCTGACCGATACCGTCCTGCCCCAGTTCGGCCTGGGTGCCGCCATGGCAGACGGTAGTGGTCAGCCCATCCTGGATCGGCTGAACCAGGTGGTAACAGACCTCGGCTTCGCCTCCTATACGGAGCACAAGGGCTCAGCACTGAACATGACCCTGCTGACCCTGTCGCTGATGATCGGTACCGCGGGTCTGCCGCACGTCATCGTGCGCTTCTTCACCGTGCCGACCGTACGGGACGCCCGCGCATCCGCCGGCTGGGCGCTGGTCTTCATCGCCATCCTCTACACCACCGCCCCGGCTGTTGGCGCCATGGCTCGTCTGAACCTGATGGATACCATCATGCAGCCGACCGCAGCCACCGCCACCTCCGGTCCCGAGCAATTCACTCCGCTCACCTATAGCGAGCGCCCGGAGTGGTTCAAGAACTGGGAAAAGACCGGCTTGTTGCAGTTCGAGGACAAGAACGGCGATGGCAAGATCCAGTATTACAACGACGGCAATGAGCAGTTTGCCCAGAAGGCGGAACAGTGGGGCTGGGAAGGCAACGAAATGGTCACGGTCGACCGTGACATCATGGTACTGGCCAACCCCGAAATCGCCAATCTGCCCAACTGGGTAATTGCACTGGTGGCCGCTGGTGGCCTTGCCGCTGCACTCTCCACCGCTGCAGGTCTGTTGCTAGCCATCTCTTCGGCGATCTCTCACGACCTCCTCAAGGGCGTATTCATGCCCCGGATTTCGGAGAAGAACGAGCTGATGGCGGGCCGTATTTCGATGGGCGGTGCCATCCTGGTGGCAGGCTATCTCGGCCTTAATCCCCCGGGCTTTGCAGCCCAGGTGGTGGCACTGGCCTTCGGGCTGGCCGCAGCGTCGATCTTCCCGGCTCTGATGATGGGTATCTTCAACAAGAGCATCAACCGTCAGGGTGCCGTCGCCGGTATGCTGGTAGGCCTGGGTACCACCCTTGTGTACATCTTTGTGTACAAGGGCTGGTTCTTCATCCCGGGTACCGCCAATCTGGCCGACACCCCCGACAACTGGGTGTTCGGCATCTCTCCGGGATCGTTCGGTGCCGTCGGTGCACTGTTCAACTTCATCACCGCCATTGCGGTGTCGAAGGTGACTGCACCGCCGCCCGCTCACATCCAGGAGCTGGTGGAAGACATCCGCGTTCCGCGTGTGTCCGGCTGATAAGCCACTCGCCAAACCGGAGTCCCGCCTCGTGCGGGACTCCATTTTTTCATGGTGAACGCAGATGAAACCCCAGAGCGCACCGGGCAGGCGGCTTTGGGTGCATACTCAGTGTACTCTGGGGTTTCATTTCCGTTTTTAGATCGATCGCCACGAGAGTCTACGTTGAACGTCGAGCTGATTGAAATCCGGGATTTTCTCGCTGGCCATCCCCCTTTCGACCACCTGCCCGGGGAAGTGCTCGAGCGACTGCCGCGATACCTGTCGGTGCGCTATCTTCGACGCGGTACTCCCCTTCCCCCTCCTGATGCCGATGGCGATTATCTCTATATCATCCGTAAGGGGGCAGTAGAACTGCGCGACCAGAGCGATGAGCTCATCGGCAAGATTGGAGAGGGTGAGATTCACGCCAGCGCCTGCAGAGCAGGAAGCTCGGTCCGGTTTACCGCCCTCACGGTTGAGGACAGCCTGTTTTATCTGCTGCCTTGCGAACGGCTCGAGACGCTCAGGGAACAGCACCCGGAATTCGCAGAACATTTCAACCAATCGGTTCGTGACCGGCTTCGGCGCGCGCTGGAATCGATACAGGCGATTCGCGGCTCCCATACGGGACTGCTCAACGTTCCGGTTGGCGGCCTCATCGTCCGCGAACCGGTGGTGGCCCGGCCCGAAACCCCTATCGGGAAGGCTGCACGGCTGATGACCGAGGCCCGTGTCTCTTCCCTGTTGATCATGGAGGACGAGCGGCTGGTCGGCATCATGACCGACCGCGATCTGCGCTCACGCTGTCTGGCCAAAGACCGTGATCCGGGACAACCGGTAAGCGAAATCATGACCCGCCGACTGCACAAGGTAGAACCGGAGACCCGCGGATTCGAGGCCCTGATCACCATGACCCGGCTGTCGGTCCACCACCTGCCGGTCATCGATCACGGGCGTGTCATCGGTGTGGTCTCCAGTAACGACCTTATCCGCTACCAAAGTGCCAATGCGGTCTACCTGGCAGGCGATATCCGCCGCTGCACCTCCGTCGAGGCACTGACCCGCATCTGTGCCGATATTCCGGAACTGCAGGTGCAGATGATCGCCTCGGGCGCAACCGGTTATCATGTCGGTCAGACCATCTCCTCCATCACGGAGGCCATAACCCGGCGCCTAATCGAGTTGTGTCAGGAGCAGCTGGGGCCGCCCCCGGTGAGTTTCGCCTGGCTTGCTGTGGGTTCGCTGGCGCGCCGCGAACAGACCGTGCACTCGGATCAGGATCATGCACTGCTGCTCGCTGATGATTTTGACCCCGCCAGGCACGATGGCTACTTCGAATCCTTGGCGAGATTCGTGGCTGATGGCCTTAATGCCTGCGGCTTCACTTACTGTCCGGGTGAAGTGATGGCCACGAACCCGGAATGGCGTCAACCCTGTCGCGTCTGGCGGCGTTATTTCGACCTGTGGATAACGCGACCGGAAAAAAAGGCACTGATGCTGGCCTCCAATTTTTTCGACATGCGGACGATCTGCGGCGACCCCGCTCTCTATGAGCAACTCCATGCCGAAGTCCTGCAACAGACGCACAGCAACCGGATTTTTCTCGCCCACCTGGCAGCAAATGCCTTGAAAAACCGCCCACCGCTGGGGTTCTTCCGTCATTTCGTGCTGATCGGGGAGGGTGACCATGCACAAAGTCTGGATCTCAAACGACGGGCGATCATACCGGCTGTGGACCTCGCACGGGTGTATGCCCTTTCCGCCGGACTCCCGGAAGTAAACACCCGCGAACGCCTTAAAATCGCCGCGGAGACATCGGCACTCAGCCATGAAAGCGCCGAGAATCTGGAAGATGCATTCGAATTCATCGTCACCCTGCGTGCCAGACACCAGGCCGAACAGATCAAGCGAGGTGAGAAACCGGACAACTATATGGCCCCCTCGGAGCTCTCCTCTCTGGAGCGGGGCCATTTGAAGGATGCGTTTTCGGTAATCAGCGGCCTGCAAAATGCGCTTGGTCAACGGCACCAGGCGGGACGGTTCTTTTGAGCGATGTTCGGCAACCTGCTCAGTCTTGAGTTTCGCCGCGAGCGCCTGCTGAAAAAGTCACCGCCGGGGCCGCTCCGCGACTTTCTTTCGGTGCCGTTTCCGTCGCCGAAAAGCGACTGCCGTGACGTGTCCTTCCTGGCCCTGGACCTGGAGACAACCGGACTCGAGGCGAATCGGGGCGAGATTGTCAGCATCGGCTATGTCGAAATGAACGGTTTTCGCATCGACTTGGGGAGCGCCACTCACCGGCTTGTCGTGCCCGAAGGGGCGATTCCCGAACAGAGCGCGGTAATTCACCAAATTACCGACGACGCAGCCGCCGAAGGGGAGTCCCTGGAACAGGCAGTAACGGAACTGCTGAAGGTCCTGGCGGGCAAGGTACTGATTGCCCACCATGCCCCGGTGGAATTTTCGTTTCTCGGCGCAGCCTGCGAAACTATATGGGGTGGCCGATTCCTGATTCCCATGGTCGACACGGAATGGATCGAACGCAGAACCCTGGAACGGCGCGGCCAGACCTATGCCGCCAGAGAACTGCGGCTCTCCAGGCTCAGGGAGCGCTACGGTCTGCCCCGCTACCGGGCACACGATGCATTGGTCGATGCACTGGCGGCGGCAGAGTTGTTCTCAGCCCAGATTGCGGCACGGGACAGCGGCGGCCGACTGCCGCTCAAGGAGTTTCTGACGAGGCTCTAGCGATTTTTTTGGTAACAACCAGTGAGAGTGCCGGACGGACTATGATGTGGGTCATAGAACGAAGGGAGAGACGCACTCATTCACCTCGAAGAACATAAGAACAAAATAGTAGGGAAGGCAACGTCCTTAAGTGAATAAACAGTAAATGACCGAGGAGTGACCTATGTCCGATAGCAAAATATATCCGGTGCCGGCGGATGTGGCGGCCAAGGCCCACATTGACGCGGCCAAATATGAAGAAATGTACCAACGCTCGGTCGAGGACCCGGAGGGGTTCTGGGGGGAGCAGGCGGAAAAGTTCCTCACCTGGTTCAAAAAGTGGGATACGGTACTGGACTACAGCTATGACATTGATAACGTCTACACCAAGTGGTTTGATGGTGGAAAACTGAATGTCGCCTACAACTGCCTGGACCGTCACCTGGAGTCCCGGGGGGATCAGGCCGCCATCATCTGGGAAGGCGATGATCCATCCGTCGACAAGACCCTGACCTACCGCGAATTGCACGAGCAGGTCAGCCGTTTCGGCAACGCCCTGAAGGAGCGCGGGGTCAAAAAGGGCGACCGCGTCTGCATCTATATGCCGATGATCCCGGAAGCGGCCGTTGCCATGCTGGCCTGCGCCCGAATCGGCGCAGTACATTCGGTAGTCTTTGGCGGTTTTTCACCGGAATCCCTGAAAGACCGGATCCTCGATTCCGACTGTCGCGTGGTAGTCACTGCAGACGAGGGTTTGCGCGGGGGGAAAAGCGTACCGCTCAAGGCCAATGCCGACAAGGCACTGCAAAGCTGCCCCAACGTCCACACGACATTTGTCATCCGGCACACTGGCGGCGACATTGCCTGGGCGGACACCAGGGACGTCTGGTATCACGAGGCAACCGAAAAAGTCTCCGCCGACTGCCCTGCAGAAGAGATGGATGCTGAAGATCCCCTCTTCATCCTCTACACCTCCGGCTCCACCGGCAAACCCAAGGGCGTACTGCATACCACCGGCGGCTATCTGCTCTTCTCGGCCATCACTCACATGTACACCTTCGACTACCAGGATGGCGAGGTCTACTGGTGTACCGCCGATGTGGGCTGGGTGACCGGACACACATACATCGTTTATGGCCCGCTGGCGAACGGTGCCAAGACACTGATGTTCGAGGGTGTACCGAGCTATCCGGACGCCTCGCGATTCTGGCAGGTCTGCGACAAGCACAATGTGGCGACCTTCTATACCGCCCCGACCGCCATCCGCGCACTGATGCGCGAAGGTGAAGAGCCGGTAAAGAAGACCTCGCGCAAGTCTTTGCGCCTGCTCGGAACGGTGGGTGAGCCGATCAACCCGGAGGCCTGGGAGTGGTATTACAAAGTCGTCGGAGAGAGTCGCTGTCCTGTCGTCGACACCTGGTGGCAGACCGAGACCGGCGGCCATCTGATTACGCCGCTGCCGGGCGCCACCGACCTCAAGCCCGGCTCCGCCAGCAAGCCGTTTTTCGGTGTGGTGCCGGCGATTGTCGATCCCAGTGACGGCACTCCGCTAGAGGGCGCTGCCCAGGGGGCGCTGGTGATCACGCGCCCCTGGCCCGGACAGATGCGTACGGTGTATGGCGATCATCAGCGCTTTATCGACACCTATTTCAAGACCTACCGGGGCTACTACTTCTCGGGTGATGGTGCCCGCCGAGACGAAGACGGCTACTACTGGATCACCGGCCGCATGGATGATGTCCTGAACGTTTCAGGGCATCGCATGGGGACCGCCGAAGTCGAAAGCGCACTCGTACTGCACAAGAAAGTGGCCGAGGCTGCAGTAGTCGGCTACCCGCACGACCTCAAGGGACAGGGGATTTACTGCTACGTCACGCTGGTGAAGGGCGAGGAGCCCTCCGACGCCTTGAAGAAAGAGCTGGTCGCCATGGTTCGCGAGGAGATTGGGCCTATCGCCACACCGGATGTCATCCAGTGGGCCCCGGGCTTGCCCAAGACCCGTTCCGGTAAAATCATGCGTCGGATTCTGCGCAAGATTGCCAGCAACGAGATCGATACACTGGGTGATACCAGTACTTTGGCCGATCCAAGCGTAGTTGAGGATCTAATCGCCAACCGCGCCATTCAGTAATTGCGGACCGTCCCGATCGAAAGCCGCGAGGTGCTGTCTCGCGGCTTTTTTGTGC
This sequence comes from Thiohalomonas denitrificans, assembly GCF_900102855.1. Taxonomy (NCBI): domain Bacteria; kingdom Pseudomonadati; phylum Pseudomonadota; class Gammaproteobacteria; order Thiohalomonadales; family Thiohalomonadaceae; genus Thiohalomonas; species Thiohalomonas denitrificans. Next base: position 160,254 of record NZ_FMWD01000001.1, read on the forward strand.
CCGTATCACTCGTATGACGATACATACCGGTCGTCAGGCTGAAACAGAGGGCGTCTGACATGGAATCGGCAGACTTGCCAAACCGCCTCGGTAGTGACGTATGATAGGCAGGAAAACAGGGGGCGAGCGAAGCACATGACCCAGCTTTTGCCCGTATTCAGCTAAGGAAGAGACTGGAGCATAGGATGCAACAAGCGGCAGTGGAGCTGTGCCGGTCGGCGGGGGTGAAGAGTGCCAGGCAGTGGCTTGAGCAGCTACCCCTGGCAGAACCGGATAACTGCATCGAACGGATGACCGAGGTCTTCACCTGCCTGAATACCGTTGCACTCACCCCCAAACGCCGCCTCCAGATCCTGGAGGTCTTGCGCGACCCGGTCGATGTCCTGCTACCACAGTGGGTAGCCCGATGTGGCACCCCGGAATTCCCCCTCGCCCCCCATGCGCGGCAAAGGTTCGAACAGATCAGCTCGCTGCTGCAAAATTTCAATGCCGGCTATCTCAAAGCTGCGCAGGAAAAACGGAGCCTGTTCGACTTTGGGACGCGGCGGCTAAACGCCCTGGCTTTGCAGCACTATTTCCATTACAGCAACTGGCTGCTGTTTTTTCACCGGGTCACAGGCCGTCCCGCACCCGAGGGGCTGTGGCGTCAACTGCACATAATGTATCGGTGGGCACAAAACCAGCGACTGGCGGATCGGATCGTGGACGATCCACAACCCGGTTACCGAAAGGGTTCGGTGACGCACGCCTATTATCGTCTGCTACTAACGGCATTGGCGCCGGTTAACGAATTCGACACCCGCTGGTGGGAGCCCTTGCTGAACAGTATCGGACTCTGGAGTCGCACACTTCGCCTGACCGAAAGCACCGGCGGCGAACAGGGTCGCTATTTTGTCGAATGGGATGCCGACGAACCGCCGAGGCCGACCAGGCCCGACATGCAAAGCGGCTGGTATTTGAATACCGATGACTTGGCGCGAGACCTGCACGACCGCCTTGGACACAGCAAACGTGAGATCACTGTCCGATTGCCGAAAGGCGCGTTCACCCTCCCCCGCCATGTCGTGCAACGCTTCCATGATCAGTGGTGCCAAATTCCCGCTCGCCATTCACTGCGACATCAAGCCAGGCAGATTGTACCGATGGTGTTCGGTCTGGGAGCTCTTCACAACCTCTTGTCGTATGACGCCGATCCCGAGGCCGGCAGCGACTGTGAAAAGGATTCGGCCCCCTCGGACACCCTGCAGCTGGAAGCGATACAGCAACGCCATGCGCTCAAACCGGGCGAGCTGGGTACCTCACGGGAAGAGCGCCACGACGTATGGGACGCCATTTACGCCCCGGCGGCTCCGGAAACCGACAGTCATACCCTGCCTTCTGGACACTGGGCCGAAACCCATGCCAACAAAGCTTCCTACCGCATCCTCGACGGTCGCACAGAAAATATAAGCAGTGGAGGTGTCTGTCTGTCACTGCCCATCGAATCGACCCAAGGGCTACGTGTGGGTACTCTCATCGGATTACAGAGTCCCAGCGGGCGTTGGCGCGCCGGACTGATCTGCTGGTTGACCGAATCGGGGCAACGCCTCCGCTTTGGAATTCGAAATCTCGCCTTCCGATGTCTTCCCGTGACCATCGTCGTACTTCGCGACGGTAAACCGGTCACTCGCCTGGGCGCCCTCGCAGGCCGTAACCGCAACCACTCTCCAATCGTCATCCTGCCCTCTCTGCATTCGCTCGACGAGAACACGCTATTGGTTGAATTCGGTGGGAAGCCGAAACGGGTCGCTATCAAGGCCGTTGTGTTTGAATCCGAGCGCTACCTGGCGGTCGATGTCCCTGGTCTGGAGGCCGATTTGCCACCGGCGTGACAAGGTATTCGTCGCGCACCGGGAAACAGTGCGGGATGATTCCCGTGCACTTGCCGATGCTCTCCGGGATTTCTAGTCTTTGCAGAGAAACCCGGCCTCCGGAGGCGATATGAGCCTGACACTGCAATCGACACAGTTTACGAACGGCGGGGCAATTCCGTCGCAATACACCTGTGACGGGAAGGACGTACCACCCCCTTTATCCTGGTCCAATCTGCCATCTGATACGAGCAGTCTGGCCCTCATCATGGACGACCCGGATGCCCCTGATCCGGACGCGCCCCAACGCACCTGGGTGCACTGGGTGGTTTTCAACATTCCGACGAGCAGCGACGGTTTTCCCGAAGCCGCGAAGCAACTTCCAGGCAATACAAAGGTCGGAATCAATGACTGGCAGCGAACCGGGTATGGCGGTCCCTGCCCGCCGATCGGGCGTCACCGCTATTTTTTCAAGCTCTACGCCCTGGATATCGAACTGGAAGGATTGAACGAGCCGACCAAATCCGACCTTGAAAAGGCGATGCAAGGCCATATTCTCGATCACGCCGAGCTGATTGGACTCTATCAGCGAGGGGATTGAAGGCGGGTATCCCGTGTGAAAGTACTACTGGCATTCATGGACCGGCGCTCCAAGGCCTTTATCGTCCTTTTCTGCGGCACACTCGGGATCGTTATTGCACTGGTCGACGTAGCAACCGGTCCCGAAATCTCCTCCGCTATCTTCTATGCCCTTCCGATCAGCCTCTGCGCCTGGTATGTGGGCCGTTGGCCGGGGGTCTTCATGGCGGTGGCGAGTGCGGTGCTTTGGTACAGCGCCGACATTAGCGCCGGCGCCCCCTACAGCCACGGTGCCATTCCGGTCTGGAATGCGCTGACCCGCCTGGGTTTCTTTCTGATCCTGGTTTTCCTTCTCAGTGCTTTTCAAAATCGACTGAAAGATGAGCAGAAGCGGGCCGTGACCGACCCCCTGACAGCAGTCGCCAACAGCCGGGCTTTCTATGAAGCCGCCGAGCAGGAATTCGTTCGCTCCCGCCGCTACCACCACCCCTTCAGCATTGCATTCATCGATCTGGACAATTTCAAGCACATCAACGACGCCTTCGGCCACGCCGCCGGCGATGTGCTGCTCCAGCGGGCGGCCTGGATCATGCGTGATCAGACCCGCGGAACCGACGTAGTCGCACGACTGGGAGGGGATGAATTCGTTATCTTATTCATCGAAACCGGGGCGGAAGCTGCCAGGCAAGCGGTCAGCGATCTGCGCGAAAAGTTGCTGGCAGCCATGAAAGAGGCGGGCTGGCCGGTCACGTTCAGTATCGGCGTACTAACTTACCAGTCTCCCCCCACGGATGTCCGGGAAATGGTAAATCAGGCCGATCAACTGATGTATACCGTAAAAAAGAGCGGCAAGGACGGCTGCGCTCATGCGCTTGGCACGCCTGTGGAGACCCACGCCGTCACAAACTCCCATACACCGGCCTGAACCCGATGCCGCCTTCCGAGCAACCGCTAGGAGTAAGCCGGCTCGTTTCCGGGTTTCCATTTGATATTGCAGCCGATGGAGGGAACCTGCTCGACCGGCAGCGGCTTGCCTCCGAGTAACGCATCCACCGCCTCTCGCATATCCTTGCCCGTCACCGGTTTGTCGTTACCCGGTCGGCTATCATCAAACTGGCCGCGGTAGACAAGCCTGCGCTCCCCATCGAAGAGGAAGAAGTCAGGGGTACAGGCGGCCTTGTAGGCCTTCGCCACCTCCTGCGATTCATCAAAAAGGTAGGGAAAGACATAACGACGATACTCCACCTCCTTGGCCATGTGCTCCGGTCCGTCCTCCTCCCGGTGACCAATATCGTTGCTGCTGATCGCCACCACCGCCAGTCCCTTGTCGCGGTATTCGCGTGCAAACTCCGAAAAGGCATCGGCAATATGTTTCACATAGGGGCAATGATTGCAGATAAAAGCCACCAGGAGCGCGGGATGCTCATGGAAGTCGTCCAGCGAAACCAAAGTTCCCGAGGCGGTGTCCGGCAGGGTAAATTCTGGCGCCGACGTTCCGAGTTCCAGCATCGTCGAGGGGGTCAGGGACATGGGATCTCCTTTTTTCTGACTACAATCTTAGCCCAGAATTATCACCGCAAAGCCGCAACGCCTGCAAAGACGTCGTAAGGTGCTGGTGCATTCTTCAAATGCACCGTTTCGGCGAGGGTCGGAGCCGGCGCATTTGAAGGTGCCCCGTGCAATGGCCGGTGCGCTCCGCGGATGTTTTCGTTTCCGGAAACGAAGGGGTACGTCAAGAATGCGCCCTACGCGGGTCTTCTTTCCGTTTTCCTCGTAGGGTGCATTCTTCAAATGCACCGTTTCGGCGAGGGTCGGAGCCGGCGCATTTAAAGGTGCCCCGTGCAATGGCCGGTGCGCTTCGCGGATGTTTTCGTTTCTGGAAACGAAGGGGGTACGTCAAGAATGCGCCCTACGCGGCTCATCTTTCCGTTTTCCTCGTAGTAGGGTTGCAACAGTGCACTAGGACCACAAGCGCACGTGTTCGGGCTTGTCAGCGACTGTCAGCGATCCGCCGGGACAGCTCACCGACAAGTCTGCTGATTTGCGAATGTGTCGAAAGCGAAACGGCCATCTTTCCGTGCGCAGCAGCTTCATCGGGCTGCCCATCCTGAAACGCAGTCTCGGCCAGAAGACACTGGACCAGTGCCCGATCATTCTCCGTTTTAAGGCGGCCGGCAGCCGCCACCAGCAAATGCACCCGGGCGGCTGCATAGCGACCGTCGGCTGCATCCACTGCACCTCGCAGCCAATGGTAGTAACTGCGACTTACCGGCGACAAGAGGTTGGACCAGCGGATCTGATTCACCTCTTGCCGAACAGCTTCGATTCGCCCCTCCCGAAACGCACGAAAGGCGCTCCAGACACTCGCATTGCGAAAAAAATCCCAAACAAAATAAATTGCCAACAGTGCCAGTGGCCATATCCAGATGGTCCCTCGAGCCATCATGTAGATCGCCACAACCAAACCGGCGAGACCCATGGTCAGCCGCAGGTACGGATCCAATCGGTCGGGAAGCCGCAAGAAGACGTGAACAGGGTGTCGGATTCCTGGCATTTCGCACCGCCCGGTTATCACACCAGCGAGATCCCTGCCGCCTGGTGCGGTGAAATTGGAAGTATCTAGTGTACTGTGCATGCTTGTCGGTGCTTTCAGCGAGTCGCTGGCCGGCCAGCGGCTCGCCCGAAGGGAGCCCCCCAAAAACGCCATGACGGCGTTGCGGACTCCATCCCTGGAGTCCGCCCTTCGGGCCAGCCTTCGGCTGTCCGAATCCGCTCCCGGCAGATTCGTGCAGCGCTTGACAAGGGAATAACCATTGCCTGCGCGCTGCGCCTTGTCCTGACGTTTTTGGGGGGCTCTGAAAGTATCGCCAAGCATGCACAGTACACTAGCCAAATGGCACTCCAATAAAAAAGGGACCGAAACGGTCCCTTTTTTACTGCAAATGCTACACCCTACTCTTCGGGGCCAATCGCTTTCATGCTGAGGCGGATTCGGCCCTGTTTGTCGATTTCCAGCACCTTCACCTTCACCAGATCGCCCTCGTTGAGCTTGTCGGAGACCTTCTCCACCCGCTCATCGGAAATCTGGGAGATGTGAACCAGCCCGTCCTTGCCGGGGAGAATGGTCACGAAGGCGCCAAAGTCCATAAGTTTGGCCACACGACCCTCATAGATCGTCCCCACTTCGACGTCAGCCGTCAGCTGGTCAATGCGGGAACGTGCCTCCTGTCCGGCAGCGTTGTCGATGGACGCGATCTTGATTGTGCCATCATCGCTGATATCGATGCTGGTACCGGTCTCTTCGGTAATCTGGCGAATCGTGGCGCCGCCCTTCCCAATCACATCGCGGATCCGCTCCGGGTTGATCTTGAAGGTAATGTATCGCGGCGCATACTCCGACATCTCTTCACGCGGGGTGGAGATGGCGGCACTCATCTTTTCCAGGATGTGAAGCCGGGCACCCTTGGCCTGCTCCAGCGCAATCTCCATGATCTCGCGCGTGATGCCCTCGATCTTGATATCCATCTGCAGTGCGGTAATACCGTCGGCAGAACCGGCCACCTTGAAGTCCATGTCGCCGAGGTGATCCTCGTCACCCATGATATCGGTCAGAACCGCAAACTGCTCTTTCTCTTTGATGAGGCCCATGGCCACACCGGCCACCGGGGCTTTCATCGGCACGCCGGCATCCATCAGAGCGAGTGAGGAACCGCAGACGCTGGCCATGGAACTGGAGCCGTTGGATTCGGTAATCTCCGACACCACCCGTACGGAGTACGGGAAACCGTCAAAGTCGGGCATCATCGCCTGAACACCGCGCTTGGCGAGGCGACCGTGACCAATCTCGCGCCGTTTCGGGCTACCGACAAAACCGGTCTCGCCCACGCAGTACGGCGGGAAATTGTAATGGAACATGAACGGCTCTTTGTGCTCACCCTCGATGGCATCGATGACCTGCGCATCGCGGGCGGTACCCAGCGTAGTGACAACCAGCGCCTGGGTTTCGCCGCGGGTAAACAGGGCAGAGCCGTGGGTACGCGGAAGCACGCCGACCTCGACATCGATAGCCCGGACCGTCTTGGTGTCCCGACCGTCGATACGCGGCTCACCCGTCAGGATACGACTGCGAACGACCTGTTTTTCCAATTTGGAGACGGCCTTGGCGACTTCACCGGCATCCCAGCTGTTTTCAGCTTCCGGATTGGCCAGCTTCTCGATGATATCGCTGCGGATCGCACTCAGGCGATCATAGCGATCGAGCTTTTCCTTGATCTGGTAGGCGTCATTGATAGCGGATTTGCCGGCTTCTTCAACCGCTGCCTTGAGCGCACTGTCTTCACTCGCTGCCTGCCAATCCCATTTCGGACTTCCCGCCTCGGCAACCAGCTCATTGATGGCCTTGATCACCGCCTGCATCTGCTCGTGGCCATAGAGTACCGCGCCCAGCATCTGCTCTTCAGTCAGACCATTGGCCTCAGACTCCACCATCAGCACGGCAGACTCGGTGCCGGCCACCACCAGGTTCAGTTCCAATTCAGGAAGGGTGGACAGATTCGGATTGAGCAGGTATTCACCGTCCTTGAAGCCCACGCGGGCGCCACCGATTGGACCGTTGAACGGTGCAGGGGACAAAGCCAATGCAGCCGAGGCGCCGATCATGGCGGGAATATCCGGGTCGATTTCCGGATCAAGGGACATGACGGTAGCGACAACCTGAACTTCGTTCTTGAACCCATCGGGGAACAGCGGGCGAAGGGGACGATCGATGAGGCGGGAGGTGAGCGTCTCTTTCTCGGTCGGGCGGCCTTCACGGCGGAAGAAACCACCGGGGATTTTACCCGCAGCGTAGGTCCGTTCCTGATAATTGACCGTCAGCGGAAAGAAGTCCCGACCTTCGACTGCTTCCTTGATCGCAACCGCGGTGACCAGCACCACGGTATCCCCCATACTGCACTTGACAGCCCCGGAAGCCTGGCGGGCAATGGCTCCGGTCTCAAGCGTTACTGTATGGTCGCCGTATTGAAACTGTTTCTTGATGGGCGTCACTGTTACTTCCTTTATGGGCCTTGAGCGGGTTCTTACTTGCGCAGTCCGAGACGGCTAAGGACCGTGCGGTAGCGCTCGAGATCTTTACGCTTGAGATAATCCAGCAGCTTGCGGCGCTGACTCACCATCCGCAGCAGACCACGACGGGAGTGATGGTCATGGATATGCTCTTTAAAGTGGCCCGACAGCTGCTCGATATTTGCAGACAGGAGGGCGATCTGCACCTCGGGTGAACCGGTGTCACTGCCGGCCTTACCGTACTCACTGACGATCGCGGCTTTCTGCTCGTTGTTCAGGGACATCGCTGTAAACTGCTCCTAGCTGGTTGTCAAACGTATATTGTAACCGCCAATCCGCTCATTGAACAAGGAATTCGGGTCCCGACCGGGGGGCCGGATTTCGAGTGGCGGCAGGGCTGGCAGGCAACCGAGAGACCGACTGCACTAACAACGGGGTACTGCTCGCGGATACCGGGCAGGGCAATCCGTGTTTGCCCCTGCTTCGGCCGGGTCACTTTTGGCCTGCCAAATAGCCGAAAGTGCCAGAAAGTGCCAATACCCGAAAATACCGGTCAACTCGCCCTGACAAGGCGTTTCGGGGCGATCCGACCGTCATCCAGCACGTGGCCGACCCCCAGAAACTCCTGTTCCGGACCAAACAACCGCACCCATCCAACGGTCGGCGCCTGCGGCACGAGAACAGGCTGTCCCTGTCGCACATAAAAGGCGCTGGTATCGGTCAACGCTACCGCGGGCCACCCCGAGAGCGCCTCCTCCATCGGCAACAAAAGATCATCCAGGGCATCGAATCCCTGCCGTCCCTTTTCCTCAAGTGCTTCCATAGTGACCATCCCCCCTTCGGTAAAGGGACCGACGGCGGTACGGCGCAGTTGCGAAAGATGGGCGCCGCAACCGAGTGCCTCACCGATATCCTCGGCCAGCGTGCGGATGTAGGTGCCTTTCGAACAGTGAACGTAGATCTCCAGCTCATCCCCTTCGAGACGTAGCATGCGCAGTTCGTGGATATGAACCGAGCGCGGCTCCCGCTCCACTTCGATTCCCTGGTGGGCGAGCTTGTAGAGCGGCTGCCCCTGACGCTTGATGGCCGAATGCATGGGCGGGATCTGCTGAATGGCCCCACGAAAACCTTCCAGGACTTCCTCTACCCGGGCCGAGGTCACCCCGTCGGTAGGACGGCGCTCGAACACCTCGGCCTCGGCATCACCACTGGCCGTACGTTCGCCGAGCTTGCAAACGCCTATATAGACCTTGTCGGAATCCAGCAGGAAAGCGGATAGCTTGGTCGCCTCCCCGAAGCAGACGGGCAGCAGCCCGCTGGCGAGGGGATCCAGATTTCCGGTATGGCCGGCCTTGTCGGCCTTGTACAGGCGTTTCACCTCCTGAAGCGCGGCGTTGGATGTCAACCCGACCGGCTTATCGAGGAGGAGGATACCGCTGATTTTGCGGCCCCTGCGTTTTTGTCGACGTGCCACTTTCTGCCCTTATAAAAAACAATGGCGCTGCCAGTCGAACCGGCAGCGCCATGCGTTGGATGGTGATTATTCGTCCTGGTCCCGCCTTTCCCGGTCCCGGCGTACCGCTTCGTCAATCAACGAACTGAGTCGGCTGCCTTCCTGAATCGAGGTATCGAGCACGAATCGCAGGCGCGGCACCGTGCGGGTACTCATCCGCCGACCAAGCTCGCGGCGGAGAAAACCCGCCGCATGGGTCAGTGCCTGCAGGCTCTGCTCCGCATCGCCCTGTTGGTCCAGCAGAGAGACGAACACCTTGGCATGCTCCAGATCGCGCGATACTTCGACACCCGAGATGGTGACGAAACCGATCCGCGGATCGTTGACCTCACGCTGGATCAGCTCCGCCAGATCCCGCTGCATCTGCTCGCCGACCCGGCGTGTACGACTGTATTCCTTCGCCACGCTGTTTACCTGTGCTCGGGAGCGGTACCGCTAGGAGCCTGTCCGAAAATGGACTGACCTACTGCGGCCAAGCCTGACTGGCCCGATTTCCCGCTCATTTTCGTTAAATAGAACCACTATTAGCCTCAAATGACCGAAAAATCTCCCTCAATCAGTCTCGTCACGGTCGCTATTCTCGGACAGGCTCCTAGAGCTTACGCTCAACCTGGACCCGTTCGTAGACTTCGATCTGGTCGCCCGCCTTGACGTCATTGTAATTCTTTACGCCGATGCCGCACTCCAGACCCGATTTCACTTCGTTCACGTCGTCTTTATAACGACGCAGCGATTCCAGCTCGCCTTCGTAGATGACCACATTTTCGCGCAGCACGCGGATCGGGCTGTGACGCTTGACCACGCCATCTACCACCATGCAGCCTGCCACCTGGCCCAGCTTCGGCGAACGGAACACATCGCGGACCTCGGCCAGGCCGATGATCTGCTCCTTGAACTCCGGTGCCAACATGCCCGTCATCGCCCGTTTTACCTCGTCGATGAGGTCGTAGATGACGCTGTAGTAATGCAGATCAACGTCCTGCTCTTCGATCAGGCGCTTGGCCGCCGTATCGGCGCGTACATTGAAGCCGATGACAATGGCGTTGGAGGCAACCGCCAGATTCACATCCGACTCGTTGATACCACCGACGCCGCTGGCGACGATCTTGACCCGTACCTCGTCCGTGGAAAGTTTCTCCAGTGCATCGCTGATCGCGCCTACCGAGCCCTGAACATCTGCCTTCAAGAGGATATTGAGGGTACTGACCTTCCCCTCTTTCATATCGGCAAACATGTTGTCCAGTTTTGCCTGCTGCTGGCGAGCGAGCTTCACATCCCGGTATCTGCCCTGGCGGAAATTCGCCACTTCCCGCGCCTTGCGCTCATCCGGTACCACCAGCGCTTCATCACCGGCCACCGGCGTCCCGGAAAGCCCCAGGATCTCAACCGGAATCGAGGGTCCCGCTTCGGTGACCGGCATGCCGGCCTCGTTCAACATCGCCCGAACACGGCCATACTCATGGCCGGCGAGAACGATATCGCCTTTGCGCAGGGTCCCGCCTTGAACAAGGATGGTAGCCACCGGACCGCGGCCCTTATCGAGACGTGACTCGACCACAATGCCCTTGGCCGGCCCCTCGGCTACCGCTTTCAACTCCAGCAATTCCGCCTGCAGAAGAACGGCGTCGAGCAGGTTATCGATCCCCTGCCCGGTCTTGGCCGAGACCGGCACGAACATCACATCGCCGCCCCACTCTTCCGGGATGACCTCCAGCTGCACGAGTTCCTGTTTGACGCGCTCCGGGTCGGCCGCCTCCTTGTCGATCTTGTTGACCGCAACGACGATGGGCACGCCGGCTGCCCGGGCATGCTGCACCGCCTCCTTGGTCTGGGGCATGACGCCATCGTCGGCCGCCACCACCAGGATCACGATGTCGGTGACCTGGGCACCACGTGCGCGCATCGATGTAAACGCAGCGTGTCCCGGTGTATCGAGGAAGGAGACCATTCCGCGGTCGGTTTCCACGTGGTATGCCCCGATGTGCTGGGTAATGCCACCCGCCTCGCCGGCAGCAACACGAGTGCGACGGATGTGGTCGAGCAGCGATGTTTTACCGTGATCGACATGGCCCATGATGGTGACCACCGGCGCACGGTCAATCGCTTCGCCTGACACTTCAGCCTGGGCGAGCACCTCTTCTTCGAGGGCATTCTCCTTGAGTATGACAGGCTTGTGGCCCATCTCCTCGACGACGATAGAAGCCGTTTCCTGATCAATCACCTGATTAATGGTGACCATCGTGCCCATCTTCATCATGGTCTTGATGACTTCGGCCGCTTTCACCGCCATACGGTCCGCCAGTTCACCCACGGTGATGGTTTCGGGGATACTGACCTCGCGAACCACCGGCGCGGTCGGCTTCTCGAAGCCGTGCCGGGTGCTGGTGACGATCGGCTTTTTGCCTTTTTTCCTGCGACGGCCCGACTTGTCCGCAGAGACGTGCAGTTTTCCGCCCTCCGCTTCATCGCGACGCGCTGGCCCCTTGCGTTTCTTGGGTTTGCCCCGTTCGGGCTTCGCCTCTTTTCCGGCCTCACGACGCGGTGCCTGAGCGACCTGCTCTTCCGCCTTGCGGCGGGCCTCGGCCTCGGCCTTTTCCTTCTCAGCCGATTCACGCTGCTTGCGGAGGGCCTCTTCCTCGGCCTGTTTTTTCTCCTCTTCCTTGCGACGTGCTTCCTCTTCGGCGCGTTGTTTCTCTTCCTCGGCCTTCCGGATCGCCTCCTGTTCTGCGCGGCGCACCGCGTCTTCGGCAATCTCTTTCTCGAGGCGCTCGGCCACTTCCTGGTCGAGTTTCTTGTTCTCTTCGGCGGCAACCACGCTACGCTTGACATAGGTGCGCTTCTTGCGCACCTCCACGGTCACCGTCTTGCCTTTGGTGCCGGCCGAATTCTGTCGGAGTTCGCTGGTGGAGCGCCGTTTGAGCGTCACCTTCCGTGGTGTCGCATCCTCTTCTTCATTTGCCTTTGCCGGCGCGGTCGCCCCGTGCCTGCCGCGCAGGTAGTCCAGCAGCCGGACCTTGTCATCATCACCGATGAGCGCATCGCCGCCTTCGACGGGAACCCCCGCATCAGCCAACTGACTCAGCAGGCGCTCGAACGGGATCCCGATCGTTTCGGCGAACTGTTTGACGGTAACCTCTGCCATGTACACTACTCTCCTGCTTCGTCTGACTGGTCGCTTTCGAACCAGGGCTTACGCGCTTCCATAATGAGTTTGGCGGCACGCTCTTCATCCATTCCTTCGATATCCATCAAATCGTCAACGGCGAGTTCTGCCAGGTCATCCATCGATTTGATATCGCGGCCAGCCAGGATTTCCAAAAGTTCCGCGTCCATGCCCTCCATGCTTGCCAGAGGCTGAACCGTGCCACCTTCACCGCGCTCCTCGTTGCTGATCTCTCGGGTCAGCAGGACATCCTTGGCGCGGGAGCGAAGTTCATTGACGATGTCCTCGTCAAACTCTTCGATTTCCAGCATTTCCACCACCGGCACATAGGCGACCTCTTCGATACTCGAAAAGCCTTCCTGAGCCAGTATGGTGGCGACTTCTTCGTCAACATTGAGTTCGTCGGTGAATAACCGGACAAGGGATTCGGCTTCGGCTTCGCTTTTTTCCTCGGCCTGCTCCTCGGTCATGACATTGAGCTCCCAGCCCGTCAGTTCCGATGCAAGCCGTACATTCTGACCATTGCGTCCGATTGCCTGCGACAGCTGATCCTCGCTTACCGCCAGGTCCATACTGTGCGAGTCTTCATCCACTACAATGGAGATCACCTCGGCCGGTGACATGGCATTTATGACAAACTGTGCCGCATTTTCGTTCCATAGAACGATGTCAACCCGCTCACCGTTGATCTCGTTAGTCACGGATTGTACACGCGACCCCCGCATTCCCACGCAGGCCCCCACCGGGTCGATACGCGGGTCGTTGGAGTGAACGGCTATCTTTGCCCGCAATCCCGGATCGCGGGCCGCGGCCTTGATATCAATCAAACCTTCGCCCACTTCGGGGACTTCGAGCTTGAACAGCTCGATGAGGAACTCGGGTATCGTACGGCTTACAAACAGCTGCGGGCCACGCGGCTCGGCGCGGACATCATAGAGATAACCGCGAATCCGATCGCCGGGCCGAACCGGTTCACGGGGAATGACGTGTTCGCGGGGAACCACCGCTTCGACATTATTGCCGAGGTCCAGAATGATGCTTCCGCGCTCCAGTCGCTTGACGATGCCGTTGATCAGTTCGCCCTTGCGATCGGCGTACTGCTCAACCACACGGGCACGCTCTGCCTCCCGGACCTTCTGAACGATGACCTGCTTGGCGGTCTGGGCCGCGATGCGGCCAAAGGAGACGGACTCGATTTCCTCTTCGACGAAATCCTCCGGCTGGACGCCCTCTTCATATTCGCGCGCAGCCCCCAGCGTGATCTCCCGTTCAGGATGCTCCAGCTGCTGGACCTCGGAGTCGTCCATCACTTCCCAGCGACGGAACGTTTCATAGTCACCGGTTTCACGGTCGATAGCGACACGGATGTCCACATCACCGCCATGGCGCTTTTTGGTCGCGGTGGCAAGTGCAGCCTCAATGGCTTCAAAAATAATTTCCTTGTCGACGCCCTTTTCGTTGGAAACCGCGTCTACAACCAGAAGGATTTCTTTGTTCATATCCAGCCTTTACTTGCCTAAAACCGGATCCCGTGGAGACCGCATAGCGACTGGCGCAATGCGCTTACCACTCGGGGACCAATTGCGCTTTTTCAACATCCTGCAGGGCAAACACCCACTCCCGGTCATCGCTTTCAAGGATGACATCGGTGCCCCTGATACCGACCAGACGTCCCTTGAAGTTACGCCGCCCCTCCACGGGAATCCCGAGCTTTACCTTGACCCGACTTCCGGCAAAGCGCTCGAAATCTTTCGCCTTGAAAAGCGGTCGGTCTGCGCCTGGAGAGGAGACTTCCAGGGTGTACTGGCCCCGAATCGGATCCTCCACGTCCAGAACCGCACTAATCTGGCGACTCACCCTTGCACAATCGTCGACAGTGATCCCGTCTTCGCTGTCGATGTATATTCGCAATAGTGAATGCAGGCCTTGTGCCCGATACTCGACGCCGACCAATTCATACCCTAATGCCGCCACCGACGGCTCAAGGAGCTCGTCGAGACGTTGACTCATCTGGTCCATTGTGACCCCGGAAACAAAAAATGGGCACGGGCCTGACCCTTACCCTTGAAAAGGCCTTCAGGGACCCTCGGGTAAAGACCAGGCCTTGGCCCATAATCCAAGCGGCGGGTACTCCTCCCCCACCGACCGACCCCATGAGCCGGTTACGAAAAAGCCCCGTGAACGGGGCTTTTTCGCGAAAGATGGTAGCGGGGGTAGGATTTGAACCTACGACCTTCGGGTTATGAGCCCGACGAGCTACCGTACTGCTCCACCCCGCAACTGATTAAGGCATTCTACTCACCACGTATGCGTATTTCAAGGCCGAAAGCCGGGAATTCCCTGCTTCAGGCCTGGCGGCGGCGCAAATGTTGCTTCAAATCGTACCGATAGATGAACCCGGGCAACGCGAACACCAGGAACAGACAGGCGGTCACGGCGAAGAACTCCCAGTCTTGCGGATAAAGGGTGCCGTTCAGCTTGTTTTCCACCCCAAGGGCGACGGCACCGACTACGAAATAGAGCGCCAGCCATTCAGCCCAACGCCACCACGCGCCTTTGCCCCGCTCCCCGCCCGAAAACAGGAAAAAAATCCGCTCGCTCAGCCAGGGCAGGTTGGCGGCCACAAAGGCCAGCCCGATGACCATCCAGACGGCTACCGTCGTATTCATTTCAGAGTCTCATTCCGTGGGCCGCTTCATCCTGTGTGACCGAATGCAGGCTATTAGACGGGCAGTCGTATTCAAAGTTCCGGTGGGCCAAAGATGCCGCAATGGCCTCGCCTTGTCACGCTGCTTTGCGGCCGCCGCTCCTGCGGGTTCACTTCACCGGGACAATTCGGCTATCCGATGGCACTGACGCAGAGGGCCAGCAGGCTTCCGGGGAAAATCCCCAGCCCAAGGACCGCCAGACCGTTGGCCGAGAGGAGGAGCCGAAGGTCCGAGCCGGCTTCCAGCGGGTGTTCATCTTCGGCCTTGTCGAAATACATGTACTTCACGACGCGCAAATAATAGAAGGCACCAACGACCGAAAAGACTACCGCGACCACGGCTACCCATATCAGGTCGATGGAAACCAGGGCCTCGAGTACGGCCAGTTTGGCCCAGAAGCCTAGGAACGGCGGCACGCCCGCCATGGAAAACATCAGGATGAGCATCATCAGGGCGAACCACGGGCTGCGTTCATTGAGTCCCTTGTAATCCTCCAGACGATCGGCCTCGAAGCCGGCCCGGCTCATCAGAACCACCATTCCGAAACCCCCGAGGGTCATGATCACGTAGGCAATCGCATAATACATGCCTGCCGCGTAACCTCCCGGGGTGCCCGCCAGTACACCCATCAGCAGAAAACCGATGTGGGAAATGCCCGAGTAGGCAAGCAGCCGCTTGATATTGCCCTGCGCGATGGCCAGTACGTTACCGAGCGCCACCGACAGCACTGCCAAAAGGATGAGCATGTCCTGCCACTGGGTTTGCAACCCCGGCAATCCATCGACCAGAAGGCGCATCAACATGGCAAAGGCCGCCAGCTTGGGTGCCGAACTGACGAACAGCGTCACGGCAGTGGGGGCACCATGGTAAACATCGGGGACCCACATATGGAACGGCACCGCGCCCAATTTGAAGGCAATGCCCACGATCAGAAACACCAGGCCGAACACGAGCACCAGACTGGAGGGGCCTGCGCCCTGCACTCGAGCGCCCAACTCACCCAGATCAAGCGTGCCGGTAGCCCCATAGAGCATCGACATTCCATAGAGGAGCATCGCAGAGGCCATCGCACCCAGGATGAAATACTTCATGGCGGCTTCGGATGCGGTCACGGAATTCCGATGCAGAGCCACCATCGCGTAGAGGGAGAGTGACATCAACTCCAGCCCCAGGTAGACCGTCAGCAGACTGTGAGCCGAGATCAACACCATCATGCCGAGCACCGCGAACAGGCCCAGCAGGAAGAACTCTCCCTTGAAGAGACCGCGGACGCGCAGATAATCCTTCGCATAGAGAAACACGACAAAAGAGGCGATATACACCATCGACTTGAGCAGCGTCGCCATGGGATCAAGCACGAAAGTGCCGTTCATCGTCACCTGTGCGATCGGACTGGAAAGCCCCAGAGTCAGCACCAGGGCTCCGGCCAGGGTCGCCTGTGACATGAGGTACGTCACCACCCGGCTGCGGTCGCTGAGAAACAGGTCCACGACCAGGATAAGACAGGCCATCCCCAGCACAAACAGTTCGGGCACAACCGGCAGAAAGTCAGGCGTTTCGAAATTCATAGTCTAGTCACTGGTTAATGGTCGCTGGCCGGACGCAGTGCCCAACCACAATCGTTCTTGCTGGCGTTAATCTTCTTCGTGCTGGCTTTCGGTGCCTTCGGTCTAACCTTTTTTGCATAAAGCCACGGAGGCCACCAACCACACAGAAAAACAGCTACGCAATATTCTCGGTGTCCCTCTGTGTCCTCTGTGATTTAAACCTCTCGGCTACAGCTTGGAAACCGCTATATGCTCAACAAGGTTTGCCACCGTCGGCCCCATGACTTCCAGCAGCGGCGCCGGCCACAGGCCAAGAGCGAGGACGGCTATCGCCAAAACGCCGAGAAAGAGGAATTCCCGCGCGTTGATGTCCTTTAACGTGGCCACTCCTTCATGCACCACCTTTCCGTAGATAACGCGCTTGACCATCCACAGGGTGTAGGCCGCCCCGAGAATCAGCGTGGTGGCCGCCAGGAAGGCATACCAGAAGTTGGCCTTGAAGGCGCTCAGAATCACCATGAACTCCCCGACAAACCCTGCGGTACCGGGTAGGCCGGCATTGGCCATGGCGAACAGCACCATGAACCCGGCGAACAGCGGCATCGTGTTCACGACACCGCCGTAGTCGGCGATCTGACGGCTGTGCAGGCGGTCATAGAGAACACCGACACAGAGGAACATGGCCCCCGAGACGAAGCCATGGGAGATCATCTGGACCATCCCCCCCTCGATCCCCATGGCAACACCGCGCCAGCTGCCGGTATTCTCGAAGATGCTGAAGGCAATGAAAAAGCCCAGGGTGACAAAGCCCATATGGGAAATCGACGAGTAGGCTATGAGCTTTTTCATATCCTGCTGGATGAGCGCAACAAAACCGATGTAGACCACCGCCACCAGCGACAGCAGGATCATCAGCCAATCCAGGGAGTGGCTGGCATCCGGCGTAATCGGCAACGAAAAACGCAGAAAGCCATAGGCGCCCAGCTTCAGCATGATGGCGGCCAGGATCACCGAACCGCCGGTGGGAGCCTCCACGTGGGCGTCGGGCAGCCAGGTGTGCACCGGCCACATGGGCACCTTCACCGCGAAGGCAACCAGGAACGCCAGGAACAGCCAAATCTGGGCGGTCAGCCCAATCTGGACCGCGTGAAAATCACCAATCTCGAAGGTTCCGGTCTGAAAATAGAGATAAATGAGCGCGACCAGCATGAAGACCGAACCCAGAAAGGTATACAGGAAGAACTTGACGGTCGCATAAACCCGGTTCGGGCCGCCCCAGACACCGATAATGATGAACATGGGAATCAGCAAAGCTTCCCAGAACACGTAAAAGAGCATGGCGTCCAGCGACGCGAAGGCGCCGTTCATGAGGCCCTCGAGAATCAGGAAAGCCGCCATGTACTGCGCCGGTTTGGTCTTGATGACTTCCCAGCCGGCAATCACCACCAACGCGGTAGTGAACGTGGTGAGGACGATAAGCGGCATTGAAATGCCATCCACGCCCAGGTGGTAATAGACATTGAATGTCGCGATCCAGGGTTGTAGCTCAGTGAACTGCATCCCGGCGGTCGTGGTGTCGAAGCCGGTGAAAAGCAGCACAGAGAGTGCAAAGGTCACCAGCGCAACCAGCAGCGCCAGGACTTTTGCCTCCAGACCGCCGTGACGGCTGCCCGTGGCCAGCACCAGCAGGCCGCCCACGATGGGGATCCAGATCACCAGACTCAGAAGCGGCAGTTCGGAAAACATGCACGTAACCCTGTTTAATTTTTGATTATCCGCAAACGGCCGAATGCCGTGTGAAGCTCAAGCTCAAGCTCAAATGGCAGATATGCCCCGCTATTCCAACCTGATGTCCTGGCGCCCCTTTGCCCTTTGCGGCGAACTCTTTTTCTTAAATGATGAACAGGCCGAACAGTGCCAGCAGACCCAGGATCATCGCGAAGGCGTAGTGGTACAGGTAGCCGGATTGCACATGGCGCATCACCGATGCAAACCAGCCCACCGCAAGGGCTGAACCGTTGACTACCAACCCGTCGATCAGTTTTACATCGCCGAACCGCCACAAGACTCTGCCGATGCCCCGGCTACCGCCGGCAAAGAACCAGTCGTTAAAGTCATCGAAGCCGTACTTGCGATCCAGAATGGCGTACAACCAGCCAAGCTTCTCCCGCAGCATCGCCGGCACGTGGGTGAACTTCATGTACAGCAGATAAGCGGTTGCCACACCCGCCGCGGCCAGCCAGAAAGGCGCGGTCACGAAACCATGCAGGCCGAAGGAGAACCAGCCATGGAAGTCGCCCGCCAGGGCCCCGAGCGTGTCATGAGCGGGAGCCACGACAATGGCCTCCCGGAAGAAGTCACCGAATGCCATGCTGTCCACGAACAGCGCACCCGCAAGAATCGAGGGAATCGCGAGCAGGATCAGCGGCCAGGTCACTACCCGGGGAGTCTCGTGCAGGTGTTTGCGAGTGTGCTCATCCATACGCTCCTTGCCGTGAAACACCAGGAAGTACATACGGAAGGAATACAGCGCGGTCACAAACACGCCGAGCAGAACCGCGATATAGGCGACATCGGAACCCGGCAGTTGCGACTGACCGACCGCCTCGATAATGGAGTCCTTGGAGTAGAAACCGGAAAAGAAGGGAGCGCCAATCAGGGCGAGCGAGCCGATCAGGGTCGTAAGCCAGGTAATCGGCATGTACTTGCGCAGGCCACCCATGTTGCGCATGTCCTGGTCATGGTGCATGGCAATAATTACCGAACCCGCTCCGAGGAACAGCAGTGCCTTGAAAAAGGCATGGGTCATCAGATGGAACATGCCCGCTGCGTAGGCCGACGCGCCCAAGGCAACGGTCATGTAACCGAGCTGGGAGAGCGTGGAGTAGGCAACCACCCGCTTGATGTCGTTCTGCACCAGACCGAGCAAGCCCATGAAAAAGGCTGTAATCGCACCGATGATAAGGATCATCGACAGCGCGGTTTCGGACAGTTCGTAAAGCGGTGACATCCTCGCCACCATGAAGATACCGGCGGTCACCATGGTGGCAGCATGAATGAGCGCCGAAATGGGGGTCGGGCCCTCCATGGAATCGGGTAGCCACACATGCAGCGGTACCTGGGCCGACTTACCCATCGCCCCGATGAAGAGCAGGATGCAGATAACGGTTATCAGGCTCCACTCGGTATCCCCCCAAATGGAGACGGTAACATCCTGGTGCATCTCCACCGTATTGAATACCGCCTGGTAATCCAGGGTATTGAAATACATCAGGACGGCCCCGATACCGAGGATAAAGCCGAAATCGCCAACGCGATTGACCAGGAAGGCCTTGAGGTTGGCGTAAACGGCGCTCTCGCGGGTGGCCCAGAACCCGATCAACAGGTAGGAGACCAGCCCCACTGCCTCCCAGCCGAAAAACAGCTGCATGAAGTTGTTGCTCATGACGAGCATCAGCATCGAGAAGGTGAACAGCGATATATAACTGAAGAAGCGCTGATAGCTGTTTTTCCCGGCCAGACTGTCATTTGGCCAGTTGTGCTCATCGTCTGCCATGTAGCCCACGGTATAGATATGCACCATCAGCGAGACGAAGGTCACCACCACCATCATCATGGTCGATAGCCGGTCGATCAGGAAGCCGATTTCGAAGCGAATGCCATCAGAGATCATCCACGTGTAGACGCTCTGATTGATGGAGCCGATGTCGCCGTTCAAGGCCTTCAGGAACAGCGTGACGGACAGCACGAAGGCGATGCCGACGCCAAGGATGGTCACGCTATGAGCACCCACTCGACCGATCGTGCCGCCGAACAGTCCGGCTATGGCGGAGCCGAAGAGAGGCGCCAGGACGATGGCCAGGGTGATGGCTTCGAGATTCTCCATGGTTTACCCCTTCAGCGTCCCCAGGTCATCAACATTAATGGTGCCCCGATTCCGGAACAGCACCACCAGAATCGCCAGACCGATGGCCGCTTCCGCGGCTGCCACGGTCAGAATGAAAAAGACGAAGATCTGACCGGCGGTATCGTTCAGGTAATAAGAGAACGCAATAAAATTGATATTGACCGCCAGCAGCATCAACTCGATGCACATCAGTAGGATGATGACATTCTTACGGTTGATAAAGATTCCGGCCATGCTCAGGCCAAACAGAATCGCACCGACTGTCAGATAATCGGACAAGGCAACCATTCGCCTCTCCCTCTGTAAGTTCCGTTGTAACGGTCCATGGACCGCTGGATTTTCTTGTTCGAACCGCAGAGACGCAAGAGCGTAAAGAAACGGTTCATAACCTGCTCTGCACTGTTTGTACCTTTGCGGTGAAAACGCTCTACCGCCGTTCCTCGGATTTCATGGAGACCAGCCGTACCCGGTCGCCGCGACGCGCCACCACCTGCCGGCCCGGTTCCTGATAACGGCTATCGGGCCGCCGACGCAATGTCAGTGCGATCGCCGCAATGATGGCCACCAGCAGAATCACCGATGCGATTTCGAAGGGATAGACATAATTGGTATAGAGCTGGAGGCCCAGAACTCGTGTATTGCCCACCTCACCGATCTGCTCCGGGACCGGAGTGCGCTCGAGACCGAAATAGTCGCCCCCGACGACCATTGCCATAACCGCTATCAAGACTATCGCCACCAGCCCGCCAACGGCCAGATAGCGAGCAAAGCCTTCTCGAACTACCGCTATATTGATGTCCAGCATCATTACTACGAACAGAAACAGCACCATGACCGCGCCCACGTAGACCAACACCAGCGCGATGGCGAGGAATTCGGCGCGAAGCAGCAGCCATAAACCGGCAGTACTGAAAAAGCACAGCACCAGAAAGAGTGCTGCGTGCACCGGATTGCGCACGGTAATCACCATGCCGGCGGAAAACACCAGAATGGCGGAAAATGCGTAGAAGACGATCTGTTCAAAAGCCATATGGAGCCGTCATCCCGTTGTTTATGATTAGCGGTACCGGATTAACGATACTGGATTAGCGATACCGGGCCTGGGCTTCGCGATCAGCCTCTATCTGCTTCTCCAGTCGGTCCCCCGCCGCCAGCAGCTGCTCTTTTGTCATCAGCAGGTCACTGCGAACCTCGCCGTGATATTCGTACTCGCGGGTTTCCACGATGGCGTCGACCGGGCAGGCCTCCTCGCAGAACCCGCAAAAGATACATTTACTGAGATCGATATCGTATCGCGTCGTCCGGCGTGAGCCGTCGTCGCGCTGCTCCGACTCGATAGTAATCGCCAGCGCCGGGCAGACCACCTCACACAGCTTGCAGGCAATGCAGCGCTCTTCACCATTGGGGTAACGACGCTGCGCGTGCCGTCCCCGGAACCGTGGAGAGAGTGGCGCACGTTCGTCCGGGTACATCACAGTAAACTTCTTGCCGAAAAAGTAGCGGCCGGTAACCCCCAGGCCAGCGAAGAGTTCCTTGAGGAACAGGCTCTTCAGAAAATTCGGTGCACTCATTCGTTTTATCTCTCCCGCTTCAGGCAACCGCGAACCATGGGCCTACCTCGCCCATGACGAGGCCACCGACCACCACGATCCAGACGATGGTTATGGGGATAAACACCTTCCAGCCCAGACGCATGATCTGGTCATACCGATAGCGCGGAAAGGTGGCGCGGAACCACAGGTACAAAAACAGAAAGAAGCTGGTTTTCAGCAGCATCCAGATGATGCTCGACTGGCCGAGCCAGGTGTCGGTCCAGCCCTGGAAAGGCGACAGCCAACCACCCAGGAACAGCAGTGCGGCAAGGGCCGAAATCAGGATCATATTGGCGTATTCGCCAAGGAAAAATACGGCAAAAGCCATGCCGGAATACTCCACATGGAAGCCGGCGACAATCTCCGACTCGCCTTCGGCCACATCAAACGGAGCACGGTTGGTCTCCGCGACACCGGAGACGAAATAGATGACGAACAGTGGCAGCAACGGCAACCAGAACCAGCTGAACAGGCCGTATTCACCCTGTTGGCTCGTCACTATCTGGCCGAGATTCAGGCTACCGGCGGCCATCAGAACCCCGACCAGAGCAAATCCCATGGCAATCTCGTAGGAAACGATCTGGGCCGCCGAACGCATGGCGCCAAGGAACGCATACTTGGAGTTGGAGGCCCAGCCGGCGATGATCACCCCGTAAACTCCCATCGAGGTGATCGCCAGGACGTACAACAGACCGGCATTGATATCCGCCAGCACCCAACCGTCGGCAACAGGAAGGGCCGCCCAGGCTGCCAGTGAAGGGGCCATCGCCAGCACCGGTGCGATCAGGAACAGTTTTTTATCCGCGCCGGTCGGGATGATGATCTCCTTGAACATCAGCTTCAGCGCATCTGCAATCGGCTGCAGCAGACCGCGCGGCCCGACCCGGTTGGGTCCGATTCGCACCTGCATATACCCGATCACCTTGCGCTCGGCGAGCGTAAGGTAAGCCACGGCAGCAAACAGCGGCCCGAGTATCAGGGCGATCTGGAGCAGAATGGTCAGGCCGATAGCCAGCCATTCAGGCAGGCCCCATTCCATAAATGTGGTTTGCAGAAATTCGGTCATCGGGGTATCCCGTCCACTTCTTGTTCTTTTTCCTACGCCCGCGTGAGCTCAATGCTCGCGAAGGCACCACCCAGGGGTTCGTAACCCCCCGAGGCGATGTAGATGCTCCCCCGCGGAACCCGTTCATCCGCCACCACCGGCAGTTCGATATCGCTGTCACCGCAGCGAACCCGGAGCCGTCCGGCACCACTCAGATCCGCATCGGCCAGAGTGTCGGCACAAGCGTGCACCGCCACCGGAGCAGCAAGTGCCGTATCCTGCAGCGGTGCGGATCGCCGCACCATCGGATCCACAGCATAGATTGGGAAATCCGTGATTCGCACAATGCCGGTGGGAGCCGGCCCGGGGGTAGGCGCCTGCCAGGCACGACCGTTATCCGGCCGGAGATCACTGCATGCGCCCTGCACTTCGGCGAACACTTCGTCGGAGCCCATATAGCCGAAGCCTTCGATATCCAGCAGATTGCCGAACACCCGCAGTAGCTTCCAGGCCGGCCGTGCTTCTCCCGGCGGGTTGGCACAGCCAGTAAAACTCTGCCAGCGACCTTCGCCATTCACATAGGTACCGGAGGTTTCCGGGTAGAGCGCGATGGGCAGAATGGCATCAGCATACTGGCGCATGGCGGGGCTGTCGTAAGCGGATAGCGCAACCACGAACTCGGTCGCTTCCAGCGCGCGTGTGGCCAGCACCGGATCGATACAGTCGCGTTCCGGCTCCAGTCCCAGTAACACGTAACCTGCCAGGCCGGATTCGAACATCGCCTTCCAGTCCTTGCCCGCACCGACCTCGGACCCGGCCACCCCGCGATGCGGCAACGTCCCGGCCAGCCAGGCGCCGGCACTGTTGCCGCCCTCGGCCAGATACCCGAAGCGCACGTCCGCCAGCTCGGCCAATTGCGCCCCCAGTTGCCGCAACGCACCGGCCGCGGGGTGGTACGCACTGATGTTGCCCATCAATACCGTGCCGTTTTTGGCTTCGATCAAGGAGCGGGCGATGGCCTGATGTCGATCATCGATGTCCACGGAGACCAGGGGATCGAGCCCCTCGACGGTAACACCCTGCTGTTCGGCGGCTGCGCTCACCACAGCGGCCAGCTGACCAAGCATGGCCGCCGGGGCATCCACCAGTGTCTCTTCCACGGGGAAGTGGAAGTCATAATCCATGGGGTTGATAAACGATATCCTGGCTCCCTTCAGGGCGGCCTGACGCAAACGCTGGCCAAGCAGCGGCTGCTCGTGGCGCACATTGGAACCCACCAGCAGCGCTGCATCCAGGCTGCTGAGTGAGGCGATCGATTGCCCGAGCCAGGGAAAGCTCGGCATCGCGTCCTGATCCGAAAAGTCCTGCTGCCGTACCCGATGGTCAATATTCGATGAGCCGAGCTTCCTCATGAGTTTCTGAAGCAGATAGAGCTCTTCGGTAGTGGACCAGTCGGCGGCCAGTGCTCCCAGATTCGTTGCCCCGTCCCGGGCGATGATTCGCTTGAGGCCATCGGCTGCGAACGTCAATGCGGTATCCCAATCAGCCTCCTGCCATTGACCATCTTTCTTGATCAGTGGCGTCTTGAGCCGGTCATTGTCATACAAAGCGGTGTAACTGAAACGGTCCCGGTCGGCCAGCCAGGTCTCATTGACCTCTTCATTCTCCCGGGGACCAACACGCATGACGCGAGAGGCGCGCGTATCCACCCGCAGATTGGCGCCGACACAATCGTGGGGGGACACGCTGTTGTGCACGTCCAACTCCCAGGGGCGCGCCGTATAGCGATAGGGCTTTGAGGTCAGGGCACCCACCGGGCAAAGATCAATGACATTGCCCGACAGCTCGGATTCGACCGCATCCTCCAGATAGGTGGTGATCCGCATGTGCTCGCCACGACCAGGTGCTCCCAACTCCATCATGCCCGCAATCTCCTGTCCAAAGCGGACGCAACGCGTGCAGTGGATGCATCGGGTCATGTCGGTGGAGATGAGCGGCCCGATGTTTCTGTCCCGGATAACACGCTTGCCCTCGTTGTAGCGCGAGATATCGTTACCGAAACCCATCGCCATTTCCTGCAGGTCACACTCCCCGCCCTGATCACAGATGGGGCAGTCCAGAGGGTGATTGATGAGCAGGAATTCCATCACCGATCGCTGCGCAGCGATCGCTTTGGGCGAACGGGTATAGACCTTCATCCCACCGGTGACCGGCGTAGCGCAGGCGGGAACGGGCTTGCCGACCTTTTCCACTTCAACCAGGCACATACGGCAATTGGCGGCAATGGAAAGCTTCTTGTGATAGCAGAAGCGTGGAATGGTGATCCCGGCCGCATCGGCGGCTTCGATTACCATCGCACCCTCTTCGGCTTCAATCATTTCGCCGTTGATTTCGATGTCAACCATGTTCTTTCCAGCGTTCTCTCGCCAACGTGAGCGGAATCTTGCGGAGACTTGCCGTTACCGGCCTAAACCATGCACTTGCCGTGTTCGATATGACTCTCGAACTCTTCACGGAAGTGTTTCAGGAAACTGCGCACCGGCATCGCGGCCGCATCGCCCAGGGCGCAAATGGTATGCCCCATGATGTTGCCGGCCACCCGGTCCAGTTTTTCCAGGTCCTCGGGGCTACCCTCGCCATGCTCGATGCGGTGCACCATGCGGGTAAGCCAGCCTGTACCTTCGCGGCATGGCGTACACTGGCCGCAGGACTCTTCAAAATAGAAGTGGGAGAGTCGTGCGAGGGCCCTGACCATGCAGGTGGTCTCGTCCATAATGATGACAGAGCCCGCCCCCAGCATCGAACCGGCCTTGGCGATGGAGTCATAATCCATGTCCATGCCCATCGCCGCATCCGCCGGCAGCACCGGGGTGGAACTGCCGCCCGGAATGACCGCCTTCAGTTTGCGCCCTTTCCAGACGCCTCCGGCCATTTCCAGCAGTTCGGCAAACGGAGTACCCAGGGGAATTTCATAATTGCCCGGTTTTTCCACGTGTCCGGATACGGAAAAAAGCTTGTTGCCGCCGTTGTTCGGCTTGCCTAGCTCCAGGAACCACTGACCGCCCTTTTCCAGGATCACGGGCACCGAGGCGAGTGACTCGGTGTTGTTAATGGTGGTCGGACGACCATAGAGACCATAGCTGGCCGGGAACGGGGGCTTGAATCGCGGCTGCCCCTTTTTGCCCTCGAGGGATTCGAGCAGCGCCGTCTCCTCGCCGCAGATATACGCACCGGCGCCGAGATGGGCTTCGATATCGAAATCGAACCCACTGCCAAAAAGATCCTTGCCGAGCAGCCCCGCTGCGCGCGCCTCTTCGAGCGCGCCCTGGAAGCGTTCATACGGCTCCCAGAACTCGCCACGAATATAGTTGTACCCCATGCTGGCGCCGATCGTATAACCGGCGATAGCCATACCTTCGATCAGCTGATGAGGGTTATAGCGAAGGATGTCGCGATCCTTGCAGGTACCCGGCTCGCCTTCATCCGAATTGCAGACGATGTACTTCTGTCCGGGGACACCTCGCGGCATAAAGCTCCACTTGAGCCCGGTCGGGAACCCCGCACCCCCGCGGCCACGCAGAGCCGACGTCTTCAGCTCGGCGATAATATCGTCCGCTGACGTCTGCTCCTTGAGAATGCGCTCCAGCACCTGATAGCCGCCGACGCTCTTGTAAGCCTCCAGCGTCCAGGCATTTTCGAGGTGCAGTGTGCGGAAGCATATCTGGTTAGTTTTCATAATCAACGGGCTACTGGTTTCCGGTTACTGATTAACGAGCCGGCTTTACATCGAGCGTATCCGCCCACTTGGGGTCAGCGGACCACTCGCGACAAGCGACGGGTAACCAGCAAGTCACATTCATTCAAGAGTGTCCAGCAGACGATCCAGCGTCTCAGGGGTCAGGTTTTCAATATACTCCCGGCCCGACTGTAGCATCGGTGCATTCACGCAGGCCCCAAGGCACTCCACCTCTTTGAGGGTGAACTTTCCATCGGCCGTGGTCTCGCCGAGCTTGATTCCCAAACGCTTTTCCAGATGCTCCACTACCTCATCCGAACCGCGCAGCATGCAGGAGATGTTGGTGCAGATGGAAAGCTTGTGACGCCCGACCGGATTGAGCTCATACATCGAATAGAAGGTCGCCACTTCATAAACCGCAACCGCAGGCATATCCAGGTAGGCGGCTATGGCCCCGATGAGGGCATCCGTCAGATAACCGTCATTTTGCTCCTGCGCAATGCGCAGGGCAGCCATGACCGCCGACTGCTGCTGATCGGACGGGTACTTGGCGATCCAGGAGTCGATCTCGGCTCGGGTTTCCGATGTCAGTAATTCGATGTTTCCCGGTTGCGCCATCAGCGGTCGATCTCCCCAAAAACGATATCCTGCGTACCGATCACCGCCACCACGTCGGCAATCATGTGACCACGAGTCATTTCATTCAATGCGGAGAGGTGGGCGAATCCCGGAGCGCGGATCTTGAGCCGGTAGGGGCGATTGGCGCCATCGGAGACCAGATAGATCCCGAACTCCCCCTTGGGGTGTTCCACCGCGGCATAAGCCTCTCCTTTCGGGAGGGAAATCCCCTCAGAGAAGAGCTTGAAGTGGTGAATGAGCGCTTCCATGTTGCCCTTCATCTCGGTACGCGATGGCGGCGTCACCTTGTGGTCATCCGCCATTACCGGCCCCGGATTCTTGCGCAGCCAGTCCACACACTGTTTGATGATGCGATTGCTCTGCCGGAACTCCTCCATACGCACCAGGTAGCGGTCGTAGCAGTCGCCATTGGTGCCAACCGGAACGTCGAAATCGAGCTGATCATAAACGTCGTAGGGCTGCTTCTTGCGAAGATCCCACTCAATCCCCGAGCCTCGCAGCATCGGGCCGCTAAAACCCAGCTGCAGGGCCCTTTCGGGCGAGACCACTCCGATATCAACCGTACGCTGCTTCCAGATCCGGTTCTCCGTCAGAAGCGTTTCATACTCGTCTACCAGTTTCGGAAAACGATTGGTGAAGTCCTCGATAAAGTCGAGCAGCGAACCCTGCCGCGGACGATTGAGGGCTTCGACCTCCTTGTCGTCGTGCCACTTGGATGACTCGTACTGCGGCATCGAATCGGGCAGATCGCGATAGACGCCTCCGGGCCTGTAGTAGGCCGCGTGCAGACGCGCACCCGAGACCGCTTCATAGCAGTCCATCAGGTCCTCGCGTTCGCGAAAGCAGTAAAGGAACATGGTCATCGCCCCTACATCCAGCGCATGGGAGCCGAGCCACAGCAGGTGATTCAGAATGCGGGTGATTTCATCGAACATCACCCGGATATACTGCCCCCGAATCGGCACCTCGATTCCGGCGAGCTTTTCGATCGCCATGCAGTAGGCGTGCTCATTGCACATCATGGAGACGTAATCGAGCCGATCCATATAGGGGAGCGACTGGAGATAATGCTTGTTTTCGGCCAGTTTTTCGGTCGCGCGGTGCAGTAGCCCGATATGGGGATCCGCACGCTCCACGACCTCCCCGTCCATCTCCAGGACCAGGCGCAACACCCCGTGCGCCGCAGGATGCTGTGGCCCGAAGTTCATGGTGTAGTTGCGAATTTCAGGCACCGGAACTCTCTCCCTTGGTCTCGGGCTCGGCAAAACGATGGTCTTCCCGGATGATGTGCGGTACGAGGCTTCTCGGCTCGATACTCACCGCCTCATAAACCACCCGTTGCCTTTCCGGGTCGTACCGCATCTCGACATTTCCCGACAGGGGGAAGTCCTTGCGAAATGGATGGCCGATAAAACCGTAATCGGTAAGAATCCGGCGCAGGTCCAGATGGCCGTCAAACACAATACCAAAGAGGTCGAACGCCTCACGCTCATACCAATCGGCCGAATCCCATACCTCGACAACCGACGGTATGATCGGCAGTTCATCATCGGAAGCGAACACGCGCAGCCGAAGCCGGTGGTTATTGGTGATCGAAAGCAAGTGATAAACGACAGCAAAGCGAGGGCCTTCCCAGTGCCGGTTTTGCTGTTCGCCGGCAGGCGAGGCGAGATGATACTCACGCGTATCGAGGCTCCCCTGCCCGTAGGTGGAGTAGTCCACTCCACAGACGTCCATAAGCTGCTCGAATCCGAACTGCGGCTGGTCACGGAGTTCGGTGCACAGATTCAAAAGCTGTTCCGGCCTCACCTCGACCGTCAGCTCGCTGCCAACGACACGAGTCTTCACACCATCACTGCCGAAGTACTTTTCAACACGATTCGCTAACTGCAGGTAGTAGTCGGACATGTGCGCTCCGGAAGGTTAGCGGGCAATAGTGTTGGTCCGCCGGATCTTGTTCTGCAGTTGCAAGATACCGTAAAGCAGGGCCTCGGCGGTAGGGGGGCAGCCCGGCACATAGATATCCACCGGCACAATTCGGTCACAACCGCGCACCACAGAGTACGAATAATGGTAATAGCCGCCGCCGTTGGCACAGGAGCCCATGGAAATCACCCAACGCGGCTCGGCCATCTGGTCATATACCTTGCGCAGGGCAGGTGCCATTTTATTGCATAGCGTACCGGCCACGATCATGACATCCGATTGTCGGGGGCTGGGCCGAAACAGGATCCCGAAACGATCAAGGTCATAGCGAGCCGCACCGGCATGCATCATTTCCACCGCGCAACAGGCCAACCCGAAGGTCATGGGCCACATGGAGCCGGTCCTTGCCCAATTGATCAGCTTGTCAGCCGAGGTGGTGACGAAACCCTTTTCGAGGATGCCTTCTACTCCCACTGCAGGGCCCCCTTCTTCCATTCATAGATGAAACCAATCACGAGAATGCCCAGGAACAGCATCATGGCCGAAAAGCCAAACAGGCCGATATCCTTGAGGACAATAGCCCAGGGAAAGAGAAAAGCGATTTCGAGATCGAAAATAATGAAAAGGATGGCGACCAGGTAAAACCGCACATCGAATTTCATGCGCGTGTCTTCAAAAGCCTCGAAGCCACATTCGTACGCTGAAAGCTTGGCGGTATCGGGCCGGTGTGGCCCCAAGATGAACCCGAGCACCATCATCGCACCGCCGACGACAACACCCACGACGATGAAAATCAGGATGGGCAAATAATTTTCAAGCATGCGACAACCTCATCCCTCGCGGCTACGGACCGTCCGCCATCCAAAACGATTCGGAAAGGCTGTCAGTCTAGGGGGGCCGACGAGAGCGGTCAAGCCGGTGACGTTCAAAAACCTTAGCGATTCAGGGAGTTAAACAGACGAAACCGCAGAGTCCTATGCCGCACAAGGGCCTTGATACCCTGCAACGATTCCTGCCCGCCGTGGCGCGGGTACAAAACTATCGTCCAGCCGCGTTCTTGTCGATTGTTCTCGTCAATGGCTGAAGGGGTGCGGACCGCATGGTCCGCAATACCGTTGGTTGTTTTTATTAGATCAAATTGGTGCCGAAGGCCGGACTCGAACCGGCACGGGTTGCCCCACCACCCCCTCAAGATGGCGTGTCTACCAATTCCACCACTTCGGCAAAGAAATCTTATTCGGGCCTTGGGACGTCCCGAGGTACTGCCGGAGCATCACCGCCCTCTGCGGAGCCTGGAGCCGCCGGAATATCGGTAGGAGCCGGTGCCTCGCGCGGCTGCTCTATAGCAGGCAGCTCGGTCACGCTCTTGCGCACGACATTTTGCCCGGAAAAATAGGCCAGGGAAAGACTCGTCAGGAAAAAAACGGCAGCCAGTGTGGCCGTGCCTCGAGTCAGGAATGAAGCCGAGCCCTGGGAGCCGAAGACGGTCGCCGAGGCGCCCGCCCCGAAGGCGGCGCCCATGTCGGCCCCTTTACCCTGCTGCAAAAGCACGAGTACGACCAGAGCCGCTGCGGCGACGAGATGAACGATGAGCAGTACGCTTTCCATTACTATCTATTTCGTTAACCGATTCAGTTGGCGGCCTTGGCAATGGCCAGGAATTGGTCGGCCTTCAGGGAGGCCCCACCAATCAGTCCGCCGTCAATATCCGGCTTTGCCATCAATTCGGCGGCGTTTTCAGGTTTCATACTGCCGCCATAGAGGATCTGCAGCCCTTCGGCTACGTTAGCGTCTTTTGCCGCCACTCGCTGCCGAATGAACGCATGTACGGCCTGCGCCTGCTCCGGTGTCGCGGTCCTGCCCGTACCAATGGCCCAGACCGGCTCGTAGGCGATCACCGCACCCGCCAGCGCAGCAGCGCCCTCAGCGGCAATCACGGCATCCATCTGGCGACCCACGACATCCTCAGTCACGTCCTGCTCGCGCTCTTCGAGGGTTTCACCAACGCAAACAATCGGCGTCAAACCCGCGGCACGGGCCGCTACAAATTTCTTTGCAACCTCTTCGTCGGTTTCGCCGTAGAGGGTCCGACGCTCGGAGTGGCCGATAATCACGTATACGCAGCCAAACTCCCTCACCATTGCGGGGGCGACTTCGCCAGTGAAGGCGCCCGAAGACTCGTGGCTGACATTCTGAGCGCCCCACTTCACCGGGGTGCCCGCCAGCTGCTCGGCCACTTCGGGGATATAGACGAAAGGCGGACAGACCGCCAAGTCACTTCCACTGACCTCGCCGATGCCGGCCTTGATGCCGTCAAGCAGTTCCCGGTTTGCTTCCCTGGAACCGTTCATCTTCCAGTTGCCAGCTATCAACGCTCGACGCATCGTTTCTCCCCTGTCCTTCGAAAACAGGCGCGAAGCTTACCTGCTAGAACCGGATAAATCAATCGGATGGGCATCCTGATTGTTGGTCACCGCAATCGCGGCCTCCACGGCATCGGCCAACCCGCGGGCGACACACTCCACCAGCTCGAGTTCTTCCCCCTCCACCATCACCCGCACCAGCGGTTCGGTCCCCGAAGGACGCAGAAGCACACGACCGGTACCGTTCAACTCTGCCTCGGCGGCACGAACCGCATCCTGCACCTCAGCGCACTCCTCCAAGTCGAAACCGGCCGTGGTGCGTACATTGATCATGACCTGCGGGTATTTCGTCATGCCCGCCTTGAGTTCATTGAGCGGCCGCCCGGTTTGCGCAATCGCCGCCAGAACCTGCAGGGCGGAGACGATGCCGTCGCCGGTAGTGGCGTGATTCAGACACAACAGGTGCCCGGAGGATTCTCCCCCGTACAGCCAGCCGTTTTGCCGGAGGCGTTCCAGAACATAACGGTCGCCCACCTTGACGCGCTGGAAATCGATATTGGCGGCCTTGAGGGCGCGCTCCATACCGAGATTGCTCATCAACGTCCCGACCACACCGGCAACGGCTTCCTGTCGATGCTGCTCGCGGGCAATGATGAACAGGAGCTCATCACCATCCACCACATCGCCCTTGTGGTCGACCATGATGACCCGGTCACCGTCACCATCGAGGGCGATGCCCGCATCGGCGCCGCGCTCTATCACTGCCAGACTCAACTGTTCAGGTTCTGTCGAACCGCACTCGACGTTGATATTGAGCCCATCGGGATCAGCGCCGATCGTATCGACCCTGGCGCCAAGTTCACGGAATACACTGGGAGCAACGTGGTAGGTGGCACCGTTTGAACAATCGACCACGAGATGCAGCCCCTTGAGACTGAGGTGACGGGGAAAAGTACTTTTACAAAACTCGATATAGCGACCGGGCGCATCATCCACCCGAACCGCCTTTCCCAGCGCGGAAGACTGCACCGTGGACATGGGCTGCTCCAGTCGCTCCTCAATCGCCAGCTCCACCTCATCCGGCAACTTCGAGCCTTCAGTGGAAAAGAACTTGATGCCGTTGTCCTGAAACGGATTATGGGAAGCGCTGATGACGATACCTGCACTGGCCCGCAGGGTTCGCGTCAGATAGGCAACCGCCGGAGTCGGCATGGGTCCCAGCAGGAGAATATCGAGACCGGCGGAAGAGAGACCCGCTTCCAGCGCCGACTCGAACATGTATCCGGAAATACGAGTATCCTTGCCAATCAGGACCTTGCCCTTCTCCCCGTTGGACAGGACCTGGCCGGCGGCCCATCCCAGCTTCAGAACAAACTCCGGTGTAATCGGAAACTCCCCGACTCGTCCACGAATACCATCGGTGCCAAAATACTTGCGCCCCACGTAAATCTCCCTTTCATGACTTTTGTTGTTCGTGCCAAAAGCCTAGCGGAACGCTCCTGCTTCTGGCGATATCCAGTTCACACCCCGGAAGCTGCTGTCACCACGCGCAGGGCATCGACCGTCGGTTCCACATCGTGAACCCGGATCAAGCGGGCGCCGAGCCATGCTGACAGCGAGGCAGCCGCTATGCTGCCGTGAAGACGCCGCTCCACCGGGGCGTTCTCGAGAACGGCACCAATCATCGATTTGCGCGACATGCCTACCAGAACGGGGGCTCCCAGTTCCAGGAACCGAGGCAAATTCCGCAGTAGCTCCAGATTGTGGGGCAGGGTCTTGCCAAAGCCGAATCCGGGGTCGACGATGATCCGCTCCCTCGCAATCCCTCCCGCTTCACAGTCGGCGATCCGATCGGCCAGAAAGCCGAACACATCCCCGACCACATCGCGATATTGAGGCGTCGCCTGCATGGATCGCGGTTCTCCCTGCATGTGCATGAGGCAAACCGGTACGTTCAATTCCGCGGCAGCCTGCAACGCACCCTCCCGCCGCAGAGCAAAGACATCGTTGATCATCCCGGCACCGGCATTGACGGCCTCCCGCATGACCTCCGGTTTGCTGGTGTCGATGGAGATGGGTATCGGCAGTTCGGCAGCAAGCCGTTCGATGACGGGAATGACGCGGTCCAGCTCCTCCTGGGTCGACACCGGCTCGGAACCGGGACGAGTGGACTCCCCGCCCACATCAACAATGGCAGCTCCAGCTTCTGCCATGCGCCGCCCCTGGGCCACGGCGGCGTCGGAGTCGCTCCATCGGCCGCCATCGGAAAAGGAATCGGGAGTGACGTTGAGGATCCCCATAGCCCGGGGAAAAGAGAGGTCGAGCGGTTTTCCCCCACAATCCAGATACATCGTGGTAATCGGTTGGGTGTATTCCATGATTTTCAGTATACCGAAAAAGAAAACGCCCCACCGGTCGGGGGGCGTTTTTTTCGAACGCAGGCAAGCTCAGTGCTGGCCGGCAGGGTCCCCCACCTGACCACCGCTGGTCTTGCCGTCCTTGCCAGCGGTAACGGGACTTCCCGGACCGGTGCCCGGCTCTTCACCATCCCAGTCCTCCGGAGGCCTCGGGGGACGGCCCTCCATGATGTCCTTGATCTGCTTCGAATCGATGGTTTCATACTTGATCAGGGCATCGGCCATCATGTGCAGCTTGTCGGTATGATCAATAAGAATCGTCCGGGCCCGCTCATAGTTCGTCCCGATAAGAGACCGCACTTCCTCATCAATGATATGAGCAGTCTCATCCGACACGTTCTTGTGCTGTGTGACCTGATGCCCGAGGAAGACCTCACCTTCATCTTCACCATAGGTGAGCGGCCCCAGCTTGTCCGACAGTCCCCACTTGGTGACCATATTACGGGCCAGCTCGGTGGCGCGCTGAATGTCATTGGAGGCACCGGTGGTTACCCGCTCGGGACCGAAAACCAGCTCCTCGGCCAGCCGCCCGCCGAACAGACTGGATATCTGACTCTGCAGCCGCTGCTTGGAGTAGCTGTAGCGATCCTCCTCCGGAAGAAACAGCGTCACACCGAGCGCACGACCGCGCGGGATGATGGTCACCTTGTGCACCGGATCATGATCCGGCACGGAGAGGCCGACAATGGCATGCCCCGCCTCATGGTAAGCGGTGAGTTTCTTCTCGTCCTCGTTCATCACCATGGACTTGCGCTCGGCGCCCATCATGATTTTATCCTTGGCGCGTTCGAAGTGATCCATCTTCACGGTCGCACTATTGCCACGGGCTGCAAACAGGGCCGCTTCATTGACCAGGTTGGCCAGATCTGCCCCGGAGAAACCGGGTGTGCCGCGGCCGATGATGGACGCATTGACATCATCACCCAGAGGCACCTTGCGCATGTGCACCTTGAGGATCTGTTCGCGACCACGGAGGTCCGGCAGAGGCACCACCACCTGGCGATCGAAGCGGCCGGGACGCAACAGTGCCGGGTCGAGTACATCGGGACGGTTGGTAGCGGCGATGACGATAACGCCCTCGTTGCCCTCGAAACCGTCCATCTCCACCAGCAACTGGTTCAGCGTCTGTTCACGCTCATCATGCCCGCCGCCCAGGCCGGCGCCACGGTGACGGCCAACGGCATCGATCTCGTCGATAAAGATGATGCAGGGCGCATGCTTTTTCGCCTGTTCGAACATGTCGCGTACACGGGAAGCACCCACACCCACGAACATCTCCACGAAGTCGGAGCCGGAAATGGTAAAGAACGGTACCTTTGCCTCGCCGGCAATGGCCTTGGCGAGCAGTGTCTTACCGGTGCCCGGCGGGCCCACCATCAGCACGCCACGGGGTATCTTGCCGCCGAGCTTCTGGAATTTGCCCGGATCACGCAGGAACTCGACCAGTTCGGAGACATCATCCTTGGCCTCCTCGACACCGGCCACGTCACTGAAGGTCACCTTCACCTGGTCCTCACCGAGCAGCCTGGCCTTGCTCTTGCCGAACGACATGGCGCCACGGCCGCCGCCGCCACCCTGCATCTGGCGCATGAAGAATATCCACACGCCGATTAACAGCAGCATCGGGAACCAGGAGATAAAGATCTGGGTGAGCAGCGATTGGCTCTC
Organism: Thiohalomonas denitrificans; assembly: GCF_900102855.1. Taxonomy (NCBI): domain Bacteria; kingdom Pseudomonadati; phylum Pseudomonadota; class Gammaproteobacteria; order Thiohalomonadales; family Thiohalomonadaceae; genus Thiohalomonas; species Thiohalomonas denitrificans. The sequence goes on from NZ_FMWD01000001.1 coordinate 195,971, forward strand.
GGGTGGCTTGGCCTCGACCGCTACACCGTTATTGAGCAGATCGGCAATCAGCCCCGGGTCTTCCGGTGCGTAGGTCTCGAAGCTCTCGCCCGATTGCGTGAGGCCACGGACGGTCTCGCCCTCAATCTCGACGCGCTTTACCCGACCCGCTTTCACATCGGAGAGGAACTGCGAATAGGAAAGCTCCTGGCTGGGTGCGCGTTGCGGTCCGAAGTTATTAAAGACCGACATCAGGATGATGGCGATAACCACCCAGAGGATGACGTTCTTGGCAATATCGTTCAAAGCTCGCCTCTTTGTATCGAAAATCTCACGAATCGGTGCGGTAGAAAACACGCCCGACGAGGGTTAAGTACGTTACTACACATGATAGTTCCTCGCCACAATGTACACCTCCCGAGAGCGGGGCCGCGAAGCCTTCGGCTTGCGAATGGCGACGGACTGAAACGAGTCACGTACCTCTTTGAGAAAGGCATCGAAGCCCTCCCCCTGGAAAACCTTGACCACCATACCCCCTCCCGCAGAAAGAGTTTGCCGTGCCAGTTCCAGCGTCAACTCCGCGAGGTACATGGCTTTTGGCTGATCAACCGTCCTCATACCACTAATGTTGGGCGACATATCGGACAAAACAAGGTCCGCAGGCCGGTCGAGGACCGAGAGCAGGTGATCGAGCACTTCCTGTTCCCGAAAATCGCCCAGCAGTACCTTGACCCCCGGCAAAGGGTCCATGGGCAGAACGTCAAGTGCAACGACCATCCCGCCGGCTCCGACTCGATCCGCCGCCACCTGCGACCATCCCCCCGGGGCCGCCCCGAGATCGATCACGGTAATGCCCGGCCTCAGCAGACGATCCTTCTCGTCGATCTCGGTCAGCTTGTAGACTGCCCGGGAACGAAATCCTTCTGCCTGCGAACGTTTGACAAACTCATCCTCGAAATGTTCATTCAGCCATTTTTTACTGCTTTTGCTTCTTGCCATATCAAACCACAGAGCACACAAACAAGTCATTGAAGGGCCGCCCGATTTTCAGGAGCGGTAAAGGGAGCCAAACCGAGATGCCATGCGCCACCCACCTTTGCGCACCTCCCGCCGTGCCTGCGCCATGGCAGGGCTGCAATGCCGTAGATTACCCGGCCTGGAGGCTGGAGTCGTCGGTACAACACGCGTAAACTGGGGCGGCTCGGAGTTGGTGCATTATACCTGAACGATTCCGGGATCTCCGTTTCCCAGTGGTTGCCGAACATGTCCCTGAACGAAAGACAAAAGAAGTACCTGAGAACACTGGCCCACTCCAAAAAACCGGTGGTGCTGACTGGTGCGGCCGGGATTAGCGAAGCGTTGTTGGCGGAGGTCGATGTCGCCCTGACCCGTCATGAACTCATCAAGATGCGAATCAATGCCGCTGACCGTGAAGAGCGGCAGGCGATGATTGAAGCCATCACCGGTACTACCGGGGCGGAACTCGTGCAGCGTATCGGCCACGTCGCGGTTCTCTATCGCCAGGCGGAGAAACCACAGATCACGCTACCGAAGTAATAGATGCTTATAGCGAGGGGCAAGTAACCGGGTTCTCCACCTTATCCAGCCCCCGTGAGCGCCGTGGCGATGTTTTGGGAGTTGATCACTGATTGGCGGCCTTATGAAAGCCTGCCGGCCCCAGCCCAGAGGCAACCAGCACCACTCCACCGAGGCTCTCAATGAGATAAAGAATAGAGGCGATGCCGTGCAGGCGGCCGAATTCCGCAGCCTGCCGACTACCCTCGACCAGACCCGTGGCCTTGAGTTCCGCCATCAGCGGCTGCACGATCATCTCACCAACGATGACCAGCACGACCATGACCACCAGAACTCCGAGCTTCCAGTCCCTCACTCTCCACCCGTAGCTGCTCCCCCGCAGGAGAATCAACCCTGCGCCGCATCCCACACCGATATAACTGACCAGGGTAAACAATTGCCCTGCCAGCCTACCGGCGGTGCCGGTATCCAGATTGGCAAAGAGGACCGGCACAGCCAGATAGCCGGTCGCCCAGAGAGCACCGACCCACAGGGTCAGCAACACGCGTTCGAGCGGACTGCGCAGGCGTTTCATCAGTGAGTCTGAAGGGGAGTGAACCGCTTACTCGTAGCGGATCTCGACGATTTCGTACTCGCGTTCACCGCCGGGAGCCTGGACGACAGCCACATCGTCGATCTCTTTACCGATTAGCGCGCGCGCAATAGGTGAACCGACCGATACACGTCCCGCCTTGATATCGGCCTCATCCTCACCGACGATCTGATAGGTAACCTCGTCGCCGGATTCGACCTCGACCAGGTCCACGGTCGCCCCGAACACCACTTTGCCGTTGGCATTCAGTTTTGTAACATCGATGATCTGGGCATTTCCGAGCTTGCTTTCGATGTCGGCGATGCGCCCCTCGATAAAACCCTGCTGCTCACGAGCGGCATGGTATTCGGCGTTCTCCTTCAAATCCCCATGCTCGCGGGCTTCCGCAATGGCCTGAATAACCTGTGGGCGTTCCACGCTCTTCAACTGATGCAGTTCCTCGCGCAGCTTTTCAGCGCCACGCAGCGTCATGGGTGTGCTTGCCATTTACTTCAACTCCCTATGCAAATCCTGAAGCCGGGTCACTTCAGTGCTGTTTCGCTGTTTCATCGCAACGCAAGTCGCCGAGGCCCCTGCCAGGGTGGTCGTATAGGTCACCTTGTGCTGCAAGGCCTCACGCCGGATCAGATAGGAATCTGCGATGGCCTGCTTGCCTTCTGTGGTATTGACGATAAAACTGATCTCATCGTTCTTGATCATATCCACAATGTGCGGACGATCCTCGGTCACCTTGTAGACCCGCTCGCACTCGATCCCGGCTTCACGAAGGTGTTGAGCAGTGCCACCGGTGGCAACCAGTTCGAAGCCAAGCTCGAGCAGCGCCCGGGCGATGGGCACCGTGCCGCGTTTGTCGACATCACGCACACTGATGAAGGCCCGTCCGGTGCGCGGCAGAATAATCCCCGCAGCACACTGGGATTTGGCATAGGCTTCGCCAAAGCTTCGGCCCACCCCCATCACCTCGCCCGTGGACTTCATCTCGGGACCCAGGATCGGGTCGACACCCGGGAACTTGATAAACGGGAATACCGCCTCCTTCACCGAGTAATAATCGGGGACGATCTCCTCGACGATACCCTGGCTCGGCAGACTCTGACCCACCATGCAGCGAGCAGCAATCTTGGCCAGGGGGCGACCGGTGGCTTTCGACACATAGGGAACCGTGCGTGAGGCGCGCGGGTTCACCTCCAGAACATAGACGTCGTTATCCTTGATGGCGAACTGGGTATTCATCAGCCCGATAACCTTCAACTCCCTGGCCATGGCTGCCGTCTGCACCCGCAGTTCATCCTGGACCTCGGCCGACAGGTTGTAAGGCGGCAGTGAACAGGCCGAATCACCCGAGTGGACGCCGGCCTGCTCAATATGTTCCATGATGCCGCCGATCACCACGTTTTCGCCATCACAGACGGCGTCCACGTCGACTTCGACGGCATCATCGAGGAAACGATCCAGCAGCACGGGGGACTCGTTCGAGACCTTCACGGCGTCACGCATATAGCTGCGCAACTCCGCCTCATTGTAGACGATCTCCATCGCCCGGCCCCCAAGCACGTAGGAGGGCCGCACCACCAGCGGATAACCGATCTCTTCGGCAAGCCGTACCGCATCCTCCGCGGCGCGCGCCGTCCGGTTGGGCGGTTGGCGCAAATCGAGCTTGTCGATCATCTTCTGGAAGCGCTCACGATCCTCGGCCAAATCGATGGAATCCGGCGTGGTGCCGATAATCGGCGCCCCGGCAGCCTCCAAATCCCGCGCCAGCTTCAGCGGGGTTTGCCCACCATACTGGACAATGACGCCCTTGGGCTTTTCGAGGTCGATGACCTCGAGCACATCCTCCAGCGTCAGCGGCTCGAAATAGAGCCGGTCGGAGGTATCGTAGTCGGTGGAGACGGTCTCCGGATTGCAGTTGACCATGATGGTCTCGTAGCCGTCTTCCTTCATGGCAAAGGCGGCGTGGACGCAGCAGTAATCGAACTCAATCCCTTGCCCGATCCGGTTGGGACCACCCCCCAGCACCATGATCTTGTTACGGTCCGACGGCTGCGCCTCGCACTCCTCCTCGTAGGTGGAGTACATGTAGGCAGTCGCCGTGCTGAACTCCGCGGAGCAGGTGTCGACGCGCTTGTAGACGGGACGCACACCCAATTCGCGGCGGATTTTGCGCATCTCGCCTTCACGAATCCCCAGCAGAAAGGCCATACGCCGGTCGGAAAAGCCCTTGCGCTTGAGCTTGAAGAGGAAATCCCGGTCCAGTCCGGAGGTACCCCGTTCGTGGAGGGTTTTCTCCAGCGCAATCAGCTCCTGAATCTGGACCAGGAACCAGGGATCGATACGCGAAAACTCATGGACCTCTTCCAGCGTGAAACCGGCACGGAACGCGTCCCCGACATACCACAGCCGCAAGGCAGTCGGCTTTCTCAGTGCCATGCGCAGGTCATCGGTGACATTCTCGTCAGAGACGTCGAACACGGCCTCAAACCCATCGGAACCGGTCTCCAGGCCGCGCATCGCCTTTTGCAGCGACTCCTGGAAGGTACGCCCGATAGCCATCACCTCGCCCACCGACTTCATCTGGGTGGTGAGCGTGTTGTCCGCCTTCGGGAATTTCTCGAAGGTGAAGCGCGGAATCTTGGTGACCACGTAGTCGATGGCGGGCTCAAAGGAAGCCGGGGTATTCCCCCCGGTAATCTCGTTCTGCAGTTCATCCAGGGTGTAGCCGACCGCCAGCTTCGCCGCCACCTTGGCGATCGGGAAACCGGTGGCCTTCGAGGCCAGCGCCGAGGAGCGGGAGACACGCGGATTCATCTCGATAATGATCAGCCGCCCATCATCCGGGTTGACCGAGAACTGGACGTTGGAGCCGCCGGTGTCGACGCCAATCTCCCGCAGGACCGCGAGAGAGGCGTCGCGCATGATCTGATACTCCTTGTCAGTCAGCGTCTGCGCCGGCGCGACGGTGATGGAATCGCCGGTATGCACGCCCATCGGATCGAAATTCTCGATGGAGCAGATGATGATGCAGTTATCCTTGTGGTCCCGCACCACCTCCATCTCGTACTCTTTCCAGCCGAGGATGGACTCCTCGATCAGGAGTTCCTTGGTGGGCGACAGGTCCAGACCGCGCTCGCAGATCTCGACAAACTCCTCCTTGTTATAGGCAATCCCGCCCCCGGAGCCGCCCATGGTGAAAGATGGCCGGATAATGGCCGGGAAGCCGATCTGTACCTGGACCTGGAGCGCCTCTTCCATGGAGTGCGCCATGGCCGACTTGGGCATGTCCAGCCCGATCTTGCGCATCGCCTGGCGGAACTGGTCACGATCCTCCGCCTTGTCGATGGCCTCGCGGGTCGCACCGATCATGTCTACGCCATACTCTTCCAGCACGCCCTCTCGGGCGAGATCGAGGGCGCAGTTGAGCGCGGTCTGGCCACCCATGGTGGGCAGCAAGGCATCGGGACGCTCCTTCTTGATGATTTCCGCTACCGTCTGCCAGGTGATCGGCTCGATGTAGGTGGCATCGGCCATCTCCGGATCGGTCATGATGGTGGCCGGATTGGAGTTGACCAGAATCACCCGGTAGCCCTCCTCCCGCAGCGCCTTGCAGGCCTGAGCCCCGGAATAGTCGAACTCACAGGCCTGTCCAATCACGATGGGACCGGCGCCGATGATCAGAATGCTGTTTAAATCAGTGCGTTTGGGCATAGCTCTATCAATTCACCACGGGGAACACGGGGAACACGGGGAACACGGGGACGGGATTTTCCCCGTGGACCCCGTGTTCCCCGTGGTTTAATCACTATTTTGCTTCCTTCATCAAATCGATGAAGTGGTCGAAAAGGGGCGCCACATCACGCGGGCCGGGGCTCGCCTCCGGATGACCCTGGAAACTGAAGGCCGGACAGTCGGTGCGGTGAATACCCTGGAGCGAACCGTCGAACAGGGAACGATGGGTGGCCTTCAGGTTGGCCGGCAGACTGGATTCATCCACGGAGAAGCCATGGTTCTGACTGGTGATCATCACCTTTTTGGTCTCCAGGTCCTGCACCGGATGGTTGGCGCCGTGATGTCCGAATTTCATCTTTTCGGTCTTTGCCCCGCTGGCCAGCGCCAGCAGCTGGTGGCCGAGACAGATGCCGTAGGTGGGAATTCCGGCATCGAGAACCTTCTGAATGGCCCGAATCGCATAGTCACACGGCTCCGGGTCGCCCGGCCCATTGGAGAGAAACACGCCATCCGGCTTCAGTTCCATCACCTTCTCAACCGGGGTCTCGGCCGGAACGACCGTGACACGGCAACCGCGATCCACCAGCATACGGAGGATATTGCGCTTGATGCCGTAATCCCAGGTGACCACGTGATACGGCAGCGCCTCCTCAATGGGTCCTTCGGGATGACCCGGCAATCCGCTCTCGAGATCCCAGCTCGCCTGTGCCCACTCGTAGGGCTGATGGGTGGAGACCTCTTTGGCGAGGTCCATCCCCTTCAGACCCGGAAAACCGCGGGCCGCCGCCAGGGCAGTATTCGCATCGATGTGTTCGCCGGCCATGATGCAGCCGTTCTGGGCGCCTTTCTCGCGCAGGACACGCGTCAGCCTGCGGGTATCGATATCGGCGATGCCCACCACGCTGTTCTTCTGCAGATACTTGTCGAGCGGCATCTCGCTACGCCAGTTGCTGGTAAGCAGAGGCAGATCGCGAATGACCAGGCCACTGGCAAAGACGTGGGCCGACTCCTCGTCTTCGGCATTGGTGCCGACATTGCCGATATGCGGATAGGTCAGTGTAACGATTTGTTTGTAGTATGAAGGGTCGGTGAGGATCTCCTGATACCCCGTCATCGCGGTATTGAAGACCACCTCACCGACGGTCTGCCCCTCAATACCGATGGACTCGCCCCAGAAGAGGGTGCCGTCTTCAAGAGCCAGCAGCGCCGGTTGCCGCAAGGTGATGACCTCCAATGTTTAGACATGCGAAGCGGGAGGGGTCGAGTCGACCCTTCCCGCTCAGAAAGCTCGGTGATTAGACAACGTTTTTAACCGTTGTTTCAGGTGGGACGAAATTGTACTGCATCGGCCGTAAATCTGTCCACGGCCGCGGGAAACCACCCCGGAAAAAATGGCCCCGACGCCTAGTTAGGACCGGTACACGGCACTACATCTGCAGAGCCAACGGAACTCTTTGACCCGGCAGAGGTTGTGCATCCTTCGCTAAAGCAGCAGTGCTACCCTTTCAGGCCGAGCACATCCTGCATATCGAAAACCCCGTGATCCGCCTCCATGATCCACTTTGCGGCACGCACAGCGCCCTGGGCGAAGGTCATGCGGCTGGAGGCCTTGTGGGTGATCTCAACCCGCTCCCCCAGGCCCGCGAACATCACGGTGTGCTCACCGACGATATCCCCGGCACGAATGGTTTCGAAGCCGATGGTCTTGCGATCACGCTCCCCCGTACGCCCTTCCCGGCCATAGACCGCACACTCCTTGAGGTCCCTTCCCAGCGTATCGGCAATCACCTCACCCATGCGCAGTGCGGTACCGGAGGGTGCGTCCACCTTGTGGCGGTGATGCGCCTCGATGACCTCGATATCGACTTCATCCCCGAGGACCCGCGCCGTCATCTCCAGCAGTTTCAGGGAGAGGTTCACCCCCACGCTCATGTTGGGAGCGAACACCACACCGATATCCCCACCGGCGTCGGCGACTGCCTGTTTCTGCGCATCATCAAGACCCGTGGTGCCGATTACGATGCGGATTCCCGCCTGCCTGCAGATCGCCAGATGCCTTTCGGTCGGCTCAGGGAGCGTAAAATCAATCACGACATCAATTTCGCCGGCCACACTGGCGAGGTCGTTCACGACGGTAACACCCAGCTTGCCGATGCCCGCCAGCTCACCGGCATCCGTCCCCACCAGCGAGCTGCCCGCCCGCTCGATAGCGGCACTCAATTCAACGCCGTCGGTCTGCTGAATAGCCTCGACCAGCGTCTTGCCCATGCGCCCGCCGGCGCCGGTTACCCCAATGCGAATCATCTACGATCTACCTTCTAGTTCTGACAGTTATGCACCACAGAGGACAGAGCGAGCGTCCGCTCTCCACTCGGTGTTCTCAGTGATTACACATTTACCAGCTGATGTAGGAATACCCCTGCTCCTGCAGCTCCATGATATCGGCAGCACCGACCTCCACCACCTGTGCAAAATCCACGAGGTCATTTTCGTCCCATTCGAGGGACTTGAGCGTATTGCCGCAGGCGTGAAATTCGACGCCATACTGGGCAAGGCTCGAGACTCGCGACTGGATCTCGTCACTCACCGGCCGTAGGGGTTCCCTGGCGAGCACGTGGATCCCCTCCGCAAAAGCGACCACGACGATTTTCACGTTATCGCCATACTTGCGAAGGACGGCCCCCACCGAAAACAGTACGTGTTCCTGATAGCCGGGATCGGCCTTGTTCAGCTGATAGAGCAGCTTGTGCTCAGGCTCGTCGCCCGGGAAGTGCAGGTCATCGAGGCTATCCGTTTCCTGAGCACTCGCCTGCCGGCCAAAGAGCCCGAGGCCGGTCCCCGCTGCCACAGCTGCCGTAAGCAGGCGCCGTCTTGCACGATCAAGTTTTTGACTCATCCCATCCTCCTTCACACCTGGACTCTTCTCCAGTTTGCCGTTTCGGCCAAAGAGTCTACAAGATACTCCGACCGCGTGGTTTTGCGAACCACCTTCGCCAGGCAGCCCTGTGTGTTACACAGCCAAAATCCGCCGCTGAAGGCCTCCACTGATTCGGACAGGCAGGACCCATCCACTATTTTTCACCACTCTCATTGCCCCCTAACTTGTAAGTAATTCCCTACAAGACTTTCAGTTTTGTCTGACAGACTTTTCAAGGAGTCAGGAAGACAATACTCACCCACAAGGAAGAGGAAATTCCAGGGAGGATGACGGGACAGGAACGCCCCCGAGACAAACTACAAGGCAGTACGGTGGACGTCGAAATCCAGCCAAAGACCGGCACAAGGACGAAAGAACGCGACGGATTGCGACGCAGGGAGGGGGTACTGCCACGGATGCCATCGCAGGGAAAGGAAGAAGCGAGCCCAACAGGAGAACGGAAAAGGTCCATGGAAGGAACCAGGGAATGGTGAAAGGCCCGGGCATTGCCCGGGCTTTTTTATTGGCCAGCCGTCACCTGTCGAACCGAACCGTAGGAGCCTGTCCGAGAATAGACTGACCTGCTGCGACCAAGCCTGATTGGCCGGATTTCCCGCTCACTTTCGTTAAATAGAACCCACTATTCGCCTCAAATGACCGAAAAATCCGACTCAATCAGTCTTGCCCTCGCGACGATCACTATTCTCGGACAGGCTCCTAGAACTTCATCTCCTCAAAGAACTTTCGGACCCCGTCCAGCCAGGAATGGTGCTTGGGGCTATGTTTGCTATCACCTTCACGCATGCTCTCGTCGAAATGGTAGAGAATCTCCTTCTGCTCTTCGGTAAGATGCACAGGAGTCTCCACGACCACCCGGCACAGCAGGTCGCCGACATGCCCGCCACGGACTGATTTGACGCCCTTGCCCCGCAGACGGAACTGCTTGCCGGTCTGCGTCTCCGGCGGCACTTTCAGCTTGACCCGCCCATTCAGGGTCGGAACGTCCAGTTCACCGCCAAGGGCCGCCGTCGTAAACGCTATCGGTACCTCGCAAGCCAGATCGGCACCGTCACGCCGGAAGATGGGGTGCGGTTTGACGCTGATCTGAACGTAGAGATCACCCGGAGGCCCCCCGTTCTCGCCCGGTTCGCCCTCACCACCCAAACGGATGCGATCCCCCGTATCCACTCCCGGCGGCACTTTGACCGAAAGGGTCTTCTGCTGCTCTACGCGGCCCTGGCCGTGGCAGGAGGGACAAGGGTCGGTGATGATCTGGCCGCTGCCATGACAGCGTGGACAAGCCTGCTGGATAGAGAAAAAGCCCTGCTGCATACGCACCTGTCCATGCCCCTGGCAAGTGGGACAGGTGGTCGGGCTGCTTCCCTTGCGGGCCCCGGAGCCTTCGCATACTTCACACTCCACCAGCGTGGGGATACGGATCTTGACGGTGGTGCCCTGGACCGCATCCTCTAGCGAGAGTTCCAGGTTGTAACGCAGATCGGCACCCCGAAAGACGCGACTGCCGCCGCGGGCTCCGCCCCCGAAGATGTCGCCAAAGACATCCCCGAAGATGTCGGAGAAGTTGGCCCCGCCACCGAAACCGCCCGCTCCGCCGGGACCGCCACCCATGCCGCCCTCGAGACCGGCATGGCCGAACTGATCGTAGGCAGCACGCTTCTGCGCGTCCGCCAGAACGTCGTAGGCCTCTCTCGATTCCTTGAACTTGTTTTCCGCCTCGGCATCATCGGGATTCCGGTCCGGATGGTATTTCATCGCCATGCGTTTGAAGGCCTTTTTGATTTCGGCCTCTGTGGCATTGCGCTGAATGCCGAGCACTTCGTAATAGTCGCGTTTCGCCATAATCCTGAATCGTTCAAAACCACGGGGAGCACGAAGAGCACAGGGCTATGCGTGCCCCATGTTCCTCGTGCCCCCCGTGGTATGAGTTGGAGGGGTTGGCTAGTCTACTTCTTATTGTCGTCGACTTCCTCGAATTCGGCGTCGACCACATCATCGCCATCCTTCTGTTCGCCACCAGCGGCTTGCTCGCCACCCTCACCCGCGGCGCCGGCCTCACCCTTTTCGGCATAGAGACGCTCGGCCATTTTGCCGGAAGCCTCGGCCAAAGCCTGGGTTTTGGTTTCGATGGCATCCTTGTCATCCCCCTTCATGGCCTCCTCAAGCTCTGTAATGGCGGCCTCGATCTTCTCCTTTTCGTCCGCCTCCAGCTTGTCGCCCAGTTCGTGCATGGACTTGCGGGTGGCGTTGACCATGCTGTCCGCCTGATTACGCGCCGTTACCAGGTCATGGAATTTCTGGTCGTCGGCCTTGTGGGCTTCGGCGTCCTTGACCATCTTGTCGACCTCATCATCCGACAGGCCGGACGAGGCCTTGATGACGATCTTCTGCTCCTTGCCGGTGCCCTTGTCCTTGGCGGAGACATGCAGAATGCCATTGGCGTCGATATCGAAGGTGACCTCGACCTGCGGCACCCCGCGTGGCGCGGGCGGGATGTCGGTCAGATCGAAACGGCCCAGGGACTTGTTGTCCACCGCACGTTCGCGCTCCCCCTGCAGGACATGCACGGTAACCGCCGTCTGGTTGTCCTCGGCCGTGGAGAACACCTGGGTGGCCTTGGTCGGAATCGTGGTGTTGCGATCGATGAGCTTGGTCATGATGCCGCCCAGAGTCTCGATACCGAGCGACAGCGGCGTCACGTCCAGCAGCAGCACGTCCTTTACGTCGCCAGCCAGCACGCCACCCTGGATCGCCGCACCCACGGCAACGGCCTCGTCCGGGTTGACATCCTTGCGCGGCTCCTTGCCGAAAAAGTCCTTGACCGCTTCCTGCACCTTGGGCATGCGGGTCTGGCCGCCAACCAGGATGACATCGTCGATCTCCGACGCGGAGAGACCGGCATCGGACAAGGCAACCTTGCATGGATCGATAGTGCGGGCGACCAGGTCGTCGACCAGACCTTCCAGCTTCGCCCGGGTCACCTTGACATTCAGATGCTTCGGACCGCTGGCATCCGCCGTAATATAGGGCAGATTGACATCGGTCTGCTGGGTGGAGGAGAGCTCGATCTTGGCCTTCTCCGCAGCCTCTTTCAGACGCTGCATCGCCAGCGGGTCACTGCGCAGGTCAATGCCCTGGTCCTTCTTGAACTCGTCTGCCAGATAGTCGAGCAGTCGCTTGTCGAAGTCCTCGCCACCCAGGAAGGTGTCACCATTGGTGGACAACACCTCAAACTGGTGCTCGCCTTCGATCTCCGCGATCTCGATGATGGAGATGTCAAAGGTGCCGCCGCCCAGATCATAGACAGCGATCTTGCGGTCACCATGCTTCTTGTCCATGCCATAGGCCAGCGCTGCCGCCGTGGGCTCGTTGATGATGCGCTTGACCTCCAACCCGGCGATTCGGCCTGCGTCCTTGGTCGCCTGGCGCTGGGAATCATTGAAGTAGGCCGGGACGGTGATTACGGCCTCGGTCACTTCCTCGCCGAGATAGTCTTCGGCGGTCTTCTTCATCTTCTGCAGAACCTTGGCCGAGACCTCCGGGGCCGCCATTTTCTTGCCTTTGGCCTCGACCCAGGCATCGCCGTTGTCCGCCTTGACGATCTTGTAGGCCACCAGGTCGATGTCCTTTTGAACCGTATCCTCCTCGAAGCGACGACCAATCAGGCGCTTGATGGCAAACAGGGTGTTCTCCGGGTTGGTAACGGCCTGACGCTTGGCCGATTGCCCAACCAGTACCTCGTCGTCATCCTTGCTGAACGCGACAATAGAGGGTGTAGTGCGATCACCTTCGCTGTTTTCGATAACCCGGGCCTTGCCGCCCTCCATTACCGCCACACAGGAATTGGTGGTGCCGAGATCAATACCGATAATTTTTCCCATAATCTCCTACTCCGATTCTATTTGGGCCCGCCTGCTTGCGGACTCGGAAATTTCTACCGCATTACATAAGGTCAATAGCCGCAGTTTCAACCCTTGGAGACGATCACCATGGCCGGACGCACCAGCCGTTCATTGAGCAGGTAACCCTTCTGCATCACCGCTACGATGGTATTTTCCGGGTGTTCTGCACTCTCCTGCATGGTCATCGCCTGGTGGTATTCCGGATTGAACGGCTCGCCGGCGGTTGGACTGATTTCCCGGATGCCGAACTTCTGCAAAACATCGCTGAACATCTTCAGCGTCAGTTCGGTGCCCTCACGCAGCCTGGCCACCGTCTCGTCATCGCCGGTGGCGGCGGACAGGCCCATCTCCAGGCTGTCCTTCACCGGCAGCAACTCGATGGTGAACTTTTCCAGCGCAAATTTGTGGGCGCTTTCCACGTCGCGCTCCGCACGGCGGCGGGTATTTTCCAGTTCCGCCTGCAGTCGCAGACACTGGCTCCAATGCTCATCCGCCTTGCTGCGGGCATCTTCGAGCTGGAGTTGAAGCTCTTCCTGCCCCGTTTCCTGCCCCACTTCGGTCCCGGTAGATTCGGCCGATTCAGAGGCTTGTGGCTCTTCGTTTTCGCTGTCCGGAGACTTGGTCTCTTCGCTCATGTACAGACTCCGCTTCCTCTCACAAAATAAAGGGAATCCCCGACGCCGCCGGGCGGCGCCTGAATTCCCTGAGATATAGGGGGCTACTTGTCGGGATTCAAGGCCGCGCCAAGCAATCGGGCAGTAACGTCGACGATCGGAATGACACGGCCATAGGCCATGCGCGTGGGCCCGATCACCCCCAAAACGCCCACTACCCGGTCTTCCACCTTGTAGGGGGAAGTGACGATGCTGCAGACATCCAGCGCCTCGTAGCCCGCCTCATTGCCGATGAAGATCTGCAAGCCGTCGGCGGCAAGGGACTGGTCCAGGAGATGGAGGATGTCACGCTTGGTACCGAATGCCTCAAACAACTGGCGCAGGCGCTTCATATCCGACATCTCCGCATAGGACATGAGATTGGTTTCGCCAGCCATGAGGTAGTCATCCTCATCGTCATCTTCGGAAAAGGCCTGCTGTGCCATCTCCAGCGCAGAACGCATCAGCCGGTCCATATCCTCGCGGTCCGCCTGCATCTGCTGGATGAGTCGATTGCGCACGTCACGCAGTGTACGGCCGGCAAAATGCTCATTGATGAAATTGGCCGCCTGGGTCAGTTCCGAACTGGAATAACGCCGCGTGGTGTGAATGATGCGGTTCTGCACCTCCCGTTCATTGACCACCAGGATGACCAGCACACGGGAGGCGGAAAGCGGCAGGAACTCGATCTGACGCAGCGCAACCTGTTCGCGGCGGGGGAGCATGACCACGCCCGCCAGCGAAGTGATGTCCGAGAGCAGGGATGAGGCCGAGGAGAGTAATCGACCCGGATCCTCGCCACTCTCGAACTGCGCCTCGAGACTGCGCAGTTCCGCCTCATCCAGTGGTCTTATCGTCAGCAGACTGTCGACGAAAAACCGGTAGCCCTGTGCCGTCGGCACCCGGCCTGCCGAGGTATGTGGCGACTGGATCAATCCGATCTCTTCCAGGTCGGCCATAACATTACGAATGGTCGCCGGACTCAGGTTCAGCTTGCTGTCCCGCGCCAGGGTACGCGAGCCGACCGGCTGGCCATCACGAATATGGCGCTCCACCAGGGCCTTGAAGAGATATTGGGCACGTTCGGTCAATTCGTAGCCGGCCATATTGCTGACTCGTCTCTCAGTTGCCATCCGATCAATACGTCGGAGCAGCGATTTTAGCACTCCCGGGGTTCGTCTGCTAACGCTGCGGTCAGTGTACTGTTGCATGCTTGGCGATACTTTCAGAGCCCCCCAAAAACGTCAGGACAAGGCGCAGCGCGCAGGCAATGGTTACTCCCTTGTCAAGCGCTGCACGAATCCGCCGGGAGCGGATTCGGACAGCCGAAGGCTGGCCCGAAGGGCGGACTCCAGGGATGGAGTCCGCAACGCCGTCATGGCGTTTTTGGGGGGCTCCCTTCGGGCGAGCCGCTGGCCGGCCATCTGCGGCGTTGCGTTTCTTGCAAAGGACGCGCCATTCCCTGCGAAACGCGCCTTGCATGATGTGCATGGATGCACAAATGCCGCGGGCGCAGGGATGCGCAGGAGCGGTCTGGCCGGCCAGCGGCTCGCTGAAAGCACCGCCAAGCATGCAACAGTACACATTTGGCGGACGCCCGGTAACGTGTTAAGTTTCCGGCAGTTTTGGAGGGGGTAATGGCGGAAGAGTTCACAAGTATCGGGCTGATCGGAAAATACGCGGACGCTTCGGTCGGTGCGACACTCCGGGGCCTGCGGGATTATCTGCAGGGCCACGATGTCGACGTGCTGCTGGATGAGGCCACCGCCGAAGTATGGCCGGACCACGACATGACCACCGCCAGCCGGCCGCACATTGGCGAACACTGTGATCTGGCGATCGTGGTGGGCGGTGACGGAACCCTTCTGAATGCCGCACGTTCACTGGCCAATTACCGCATCGCCCTGCTGGGCATCAATCTGGGTCGACTCGGTTTCCTGACCGATATCTCACCGGATCAGATGCAAGACAAGCTCGATGCCATCCTCGCGGGAGAGTACCGGGAGGACCGACGCTTCCTGCTCCACACCTCCATCATCCGCGACGGCGAGGAGCTCTCCGAAAGCGAAGCACTCAACGACGTCGTGGTACACAAATGGGACGTGGCGCGGATGATCGAGGTGGAGACCTACGTAGACGGGCGTTTTCTCAACACCGTACGTTCCGATGGCCTCATTGTATCGACGCCGACCGGTTCCACCGCCTATGCGCTGTCGGGGGGCGGCCCCATCCTCCAGCCCAGCCTCGATGCGGTCATTCTGGTCCCGATCTGCCCACACACCCTGAGCCACCGACCGATCGTTGTTCACGGCGAGAGCGAGATCGAAATCGTCGTGGGCGGTGCCGGCCAGTCACACGCGCAGGTCACCTGCGACGGACAAATCAATCTCGGTCTGGTCTCCGGAGACCGGGTGCAAATCAAGAAAAAACCGCACGAAGCGCGGCTGATTCATCCCCTGGATCATGATTATTTCCACATCCTCCGCGCCAAGCTGGGTTGGGGATGAAAGGCAGTGGCGAGTGGCTAGTGGCGAGTGGCTAGTGGCGAGTGGTTAGGGAACAGAAGCTGATATATTGTGACCGAATGTCGATCCGAGATTTCGGCTGAAACCCGGATTTACGCTCGGCCTGAAGTTCCGGAATCGCGATCGCACGATATATTGAACCAAGTGCTACAAACTCACGACTAGCAACTAGCCACTCGCCACTAGCCACTAGCAACTGAGAAGAGATGCTGACTCACCTCCATATCCGTGATTTTGCCATCGTCGACCAGCTTGAACTGGAGTTTCAGTCGGGGATGACCGTGCTGACGGGGGAAACCGGTGCGGGCAAGTCGATTCTGCTCGATGCCCTCGGATTGACGCTGGGCGACCGGGCCGATTCGTCGTTTGTCCGCCACGGTGCCGAGCGCGCCGAGATCATTGCGAGTTTCGACGTAGCCGGCCAGGCCCTGATCGCCGACTGGTTGGGCGGACACCAATTGGAGGGTGAGGGCGGCGAGTGCCTGATTCGCCGCACGGTAGGCGCCGATGGTCGTTCCCGCGGCTACATCAACGGTCGCCCGGCACCGGTGCAGTTGCTCAAGGAGCTGGGTGAACAGCTGGTGGATATCCACGGCCAGCATGCCCACCAATACCTGTTGCGGCGAAACGCCCAGCGCCAGACGCTGGATGCCTTCGCCGGTCTCGCCGATGCGGCCGCCAATGTAACCGCTGCCTACCAGGACTGGCGCGCAGTCTCCGGCGAACGTGAGACCCTTTCGCAAGAGCGCCAGGACCGGGAAGCGCGCCTGGAGCTGCTCCGCTATCAAATCGAAGAACTGGAGGCGCTCGACCTTTCGGAAAAGGAGCTGGCGGATCTCGATGACGAACATCACCGACTCGCCAACGTGACACGTCTCCAGGAGGGCGCCCAGAGCGCGATACTGGCACTCAGCGAGGATGAGCAACTCGCCGCTGTCGGTGTGCTCGAACGCATCGCTGCCGAGTTGAGTCAACTGGCCGGGTACGACAGTGAACTGGAGTCGGTCGCGGAATTGATCAATGGTGCCGCCATCCAGGCCGGAGAGGCGGCAGGAGAGCTACGTCGTTACCTCGAAAAACTGGACATCGACCCGGAGCGACTGGCCGAAGTCGAGCAGCGTCTCGATACCCTCCAGGACCTGGCCCGCAAACACCGCTGCCGTCCCGACCAGTTACCCGAATTTCTCGAGGCGGCGCGGCAGGAACGGGATGGCCTGGAGGCCAGCGAAACCCGGCTGGACGACCTCGACCAACAGCTTGAAAAGACGCTGGCCCAGTATCGAAAATTGGCCGGCAATCTGAGCCGGAAGCGCTGCCAGGCCGCTGAAAAACTCGCGAAGCAGGTAACCGTCAACATGCAGGAACTCGGCATGAAGGGCGGCCACTTCGAGGTGGAAATCACCACGACCGGCGACGAACCTGCGCCGTATGGCCACGATCAAGTCCAGTTTTTGGTCACGGCCAATCCAGGCCAACCGGCCCAGCCCCTGCAGAAAGTCGCGTCCGGGGGTGAACTCTCACGTATCAGTCTTGCCATTCAGGTAATCACTGCCGGCCGGGAAGGTATTCCAACGCTGATCTTCGACGAAGTGGATGTCGGTGTCGGTGGCGGCGTCGCGGAGATTGTGGGGCGTCAACTGCATGCGCTCGGAGAGGACCGCCAGGTCCTGTGCGTCACCCACCAGCCCCAGGTTGCCTCCCAGGGGCATCAACACCTTCGCATTGCAAAGCAGACCCGGGGCGGGACAACCCGAACCCGCGTCGAACCCCTGTCGGACGGGGAGCGCGTAGAAGAGCTGGCCCGGATGCTGGGCGGAATTGCCATTACGGACCAGACCCGCTCCCATGCCAGGGAGATGCTCACCCTGGCCAGCGACGCCCGGGCGAAGAGACGGGAAAAGTCCAAGGTGTAAGGAGGGTCAGGATCCCTTTCGGCACTCGGCACAGATGCCGAAGATGTAGAGGCTGTGGTCGGTAATCTCGAAGCCCAGCTCTTCGGCGATAGCCCGCTGCCGCTCCTCGATGGTCTCGTCCAGAAACTCTTCCACCTTGCCGCACTTCACGCAAAGGATGTGGTCGTGATGACTGCCCTCATTGAGCTCGAACACCGAGTGTCCGCCCTCAAAGTGGTGACGATGCACGATATCCGCCGTCTCGAACTGAGTCAGGACACGGTAGACTGTAGCCAAACCGACGTCCTCACCGGACTCCAGCAGCGCTTTGTACACATCTTCGGCACTCATATGGCGGGATTTGCTGCGCTCCAGGATGTCCAGAATCTTGATGCGCGGCAGTGTCGCCTTGAGCCCGGCTTTTTTCAGGTCTTGTGAAGTTCGGGTTGCCATATCACTCATGAAACCGTTGCGGTATCATCTCCAGAAACTAACCCGTCTCGAACAAAAATGCAAAAGATTATCATTTATTTCGCACTCGCCCTGACCCTTGCCGGCTGCGCGCACAAACTGGATATACAACAAGGCAATATCCTGACTCAGGCGGAGCTGGCCAAACTCGAAACGGGAATGACCAAGCGACAGGTGCTGTTTCTGCTGGGATCGCCGCTGCTGACCGATCCTTTCCACCAGCAGCGCTGGGACTACTACTACAGCTACCAACCGGGTGGTGAAGCGGTCACCTCCCACTATCAGGTAACCGTCTGGTTCGAAGATGACCGGCTGGCCCGCTACTCGGCCAAAGGGGATATCCCGGAAGAGGTCCCGCTGGCTCCGCGCCTGGAGAGGCGCTAAGGGCCGGCAACCTGTCAGGCCGAGTCTTTCGTCAGCCCGGAAGCTACCAGGAGCCTGTCCTAGAACAGCGTTTTTGTAAGTTGGGGTGAGTTATGCGAACCCCAACGCTGATTTTGTTGGGCTTCGTTCCTCAGCGCCAACCTGCATTTTGGAGCCCCTTGCTATTCTCGGACAGGCTACTCGGCTTTTTCCGGCCCCCCTCCCTTTTTCATCGCCTTGCCCTCAGCGGCGCGCCGCTTTCTCACTTCCTTGGGATCGGCCTTCAGGGGACGATAGATCTCCACGCGATCCTTCGGCCGAAGCAGGCTGTCCAGCTTGACCAGTTTGCCGAACACCCCCACCTTGGCCTTTGCAAGATCAATCTCGGGGAAGCGATCGAGGATTCCCGATTTGCGGATCGCATCCTCCGCTGTGGCCCCCTCCTCCACGTCCAGGGGAATGATCACCTGAATCTCGGGCAAGGCATAGGCCACCTCCACCTTGATAAGGTTAGCCTTTGCCATAGACCTGCTCCGCGCGCTTGACGAAGGCCTCGACCAGGCTGTTGGCAATCTGACTGAAAATCGGCCCCATCGCCATCCCCATCAGACGGTTGGAGAACTCGAAATCCAGGTCCAGGCGAACCTTGCAGGCGTTGTCGTCGAGTTCATCGAAACGCCAGAACCCTTCCAGGTGTCTGAAAGGACCTTTCTCGAGACGCATTTCGATCATCTTGTTCTTCTGGAGTCGGTTCCGCGTGGTAAAGCTTTTGTGCAGGCTACCATGGGCAATCTCGATGACCGCACGGATCTCATCTTCGCCGGCGCTGAGCAGCTCCGAGGCGCCGCACCAGGGCAGAAAATCCGAGTAAGAATCAATATCGTTGACCAATGCATACATCTGTGCCGCGCTGTAGGGGACCAGGGCACTCTTGCTAATACTGGGCATGGGACAAAAACACGCGCATCAGGGGACCTCACAGAATACCGGTTGCGGTCAAAAGGATCACGGCCACCGCCACGGGGGCGACATATCGGGCCAGTACACGCCACATTCGGTACGTGCTGCCGGACAGGTGCAGCTCGTCCTGGCTGCTCTCTCTGGACATGACCCATGCGGCGAAGACCGCCACCAGCAGCCCGCCCATCGGCAGCATCACGTTAGTGGCGATGAACTCGACCAGTTCAATAAAGCTCTTGCCAAACAGTGTATACCCGGACCAGACATTCAAAGACAGCAGGGAAATAACCCCTACGCTCCAGGCGGCGAGGCCCGACCAGGCCGCGGCCATTACACGATTCATTCCGCGGTTCTCCACCAGCCAGGTGACCATCGGCTCAAGGAGGGAAATCGCCGAGGTCCAGGCTGCGAATACCAGCAGCAGGAAAAACAGGGTTCCAAACAGAGTCCCGCCAGGCATCTGGCCAAAGGCAATCGGCAGGACCTTGAAGACCATCCCCGACCCGAGCTCGGGCTCCAGACCGTTCGCGAACACGATGGGGAAGATGGCCAACCCCGCCAGCAAGGCAACCGACGTATCCATCGCCGCGATGATAACGGCAGTCCGGGGGATGGACGCCGTGTGCGAAAGATAAGATCCGTAGATCATGATAGCGCCCATGCCCAGGCTGAGACTGAAGAATGCCTGCCCCAGCGCAGCCAGAATGGATTCGCCGGTCAGCCGGGAGAAATCGGGGCGGAACAGATAAGCCAGCGCCTCCGAGAAGTGCCCGGTGCTGATGGCATAACCGACCATCGCCACCAACAGCACGAACAGCGTCGGCATGAGAAATCGGACCGCCTGCTCCAGACCGCTCTTCACGCCGCGGGAGACCACGATGATGGTCATTATCATGAAGATGGTGTGCCAGCCGAGCAGTCTCTCGGGGTCGGAGACAAAAACGGTGAAGGCCCCGGAGACCTGTTCCGCCGTCGCCCCATCGAAAACTCCGCTCGCGACGCGAAACACATAGGCCATCGTCCAGCCGGCCACCACACTATAGAACGACAGGATCAGAAAGCCGGCTACCATGCCCATCAGCCCGAGATACTGCCAGTGGGTGGAGCTCCGCTCCTCCTCGGCCAGTGTGGACATGGTATTGACCGGACTCTGCCTGCCGCGCCGCCCGAGCATTACCTCCGCCATCATCACCGGGATCCCCACGCTGGCCACGCAGAGGAGATAGACCAGCACAAAGGCCCCGCCGCCGTTCTCGCCCGCAACGTATGGGAAGCGCCAGATATTGCCGAGCCCCACCGCCGAACCGGTAGCCGCCAGAATGAACGCCAGTCGGGACGACCACTCGCCATGTATCGATTTGCGTTTCGCCGGCATACCTACCTCTATTATTGTTCTTCGCCCGGCTATTCTCGGTTAATTAGGAAGGCCGCTCAACTGTTGCCTTCCCGCTGCCACTGTGGCGTTGTCGGGTTCGACTCCGCTGGTGTGAGGCCCGCGCCACAAGCTATACTGCGCGGCTATGGCTAAGAAGGGCAAAAAGAACAAAGACCAGGGTCCCGGCACCAGCACCATCGTGGTTAACCGTAAGGCGCGCCACGAGTTTTTCATCGAGGACACCTACGAAGCGGGGCTGGTGCTCGAAGGCTGGGAGGTCAAAAGCCTGCGTGCCGGGCGCGTGCAGCTGGTGGACAGCTACGTCATCGTGAAAAATGGCGAGGCCTGGCTACTCGGGGCATTGATTAACCCGCTGCCCACCGCCTCCACTCACATTCAACCGGATCCCACCCGTACCCGGAAGCTGCTGCTGCATGACCATGAACTGAGCCGCCTAATCGGGGCTGTGGAGCGCAAAGGCTATACTCTTGTCGCCCTGAAGATGTACTGGAAAAAGGGCCGCGCCAAGATTCAGATCGGACTCGCCAAAGGCAAGCAGCAGCACGACAAGCGAGCCACCGAAAAAGATCGGGAGTGGCAGCGACAGAAACAGCGCATACTCAAGGAAAATTAGCGATCGGAAGCGGGGAATCTGATCGCATGCCTGTGGTCCAAAACAGCGTTCCACACACTCGGTAATCGCCGGCTTAGCGGTTATTTTTCAAGAAAGGTCTTGAACTTCAGTACCAACCCCCTATCTAATAGGGGAGATAACACCTTTGGGGGCGACCTGGCTTCGACGTGGGTTGCGAAACCATAGGGTGCATGCCGAGGTGCAGTGACCTCGTAAATAACGCTGCAACAACATAGTTGCCAACGACGACAACTACGCTCTAGCGGCTTAAACCCCGCTAGCGCCCGACCGACGCGTGCTTGTGCGCTCGGGCTCCGGGTGTCATTAAACGCAAGCTCGCGGCGAAGTTAGTCCGGGGCCTAGCCGCTAAAACCCAAATCCGGAATCGCCGTTGATATGCCCTGCCCGTCGGGCGATTAACGGTTAAAAATAATAGGCGCGGCTAAGCATGTAGATCCCATGGCGGAGTTCTCGCGGACGCGGGTTCGATTCCCGCCGCCTCCACCATTTAACATCAAAGCCGTCTCAAGACGGCTTTTTTATTGCCTGAATTCAACGGGAAAGTTCGCCATCCACACTACACGCAAGCGCATGACCGCTGCGCAGCGCCTCGTCTGCCGGAAACCATTTGCGCGGTGGGCAAATAAAGCCGGCATAGCTCCACGGCCATGCGCATGGACAGATCACGACCCGCCCGCGACTTCTTGTCATCGGGGCGGGCGGGCCGGCCCATAATCCGCAGCAGGTGGCGGCAAAGGCGCTTTGTGAAACGCGGAGGGAGGGCCTAATCAACCGGGTGGAGGGCCTTCTTCTGCTTATCGCATACTCCGTTTTACAACGGCTATCCCGTCATGAGCGTCGCCAAAGCCGACGTCGGTGCAGGTTTAGGCGGGATGGAGGTCGCGCCGCATCAGGCGTTCGGCTTTTCCAGTCGCTCCAGCAACGCCTCCGCCTGGCGCGCTTCGGTGGTGTCGGGATGGGTTTTTGTTAACTTCTCAAGGATAGAGCGGGATTTTCCGTTCTGTTCGAGTTTGTGGTAGCTGTAGCCGATCTTCAACAGGGCCTCCGCCACTTTGGGGCTGTCGGGGTGCTTGTCCACCAGGGCGCGATAGGCGCCAATTGCCCGGTTGTACTCCCCGCGCGCGTAATTCGCCTCGCCTATCCAGTACCGGGCGACGTGGGCGTAGCGGCCATCCGGATACTGCTGTAGGAATGCTTCGAATGCGGCTATGGCCGGTTCGTAGCGCAACTCGCGCAGGATATCGAAGGTGTTTTGATACATCTCGCGTTCGGCGATTAGCTCGCCGGAGTCGGGCGTGGGCCTTCCGGGCTCTGCTACATCGGATTCCGCATCCGCCTCCAGCCTTTCTGGAGTGATGCCTTCGCGCTCCAAGCGGACGAGCCGGCGGTCGGTATCGAGATAGAGCGTTCGCTGGTGTTCCTTGAGGTTTCCGATTTGGTGGCGAACCTCCTCAAGTGTGCCGCGCAGGGTCGCCAACTCCCGCTGCTGCTGGTCAAGGCGGGTCAGCATCTCCAGCAACGACTGGCTCGCCAATATCCGCTCCAGCCTCTGAACCCTTTGCTCCAAACTGCCTTCTGCGCCCTGGGTCGTTCCAAAAGCAAGCAGTGCCGGCAGCAGATAGCGCAACTTCGACATTTAGATACCTCGAAAAACCATCTTCAACCTACGATCCCAAGGTCCCATTCGCCTCATGCCATTCTCTGGGACTGCTTGTGAATGGTTAGGGTCCCTTCTCAATTGCGAGAAGCTTAACATGCCCCAACCTCAACAGAATCACACCCGATTATGAGTACGCAAATATCGAAATTGGATACTAGCGGCGAAGCTGTTCACCGTTGCTGTGCTCTCGGGTTGGCTTCGATCTCGGATGCGACCGTTGGCGCAGTGAGCGCCAGAGAAATAGAACGAAGGCAGCGATTGCGATGAGAGAGACAACCGAGCCGTAAAAATAGAGCTGGGCGTCATTCAAGCGGTTCGTCAAGTGGGCCCAAGCCACGGCGTAGAGCCCTGCGATGTAGGCGACGAGAATGTACAAGCTTCCAGAACGGAGCACGGTTCCTCCCTTGGAAAAAAAGACAGTAACCGGTCGCAAAAAAACCGGAGTCTCAGGGACTTGCCGGAGAACCAGTGCGGATGAATGAGACCTTACTTACCCAAGGGGATGAGACCGAAGACAACGGCAAGCAGTGAAGCCAGCCACAGAGCGGCCGCTCCGAATACGATTAATTGCAGCATTGTTGGTATGCCTCCCTAAAACCCCAACATCGGGTGTGACAGCTCCGCTCCTGCAGAGTTCCTTCCAGCCGATTGGTGGGGCCTTTCGTCAGGAGGCCGGTGGAATTTTCAGATCGAAGGTCCGAACCGGCAGGTCGCCTTCCTTTTCTTTGGGCGCTCTATCAGCCACCTTCTCCTTCAGGGGGCTAACAGCCGCCCCGGAGCTATCGCCCAAAGAGAATCTGTCCGAGAAGAAAATGCCCACTGTAAGAGTGGCGCTGAGAGCCAAGAGGCCCATGACTGTCAGCAAGCCACGCCATGTCAGCCGCCGGCGGCGGCGTCCCAGAAGTTCATCTTTATCCTCGACCAGCTGTCTAAAGTCCCGCACTTACCGTCTCCAGATTAATTCGAAGCAAGGATATATTTCTTCAGTAGACCCGCTTCCTGGTATCAGTGATCTTCACACCGAGACCGACGATTTTATCGTGATAACGGTCCGGAATATGAGAGTCTTTGACCACTCGTACCTTTCGCCCTGCCCCGACACTAGCGTAGGAGCGCAGCCGATAAATGGGATCGTCCTTGGTGTTCAGGAAATTGGCCATGAGATCCACATCGTATACGGCCTCGCAACCATTGGTCAGGAGTGCCTTCCAGACGATTTTCGAGAGGCCGTAGTCCGATTTCGAAAGGGAAAAGCTGGTATCGGAAACCTCCACGCACTGGGCCGATACACCGGACGGGACGAACGCGAAAAGCGCCGCCAAAAGCAGGACATTTCGAGTCATGCGCTCTCCTGGGGTTTTACGAGACCGATGTGCCCGGTCTCGGGGCAGTTGACCGGTCAATAACTCTATCACCCGCCGGGTACTGGAAGCGAATCGTCGTGCTTTCATGCTGGGAAGTACAACCGCGCCTGGCGTTACTGTCCCCCTGGATGCCCCGGTCGCTCTAACGCCTTATCGGTGATGTCGTCGGGCGCTCCTCAGTGAGCGCCGCCTTACGCTGCGGAAGCTGCGGGTAGCAGTGAAAAGGATGAAGACCTGGCAGCCCCGCGATCATACATTCCGAAGAATCCTTAGACCGGTGGCTTTGCGCCCTTGCCTTTCGACAGGTTTGCCTTTATCAGGCCTACCAGGTGAGGCTGGCGCGGCTGTCAAAAGACTTTTGCCGCGGCATCCGGAGACCTCGACGGACGAAAGGCTTACGGATGATATCCGGCCAATTTCTGTCATCAAATGGAACAGGCGATGGCCCTATATGCCAAGGAGCCGTTGAAAAGCCGTCACCCTTACGGCCATCGAGCAGCCCTTGGTTCCTGGATGCCGGCGAGACCGATGGCCCGCCGACCCGCATTCATGCTTCGATGCTCTCGGCCATACTGGTGAGCATTTCACCAAGCGTTTGGATCTGGTCCTGGACGAATACATGGTATTCCGCTTCGTTCAACCAGGTGCCCCACTCTTCGTCGGTCATCTCAGCTTTCTGATCCAGCGTTTGCTCCATCTCATCGAGACGGGCTTGATACTGCGGGAATGCTTCGTCCTCGTCGAACCACCCCCACCCGGGCCCTGAGTTGGAGATAGCATTGATCAGATCGCCGACGGTTTCCCGTACGTCATCCACCTGGTCCACTACATTGTGCCCGGTCACAACCTGAAGTCCGGGTCGACCTTCAGCCTGGCTCAAAGTGTTGGCCATCTGGTTCAGGGTGTCACCGAGCTGGTTGATCTGCTGCTTGACGGTAACGCTGTAGTCCCGGTCCTCCAGCCAATTGAGCCAGGACGAATCGGTGTTTTCGGCCTTCCGGTCGAGTACCTGCTCCATCTCGTCAAGCTCGGCAACCGTGTTTTCCATCGGTTCGGCAACCGGTTGCCAGCTGGCGAATTCGGCAGTCGTACTGGCGTTTGCGATGGAGGAAGCGAGATCGGAGACCGTTTCCCGAACATCGTCCACCGCATCCACCACGTTGTGCCCGGCAACCAACGAAATGGTCCGTTGCTGCTGTGCCTGCGCCGAAGGCTGGGTCGGCTGCTGCTGACCCTCGGTGCCCTGCTCAGCGACGGCTCCGCCTCCCATCACCAGGGAAAGCGCGCTAGCGGTCAGCACCGTCTTCATCATCTTTGATTTCATCGTGAACACCTCCATTTGCACACGGTTGATGCCTACTCTTGCGAGCGGCTTACGCTATCTGTAGACGAAACAAGCCATAATCACAAAGGGGGGACCTACCGGAAATTCGTGAGGGAGGCTGCACTTTCCAATACCTCTCGGACAGATGTCGAGGAAGCCCCAAGCGCCAGTAGATAGACGTTTAACCAATATTCAAAGAAGCTCTGGAGTAGGCTTGCCAGTTAACGGGAGGTTACCGTCCCTTTGGGAGAACTCGCCCGCCGCGCACCGGTCAAATCCGGTATGAATACTCAACCTATCCCCTCGGTAATCTCCCCGATGCTCCTGTCGGCTGCACGGGATCCGTTCGACTCTCCCTCGCACCTGTTCGAAATCAAGTGGGACGGGATTCGCTGCATCGCGCACGTGGGCGAGGCGGTCTGTCTGCAGACCCGCCGGCTCCATACGGTGACCGCGCAGTTCCCGGAAGTGGCCGAGGCACTGCGGCAGTTCCCTGAGGGGACGGTGCTCGATGGAGAACTGGTGGTGTTCGAGGGTGGCCGCCCCAGCTTCGAGACCGTTCGTCGGCGGATCGCGATGCACAACCCGCAGAGGATCCTCCAGACCGCTACCGCCCGGCCTACCACCTTCATGGTGTTCGACCTCCTTTACCTCGCTGGCAGTCCGATGATGGCGCTGCCGCTGGAGGAGCGGCGCCGGCACCTGCTTGAGCTGGAGCCGGAAGACGGCCCTGTCTGCATCCCGGAGCACTTCGATTCGGGGACTGCCCTCTACGCCGCCGCCATCGGGCAGGGACTTGAGGGGATCGTTGCCAAGCGGCGCGACAGCCGGTACACCCCCGGTCGCCGCTCGCCCGCCTGGGTGAAGTGCAAGCCGCCCGACTATGACTCCGGAAGGTTCGACGACCTGCGCAAACGGCTGTAATGTGCGGAAGATTCGACCAGCACCACCCCACTTCCTATTACGCGGAACGGCTCGGGATGCCGACCGACCGGCACTACGGCGACTTGGCGGCGCGCTACAACGTCGCTCCTTCGGAAGCGCCCCTGGTGGCACGGTGGTCCGAATACGGAGATGGCCCGGAGCTGGTAACACTCTGCTGGGGCCTTATTCCCCACTGGTCCCGCGATCCGGGCAAGGGCCCCAAGCCTATCAACGCCCGGGCCGAGAGCGTCAATACCAAGCCGATGTTTCGGGATTCCTTCCGGCGCCACCGCTGCCTGGTTCCGGCAGACGGGTTCTTTGAATGGCGGAAGGAGGGAGCCGTCAAGCAGCCGTACTATTTTCGGTTCAGGAATGGAGAGCCGATGTTCTTTGCCGGGCTCTGGGATCGCTGGTCCGGTGACGGGCCACCCCGCGACACCTTCACCATCATCGTGACGGAGCCAAACGAGCTCGCCGCTCAATATCACGACCGGATGCCCGCGGTCCTCCCCGTTGGGTGGCATCGAAAATGGCTACAACCGGACACCCCGAATCTTGCCGCGCTTCACCAAATCCTTTTGAAACCCTACCCTGCGAGTGAGATGGAGGTAGTCCGGGTCACCCGCGCCGTGAACGACCCCAAAAACAAGGGGAGGGAGACCATACAGCCTGAATAATCGGGTCATCTCATCCAGATTCGACACAAGCCGCTCGGATCGGTCAACTATACTTCGAGACGACATCGCCCGATGTCCGCACGTGCCCTGCTCAAAAGGAGGTGTCTGATGTTGAAGAGGGCCACTCCCGCCGCGAATCCGCAGGAGGTTTGGGAGCGACTGCTGCGCGACGAGCCGATGTTCATCCTCGATGTGCGCAACCGTGACGAGTTTGAAACCTGGAGGGTGGAAGGTCCCCACCCGGTACCCACCCTGAACGTCCCCTACTTTGAGCTTCTTGATCTGGAGGACGAGGACGAGGATGTCACCGAAGCGGTGGTCCGCGGCGTGCAGGCGCAGATCAAGGACCAGCTCCCCGGGGACCGCCCCATTCTCGCGGTGTGTGCCGAAGGCCATACCTCGGATTACGTCGCCGAGGGTCTGCACCGTCTGGGATTCGATGCCATGAACATGGAAGGCGGCATGGAGGGCTGGGGCAACTTCTACTACTCGCGCCCGGTGGAGCAGAACGAGCGCTACTCGCTCTTCCAGGTGGTGCGCCCGGCCCGCGGTTGCGTGAGCCACGTCCTGGTGAGCGACGGCCGCGCCGCCGTCTTCGATCCGGCGCGGCACATCGGGCAGTATGACCAGCTGGCCGCAGACGCCGGTGCCACGATCGAACGGGTGCTGGATACCCACCTCCACGCCGACCACCTCAGCGGCGGGCCGGAGCTGAGCGAGCGGGACCACGTTCCGTACCACCTGCACCCCTACGATGCCATCCACCCGATGGACATGCTGCCGGCGCGTATCCCGTATCGGCCGTTGGAGTCGGAGCAGACGTTTACCCTCGGGCGGACCGATATCAAGGTGCTGCACTATCCCGGCCATACCCTGGGCATGGTCGCCTTTCTCATCGACGGGCGCTTTCTGCTGAACGGCGACAGCCTGTTCCTGGAGTCGATCGCGCGTCCGGACCTGGGCGGTAAGGCCGACACGTGGACGCCGCTGCTATACGCCTCGCTGAAGCGGATGGAGGAACTGCCCGACGAAACGGTGGTGCTGCCGGCCCATTTCAGCGAACTATCCACCGGTGACGAGAACGGCATCTATCGCGCCTCGCTCGGTGACCTCAAGCAACACAATCCCGGGCTGCGCAAGCTGGCCGAGGGCGAAGCGGCCTTCCGCGACTATGTCCTGGCCAGTCTGCCGGAGTTTCCCGAGGCCTACGTGGAGATCAAGCGGGCCAACGCGGGCCTGGCCAGTCCCGATGCACGCAAAGCGCAGGAGCTGGAACTGGGCAAGAACATTTGCGCGGTGGGCAAATAAGACCGGCATAGCTCAACGGCCATGCGCATGGACAGGTCACGCCCGCCCGCGACTTCTTGTCATCGGGCGGGCGGACCGAACCATCGTCCGCAGCCGACCTCACCGTCCTGCCGACGCCCAAGGACAAACTCGACACGCTGGTCGGGGTGGTCGCCGCCCTGGCGCTCGTTCCGGCAGTCGCAGCATTCGGCATTTCCCTGCTGTCCGGCGAATGGCAACTGGCGCTAGGAGGCCTTCTCATGACCGCCGGCAACGGCACATTGATTGTGCTGGGGAGCATCATCACGCTACTGCTGGTGCGACCGGACCGCGACTATGCATGAGAGCTTCATCCCTCCTTGAAGAATTGCGCGGTTTTCTTCAGGGAACATTTACCAAATCCCATAAGCAGATGCAGTCAGCCGATTTCTCTTTGCCCCCTTTTTATTGCGACCTCCTAGTTCTGTGTTAAACCGTTATTAAAGCAAGAGGCTCCGGAACCGAAATGCAGGCGGAGAACAAAGGGATTGAAAGAGCAGAACAGCGACCCCGTGACACGCGTCGGCCTACGCACTCTAACGATTTTTGAGGGCGCCCGTGCCATGACGATGTTCACCGGCAGCGTCCTTCTGGCCGCGGGTGCGGTAGTGCGTCGACCGCGCCGTCTGGGGCTGAAAGAGATGCTTTTTCATCTTCAGAGCGCGGGGGCCGATGCCGTGGTCCTCCTGGCCGGCCTCTCTTTTCTGATGGGTTTCGTCATCGGAATTCAGGCGATAGCGACCATGTCTCCCTTCGGCGCCGAGGCGAGGATCGCCCGAGTCGTGACCACCATCACCATGCTGGAGATCGGACCGCTGCTCACCGCCATCCTGCTGGCGGGCCGGTCGGGGAGCGCCTTTGCGGTCCAGCTCGGAGCCATGAAGATCAGAGGAGAGATCGATGGATTGCGGGCAAGTGGCATCGATCCGGTGGGCGACCTCGTCCTGCCGCGGGTTCTCGCCCTTGTGGCGGCCGGTCTCCTCCTCGTCATGATCACCACCGCCTTCTCCATCCTGGGAGGAATGGTCATCACGCTATGGATCCCGAATCTCTCTTTCCTGGCATACCTCGTGGGGGCCGCGGACGCCATGAGCGGGGTGGGGCTCTTCGTCGGGCTGGCGAAGATCGTAGTCTTCTCCGGTTTGATCGGGCTGATCGGCTGCTTTCAGGGAATGCGCATGGGGGAGTCCGCCGCATCGGGTGAAGGGGCGAGCTCTTCGTTCGTCGTCTCGCTGATGTACATCGTCCTGATCGATACCCTTTTCAGCTTCATTTATCACATCAATTAGCCGAGGTGCGGCGTGACACAAGGCGAGTCGTTTCCGGGGAAGGCAGAGGTGAGACGATGACGGAAGGCCGGATATCCCCCTTCAAACTCGGTCTTTTCGTCCTGCTCGGTCTGGGGCTGGGGATCATGACCCTGCTCTTCGTGGGGATCATTGGCCCCTTCGAAGCAAGACAGACGTACGTCAGCTTCTTCGACAGCCCTGTCGAGGGGCTGGAAAGAGGGGCGCCAGTCCGGTATCTGGGGATCGAGGTCGGGGAAGTGGGGGCGATCGATCTGGCTCCCGGTGACCGCATGGTGAGGGTCCTGGTGAACATCCGCAAGGATTTCACCATGGATGACGCCATGTACCTCCAGGTCTCGCAAAAACTGGTCGCCGGATTGACCAATCTGACGCTGGGGCGGACGCAGGATGCCGCAGCAGTGGCCCGTCCGGAGCTTCCTTTCGAGCCGGAGTATCCGGTTCTCCCCAGTCGGCCCAGCGATATGGATCGACTCCTCGAGACCGCACGGCGCGTGGCGGGGGAGGTGGGAGATGCCGATTTTGACGCCATCGGGGAGTTGACGCACGGTTGGAGCCAGGCCGGGAACCGGCTTGATGACCTTCTCGCCGATCCCGATCTGCAGCAGACTCTCGAAAACGTGCGCGAAGCCTCCGCCGACCTGAAGGCGATCCTCCAGGCACTCGGCGATGAGGAGGCTCCCGGCGATTGGCGAAAGACACGCCGGGACCTTTCCGCCACCGCCACGGAGTTGCGCCGCGCCAGCGAGGCCCTTGCGGCTCGGCTGGGCGAGGTGCCGTCCGGCGCCCTTGCCGACATCTCCGGGGGCCTGGAGGGAATGACGGCGGCGGGAGAAGAGGCGGTGCGTTCCTGGGATGCCCAGATCGGCCAATCCACATCCCAGCTGCAGCGCACTCTTCAACAGGTCGAGAGCCTGATAACCGAACTCGAACGGCTAACCCGTTCCCTGCGCCGGGAGCCCGGGCAGATCCTCGAACGCCGCAAAGAGCAAGATCCTTTCGCGAGGTGATCCGATGTGCCGTTCCGCTCTCCTTGGCCTTTCTCTGGTTGTCGTGATCCTCTCGGTGGGAGGTTGCGGCGGAATCCTGCCCGGGGCCGGCCCCGCGCCTGTTTTTTATCAGTTCGATTATGACACCCGGCCCTTCGACTGCCCCCGCCCCTTCGACAAGAGGGTCCGAATCCGGGAATTCTCGACCGCCAGCCCCTACGACCGGCTGGAGATGACCGTCCAGAGGCCGGGTGGCGAAGTGAGCTTTTCCGGGACCTATCAGTGGGTCGCTCCTCCCGGAAGGATGGTGGCGGAGTCCCTGGAACGGGACTTGAGCGCGGGGGGCCTCTTTCCCGCGGCATCCTTGGAGCCGGACCCATCGCCGCTGGAGTTGACCGGGCGAATCTATACCTTCGCCTTGGAACAGAAGGGCGGGGAGGAGCAGGCTGTGCTGACCGTGGGAATTACACTGACGAACACCGGGGAGTCCGAGATCCTCTTTCAGCGGATCTATCGGTTGGGGAGCCCTCCCGTTCCTGAGAGGGAAGCGCCCCTGTTCGCATCGGCCATGAGCGAGCTTGTAGGGGATCTGTCGTTCCGGCTTCGGCAGGATCTCTGTTCCCTGGGGCGGGGGGATGTGGCTAGTTCTGGGGTCGCTTTCCCACTCCCGCGTGCCGCAGGGATTCCTGCACAGTGTTGTGGACTTTCTCCCTCAGTTGTCTCGCCGAACCGTGCCGCTTTCCATCTCTTCGCGCAGTTTTTCTCTCCCACCTCGCTGTCCGCCGAACAGCCAAAGCCTATAAAGCTTTCCGTTGGCATTCAGTGAAACAAGCAGTTACGTCCGACCGTTCAAGCCGGTTGGATTGCGGCAGTGCTTATCCGGAAAATCATGCATTGTGATCCGTCGATTATTTCGGAAAGGCGTTGCACCGATGGGCTTCGGGGAGACTTTCTGTTCAACGCGGCATGCCCGCACGTGCCCGCCTGAGCGTTTCCAGCGCCTCGGGATAGAGGAAGCCTCCGATCTGCCGTTCCAGGTCTTCCCCCACCGGGCCGAGCACGGCCTTGAGCAGGGCGGTATTCTGCTCGAACAGGGTGTTGGCTTCCATGCTTGATTCCGCAAGCATCGACTCCAGCTCGTCCAGCAGCCGATTTACGGCCGCCCTATCCACCGCCACCGTGGCGGCTTCCGCGGGCTCGGGAAGGGTGGCGAGGATCGCCGTCGCCAGCCGCTGCAATTCACTTTCCGTCTCGCCGATCAGCGGTTCTAGCTCCTCCGCCGCGCGGCCCGCCTTGAATGCTGCATCCAGGTCGGTCGCCAGGCGTCGGGCTACCGTCATGCCGAGATTGCCCGAGGCGCCCTTGAGCGTGTGAGCAATGCGTCGTGCTTCCTCGCGCTCGCCGGCGGCCAGTCGTGCGCGCAGTCTCACCATGTCGTCCGCGTGGTCGGTGGCGAAGCGGCGTAGCAGGCGCAGGTAGGCAGCAGTGTTACCGTTCAGCGTTTTCAGGCCCTGCGCCGTGTCGAGGCCCGCGATCTCCGGCAGTTCGGCCGCTTCCGCAACAGTCGGCACCGACGGGACGGAGCCAGCCGGATCTGCCGGATTGGTGGGGGCGGTATTTGCCTGTCGCGGCAACCACTTGAGGAGCGTGGCGAACAGCGCCGCCGGATCGACCGGCTTGGCGATGAAATCGTCCATGCCTGCCGCCGTGCAGGCGCGGCGGTCCTCATCGAAGGCATTGGCGGTCATTGCCAGAATGGGCGACGCTTCACGGCCCGGCAGGGCACGGATCGCGCGCGTCGCTTCGAGTCCATCCATGCGGGGCATCTGCACATCCATCAGGATCAGCGCGTAATCGTTGTCCCGTGCCTTGTTTAGCGCCTCGACGCCATCCGCAGCCGTATCTACCGCCAATCCGACGGAATGCAGGAGTTCCAGCGCCACCTCGCGGTTAATCGCATTGTCCTCGACCAGCAGCAACTTCGCGCCGCTGTGACGCTGGCGCAGTTTCGTTTCGACGTCGGTTTCTATTGCCGCCTCGGCTGGCATCACCCCGTGGCCGCGTTGCAAGTGGGCTGTAAACCAGAAGGTGCTACCGGCGCCCGGTGTGCTCTCGGCGCCGACTTCCCCGCCCATCAGGTTCACCAGGCGGTGAGTGATGGCCAGGCCGAGGCCGGTTCCGCCATATTTGCGCGTAGTCGAGGCATCGGTCTGCTCGAAGGCCTGGAACAGCCGGGATAGTTTTTCGGGAGCAATGCCAATGCCGGTGTCCTGCACCTCGAAGCGCACCGTGAGCCGGTCACCGGTCTGTTCCAGCAGTTTGGTGCGAAGGGAAATCGTGCCGCGCTCGGTGAACTTGACGGCGTTGCCGGCGTAGTTGAGCAGAGCCTGGCGCAGCCGGGTGGGGTCGCCCCTCAGCCAGACGGGAACGGAATCGCTGTCCACTTCAATGTTCAGCCCTTTCTCCGCCGCCGTTCCGCCGATGAACGAGCGTACATTATCGAGTATCGCGGAAAGATGGAAATTGGTGCTTTCCAGCTGCAGCCGGCCCGCCTCGATCTTTGACAGGTCGAGGATGTCGTTAATGATAGACAGCAGATGCTGGCCGGCGCTGTCGATCTTGGCCAGCCGCTCCGCCTGCTCGGGTGTCGCCCCGGCGCGCTTCATCAGATGAGTGAGGCCAATGATGGCGTTCATCGGCGTCCTGATCTCGTGGCTCATGTTGGCGATGAAGGCGCTCTTGGCCTGGTTGGCGGCCTCGGCCCGCTGTTGTGCCTCGGCCAGTTGCGCGGTGCGCTTCTCCACCAGATCCGCCAGGTGTTCGCGGTGGCGTTCGAGTTCTTCGGCGAGGTGCTTCTTCTTGGTGATGTCCTCCTTCACCGCAAGATAGTGGGTAATGGTGCCGTCGGGCTGGCGAATCGGCGCGATGATGGAATATTCGATGTATTCGCTGCCGTCCTTGCGACGGTTGATGAATTCCCCCTTCCACATCCGGCCGTGGGTCAGCGCGTCCCACAGGGCATCGTAGGTCTCGCACGGCGTCTTGCCCGAGTGCAGGATGCGCGGGTTCCGGCCGATCACCTCCTCGCTGGCGTAGCCGGTAATATCAATGAAAGCGGTGTTGACATACTCGATCTCGGCATCGAGATTGGTGATGACGATACTCTCCGGACTCTGCTCGACGGCCTGGGAGAGCTTGCGGATGCGTTCCTCGGCCTGCTTGCGCTCGCTGATGTCGCGGATCGAGCACAGGATGAGCTGGCGCCCGCCGGTTTCGACGAGGCGGGCGCTGATCTCGACCGGCATGATGGTGCCATCTTTGCAGCGGTGGGCGGATTCGAACACGGCGTGCCCATTTTCCGCCAGTTCCCGGTTGCGGGCCTCGATCCGTTCTGCGTGATCCGCCGCGTCAAGTTCGTGCTGGGTCATCGCCATCAGTTCGTCGCGTGTGTAGCCGCGCGATTTCCAGGCCGCCTCGTTGACATACACGAGCTTGCCGTCGAAATTTGCCACGATGATCGAGTCGGCGGCATTGTCGAGCAACTCTGCGTTCAGCCGCAGACGTTCTTCCGCCGCTTTGTGCTCGCTGATGTCGCGGAAACTCACCACTGCCCCGACCAGCTCGCCATGCTCGTCGCGCATCGGCGTGCTGACATAATCAACCGGGAAGCTGCTGCCATCCCTGCGCCAGAACAAATCGTCGTTGGCACGGTGGGTCATGCCATCACGAAAGGAGGCACGAATCGGGCAATCCTCAGCCGGATAGGGTGTGCCGTCGGCGCGGGTGTGATGGTGCAGGGCGTGCATGGACTGGCCGGCGAGTTTGTCCTGTGTCCATTGCAGCATCTCAACGGCCGCCGGATTGATGAAGGTGGCGCGGCCCTCACGGTCCAGGCCGAAGATGCCTTCGCCGGCGGCGGAGAGGATCAGCGCGTTCCGGTGCTCCATCTGCCTCAGTTCGGCACGGGTGCGTTCGTGCTCGGCCATCGCGCGCTGTGTAGCGATACCGTAGGAAAGGTCAGCCGCTGATTCGCTCAGTATCTCGATCACTTCAGCATCGAAGGCGTCGGTTTCCGTGGCGCAGATGCAGAGTGCGCCGATGACACTGCCGTCCACACGCAGCGGCAGGCCCAGCGCGGAGCCAATGCCGTAGGGCCGCACCAGCTCCCGCCAGTGCGCATAGTCCGGGTCGGTCTGAACATCGCCGCTGACGATGGGAATGCCGCAGCGGGTCGCCGTGCCGGTCGGCCCGCGCCCGGTTTCGGTTTCATCCCAGGTCATGTCGAGTTCGGCGAGAAACTCGGCCGTAGCGCCCCAGGAGGCGACCACCTCGATGCGCCTGTCGGTGCGCGCATAGCCCACCCAGACCATACGGTAACCTCCAGCCTCGACGATGGCGCGGCACATCTGCTCGATCAGGGCATTTTCATCCGTGACATTCAGCAGGACCCGGTTGCCGGCGGAGAGGACACGCAGGGCCTGGTTGGCTCGGATGAGTTTGCGATCACGCTCTTCGATGGCTGCCGCGGTGTCATCGATGGTACGGGACAGTCGCCCGATCTCGTCGTCGCCATGCGGTAAACCGGTTCGCACGCCATAGTCGCCAGCGCTGAAATGTGCCGCCACATTCGACAGCTTCAGCAATGGACGCAACACCAGTCGGTTACCACCCCAGACAACCAACCCCAAGGTAGCGATGAGCACCGCAAACGCAATGGCCAGTCCATTCCAGAGTTCCCGGTACACGGGGGCATGGATCAGCGCCTTTGGCACCGTGAGCGACAGAGTCACGGGGCCGGACACCGTATCCAACAACCGGGCATGGGCGAATATCCTGGGTTCTCCATCCGGGCCGATGTTTTCCAACACACCGACTTCACCCGCAGCCTGAATGCGCTGCAATAACGTTCGGTCGTGGATGCTTTTCCCAATCCCGTTCCCGGTATCCGGGTAGCGCACGGCGATGGTCCCCATGGCGTCCATTACCACCAGCCGCGTACCTTCCTGCAGGTCGGCAGCCGAGAGCTCATGCTGCAACCAGGTCAGATCGAGCGCCAGATAAAGCACACCGGTCACGCGCCCACCCCCGTCCCGCACGGCCCTGGCGAAGGTGATCAGTGGCTTGCCGACGATGCGGCCCCGCAGCACTTCGCTAATAACGGTCTTATCCGATTGTAGGGCTTTCCGGAACCACTGGCGGTCGGCAAAATTGACATGATTGACGGGGGGCGCTGCCGCACATCCCGCTTCGCCGTCGGGCTGCACCAAACCGACGTTGATGAACTCCGGTTCCTCTTTGATGAGTGCCTGAAGAAACTGGCTGCACACCTCGACTTGTGTGCCGGGGTGCAGCTCGGGACGTATGATCAGCCCGTTCAGAATGGCGTCGGCCTGCGCAACGATCTGGCGCTGGTGGGCGGCGAGCAGTTGCGCATAGTTCTGCAGATGCCGCACGGTGTTGTGCCTTTTCTCGGCACCGTGGTTTAGCGTGTGCGCGACGATCAGGGCGACCATCGTGGCGAACACCGCCAGCAGGATCAGGGTCAGGCGTCCGCGCAGGCCGAGGGTGAAGGGCAGTTTCATGGCATTGCCTTATCCCGAAATCGGGCCGCCGCGGCGACAAATGCGTCAAAGCAGTCGAGGAAGGCATCCGTGATATCGGGATCGAAATGCTTGCCGCGTTCGCCGACGATGATGTCACGCACCTGCTCGGCCGGTAATGCGGCTTTGTAGACACGGCACGAGATGAGCGCATCGAAGACATCGGCCAGCGCCATCAGCCGGGCCGGGACAGGGATTGCATCGCCAGCGAGGCGGTCCGGATAGCCGCTGCCATCCCACTTTTCGTGGTGCCAGTGGGCGATCTGCCGGGCGAAATCGAGAAAATCGATGTGGTGGTCAACCCGACGCAAAGCTCGCTCGATGGCCTCGGCACCCAATTGGGCGTGGGTCTGTATGACCGCACGCTCCGCCTCGGTCAGCTTGCCGGGCTTCAGCAAAATATGATCCGGGATTCCGACCTTGCCGATATCGTGCAGCGGCGCGGACTTGTACAGCAGTGTAATGGTCTTGTCAGTCAGAAAACCGGAAAAGCGAGGGTGTGTTCTCAGTCGCTCGGCCAGAATGCGCACATATTCCTGGGTGCGACGAATATGGTTGCCGGTCTCTTTGTCGCGGGTCTCGGCCAGTTCGGCCAAGGCGCTGATGGTAACGTCCTGGGTCACCAGGATGTCATGCATGCGCCGTTCCACCTCGGCTTCGAGAAAGGCGTTCTGGTCAGACAGCCAGTCGCGGGCACGTTTGAGTTCGAGCTGGGTGTGCAACCGCGCCAGCACGATGGATGGGCGAAAGGGCTTGGTGATGTAATCGACCGCGCCAAGTTCGAGGCCCTTTTCCTCGTCCTCGATGGCGTTCAAGCCGGTGACGAAGATAACCGGGATATCACGCGTGGCGGGATCGGCGCGCAGTCGGGCGAGCACGGCGTAACCATCCAGGTCCGGCATCATCACGTCAAGCAGGATCAAGTCAGGTTTTCGGGCACCCGCAGCAATCTGCAGGGCACGCTCACCAGTGGGCGCGGCCAGGACGTCGTATTGCGGCTGGAGCAGGTTGCCGAGCACAGTCAGATTGCCCGGGTCGTCGTCCACGAGCAACAGCCTGTTTCGAATGCTGTTGTTCTTTGCCAACGATGATGCGCCGTATTTCATAACCTACCCACTCCCCAACAAGCCGGAATCTATCTGCTGCAACGGTGTATCTATCACGCTGCAAATTGTTGTTGCCAGCATCTCATCCCCTCAGTACGTCTCGGCTTCAAGCCGGTTGTTGATTCGCTCGCCACCGGCTGCCCTTTGAGCACGACAGGGGCCTTCTTATCCGGGTAATGACGAAAATCGGCTGAAATACCGGCCCAGGAACGTGGGACTTGCCTTTGGTCGTAGTGGTCTACTATGCCTCCCGAGGCTAAAGTGCCTTACACAACGCCAGATCTCTCAATGCGGCGGCGGACCGGATACCAATCCCCGAAACCAGGTCCTGGCGGCGTATCTCCCCGATGAAACGCACGCGCAAACGCCACGAACGCAAGCCGGTCGCGTTCGTGGCTGGATTAGAATCTGCAAGCTGTTCGTTCGACGTCCTGGCTCGTTCGGATTGGCGAATGCTTATGCGAGTTATTACGCAACGTATACGCTCCGTTAGTATCTGTCCATGAGTCTATTTTGATTGGTGTATGTGTCGTATTGTGATAACCACAAGCAGCACGGCGATAAGATCGGTACGGTGTTCAGACTCCAAAACACCAGCTCAAGACATGTCTGCTTGTGCGGGCGGCCGGTTTTTGGGATAAATAGCAGCCGATTTTCGAGATGATTCTGGCCATGAAACCGCCCCGGGCACAAGATTATGTCGCACTGTTGCGGCTGTATCGTACCGATCTCCGTCAGGTGAGAGAGACCGGCGGCAATCGGTTCGAACTGCTTTTCCTGCAAGTCATTCGCCTCCTTGAAGAACCGTCTCCGTTTAATCAGACGCTGCCGACCCCGTTCCTGGATGTGGCACGGCGTTATAGCCGCGGCGAGCTTCACACGAAATCCCACTTCGCGCAGGACGAAAACCGACAGTTTTTCCTCAGCGATCTCTACGATTATTTGAGAATACAGACCGGCCCAAACAAACGTAAGGCGTAGGGGACCTTGATCAGCTTGAACAGCTTTCCGATTGAGGGGGTTGGGGTTACGCCGTTGGTGGGCTCAGACGGGGAGTGATCGTTTCGGCGGACGAACTTCAGGCGTTGGTGATTCCGGGGCTGCTCAGCCGATAGCCGTTGCGTAGACAGTGGCGTAGCAAATCGTGCAGCAGATAATTGACCTGACGCTTTTCGTCACGATGAAAGCGCCCGTGGTCAGTGACCTGATAACGGGCAGGAATGCGATCACAACCCTGGTAGCCCATTACCTCCATGACACCCGCATCATCGTAGATGCGCACCTTCATCGCCAGATCGGAAAGCCACTCACGATCCACGCAAAAGGGCTTGGCGAGCAACAGGGTGGAGGTATACCGGGTCACCTCCAGTACACGCACGCTCAACTCACCCTGGGTGCTATCCGAGGCAAGCAGAAACGTATCTCCCTCCTCCGTCTGTTCCGGCAGGAGATGCAGAAACAACCTGTAGTTCTCCTCATAGATCCACATCGGACTACGGGGAGGTACGCCGACAATCGTATGACTCATTAACGGCACCCGAAGCGTATCGTTCGCCTGCGCTTTGACTTGCGTTCAGTCTAACACACGGCTCGGCACTGCCCACGGCAGAAACCGTGTACTCTGGAAATTACAGGCTTAAACTGCGAACCCGGTCGGGGCGCATCCGAGCTGTGCCCTGTTCCGGAAGGCGAAAATCCGTTTGGCTGAAGGGCTGGCTTGATCAACACAAGATTCGCTTACCTTGAGGACCACGCCGGCTCCCCCGGGTTCAATCTGTCGCCGCAAGGAAAAGCCTGCGCCGGCAGGTGGAGTAGCAAAGCGAAAAGCAAAGGAAAATGGCGTCCCGAGCAGGATTCGAACCTGCGACCCTTCGCTTAGGAGGCGAATGCTCTATCCTACTGAGCTACCGGGACGAAAGGGAGGGTTACTGGATTATCTGGTGGAGCCGAGGGGAGTCGAACCCCTGACCTCAGCAGTGCGATTGCTGCGCTCTCCCAACTGAGCTACGGCCCCGCAATAGCCTGACATTCTAGCATTTGCTGGAGAAACGATGCCATAGGCGCAGGCAGCCGCCGCGAGGCCACGCTGAAATTCGCCTTGAAAAGATGCCAAGCGGCTCTTTCCGGCACGAAAGAGCCACGCTTTGCAAGACCTATTCCCGCAGTTTTCAGAAGGGCGCTTTTTTGCTTCTGCCTCCCCTTTTTTGTTATAAACACACTCTCTCCTGCCAAGGGCGGGACGTTCGGTTTTTTCAAAAAATCTCTTCCCGTGATTCTCTGCCGTCCCACAGGCATTGTCAGTCAATCTTTCGAGCCCGGATTTTTCTCGCTTTATGACCAAGATAGCAGCAGCACAGATCAAACGACCGTCCGTCGTGCCGGAAGGGTTTTTCGGCTCGAACGAGCGCTTCAAGGTATACACCGAACGGCACATCGATCAGATCCCGCAGATCCAAAACCTGCCGCAGGAGCAGCGATTCGCGATGCGTGTGGTGGCCAATGTCCTGCCGTTTCGCGTCAACCAGTATGTCATCGAAGAACTTATCGACTGGAGCAGTATCCCCCAGGACCCGCTGTTTCAACTCACATTCCCGCAGCCGGGAATGCTGACACCCGAACAGTTCGAGCGTATGGCCGACCTGCTCCGGAAAGGCGCCGACCGCACCGTCATCCGGGAGACTGCCAGCGCCATACGGGATGAACTGAACCCCCACCCTGCCGGACAACGGGAGCTGAACGTCCCCACGGTGGGCGACGAAAAGGTCGAGGGTATACAGCACAAGTACCGGGAAACGGTGCTCTTCTTCCCCAGCCAGGGACAGACCTGCCACTCCTACTGCACCTTTTGCTTTCGCTGGGCGCAGTTCATCGGCGACAAAGAGTTGCGTTTTGGCACCAACGAGGCGAGTCAGCTGCACCGTTACCTGGGCGAACATACCGAAGTTACCGATCTGCTCATCACCGGAGGCGACCCGATGGTGATGAAAACCAGGCACTTCAAGGCCTATCTGGAGCCCCTGCTGGAACCGGCCTTCGACCACGTTACCAACATTCGTATCGGCACCAAGGCCCTCTCCTTCTGGCCGCAGCGTTTTGTCACTGATGATGACGCCGAAGAACTCCTCGATCTGATTAAAAAGGCCGTGGAAGCGGGCAAACAGGTGGCATTCATGGCCCATTTCAACCATTGGCGTGAGATGGAGACGGAGATCTGTCATGAGGCGATTCGCCGCATACGCGCTACCGGAGCCATCATCCGCAGCCAGTCGCCACTTATCCGCCATATCAACGATGATGCCGATGTCTGGGCACGCATGTGGCGGACACAGACCCGCCTGGGAGTCTATCCTTACTACATGTTTGTCGAACGCGATACAGGGGCAAAACACTATTTTGAATTGCCCCTGACCCGTGCCTGGGAAATCTATCGCGACGCGATGAAGCAGGTTTCTGGCCTGGCCCGCACCGCCCGTGGGCCGAGCATGAGTGCCGGCCCGGGCAAAATCGAGGTCCAGGGCGTTGCCGAAGCGGCCGGTGAAAAGGTCTTTGTCCTGCGCTTTATCCAGGGGCGGAATCCCGACTGGGTTCAGCGTCCCTTCTTCGCCAGGTTCGACCCGGAAGCCACCTGGCTGCACCAGCTGGAGCCGGCCTTTGGCGACGAAAAGTTCTTCTTCCAGGACGAATACGACACGATGTGCCTGGAGGCCATGTCCGACTAGGTAGGGGGGAGTTTTGCGCGAGGAACGATTATCGCAGCAAGGACGGCCCGTCATTTTCGGTGAAGTGCTTTTCGACGATTTCGAGGATCAGGGTGTCGAGGTCCTCGGTGGGGCCCCTTTCAACGTAGCCTGGCATCTGCAGGGCTTTGGTCTGGAACCCGTCTTCATCACCCGCATCGGCGATGACCGACAGGGCCAGCAGGTACACCGGGCCATGACCGAGTGGGGCATGAGCACCAGCGGCCTGCAACTCGACCCGCGACATCCCACCGGCAAGGTCCGTATCACCCTCGAGGCCGGCCAACCCACCTTTTCCGTGCTGCCCGACCGGGCCTACGATTTCATCGATGATAGCGCATCGGCTGCGCTTCCCGAGCGCCCCGCCCTGCTCTATCACGGCAGCCTGGCCGCACGCCATACCACCTCTGCCGCCACCCTCAACCTGCTCCGCGAGCAAGTGGCTGCGCCCCGGTTCGTGGATGTCAATCTTCGGGCCCCCTGGTGGGACAGGGAGACTCTCACCCGGCACCTGACCGGATGCCGCTGGGTCAAGCTCAACGGCGACGAAGTGGCACAACTGGCCGCCCGTCCCGTTCTCGAGGACCATGAGCTACAGGAGGGCGCCGATGCGTTACGCCTGGAATTGGGCATCGAGACACTGATCGTCACCCTCGGTGAGGAAGGAGCTTTCATTCTCGACCGCCACGGAGTTTGGCGGGACCATCCGCCACCGATCACCGATATGGCCGATACTGTCGGGGCGGGAGATGCCTTCAGCGCCGTATGCATTCTCGGCCTGATGCAGGGCTGGCCGCTACCGCAAATACTCCAGCGGGCGTTGGCTTTTGCCGCTGAAATCTGTCATGTCCGCGGTGCGACCATTGCCGACAAGGATTTCTACCAATCGCTGATCGATTCCTGGGAGTGATGAATAATCAAGGTCTCTATATTGCACTGATTAGTGTTCACGGGCTGATTCGCGGCCACAATCTGGAATTGGGCCGGGATGCGGATACCGGGGGTCAAACCACCTATGTGGTGGAGCTGGCCCGGGCATTGGCCAGCCACCCGGAGGTGGCGCGCGTAGACCTGCTGACACGTCGCGTTATCGATCCCAAGGTTTCCCCTGACTACGCCATTCCTCTCGAGCCGATAGCTCCGAACGCCAACATCGTACGCCTCGCCTACGGGCCGCGCCGCTATCTCCGCAAGGAAGTCCTCTGGCCCTATCTCGATTCCATGGCAGACCAGGCGTTGCAGCATATCCGCGAAACGGGGCGTGTCCCCGATATCATCCACTCCCATTATGCCGATGCCGGCTACGTCGGCACCCGACTGGCGGGGCTTCTGGGGGTACCCCTGATCCACACCGGTCACTCGCTGGGCCGCGAGAAGCGACGGCGGCTGCTGGACCGCAATCTGGAGCCCCGGCAGATCGAGAAACATTACAACATCAGCGAACGCATCGATGCAGAAGAGATGGCCATGGATGTGGCCGATCGGGTGATCGCCAGCACCCGTCAGGAAGTGGAGGAGCAATACAGCCTTTACGACAACTATCATCCCCGTCGTATGCGGGTGATTCCTCCCGGCACCGAGTTGAGTCGCTTCCATCCGCCGACCGGCACAGAGGGCAACTCGCGCGTGAAGGGCATGATCGAACGGTTTCTGACCAACCCGGAGAAACCCCTCATTCTCGCCCTCTCGCGCGCCGATGAACGCAAGAACATCCAGACTCTGGTACGCGCGTATGGAGAGAACAAGCAGCTGCGCGATACAGCCAATTTGCTGGTCATCGCTGGTAACCGCGACGATATCGGCTCGATGGAACGCGGTCCCCGCAAGGTGCTCACCGACCTTCTGTTACTCATCGACCGTTATGATCTCTACGGCCAGGTCGCCTATCCCAAACACCACCACGCCGATGATGTCCCGGATTTCTACCGGTTGGCAGCGGAGAGTCACGGTGTCTTCGTCAACCCTGCGCTTACTGAACCTTTCGGTCTGACACTCATAGAGGCAGCAGCC
Source organism: Thiohalomonas denitrificans (assembly GCF_900102855.1). NCBI lineage: Bacteria > Pseudomonadati > Pseudomonadota > Gammaproteobacteria > Thiohalomonadales > Thiohalomonadaceae > Thiohalomonas > Thiohalomonas denitrificans. Next base: position 239,559 of record NZ_FMWD01000001.1, read on the forward strand.
AGCGGCCTTCCGGTCGTAGCAACCAGGGACGGCGGCCCACGCGATATCGTCGGCCACTGCAAGAACGGACTGCTGGTCGATCCGCTGGATAGCGATCGCATGGGGGAAGCCTTGCTTGAAGCCGTCAGCAACCGCAAGCAGTGGGAGTGCTGGTCCGATAACGGCATCAAAGGGGCACATCGGTACTATTCCTGGCACAGCCATGTGGAGCACTATGTCCAGGAGGTGGGAATCGTGCTGGACAAGCACGATAAAGCCCGTCCGGTGCAGCTCCGGACCAGTCGCCTGCCGACCATTGAACGACTGGTGGTCTGCGACCTCAATGACACTCTGCTGGGGGACCCTACAAGCCTCAGGGACCTGCTCGAGGCACTGGAGGAGGCCGGCGACCGGGTAGGGTTCGGTGTCGTCAGCGGACAGCACCTGGAGAGCACACTGGCGGTCCTCGACGAATGGGGCGTGCAGCGTCCCGATCTCGTGGTCACGTTAATGGGCAGTGAGGTTTACTACGGCAACCGCATGGTTGAGGACCACGGCTGGCGGAAACACATCGATTATCGGTGGGATCCCGAGGGTCTGCGCCAGGCGATGGGAGACATCCCCGGCGTACGCCTCCAGGCGGCGGACCGCGACCACAAGATCGATTATTTTATCGATCCCGATACGGCTCCTCCGGTCCGCAAAATTATCCGCTACCTGCGCAATCTCGACCTGCACGCCAATGTCGTCTACTCCCACGAACGGTTTCTCGACTTGCTGCCGATCCGGGCCTCCAAGGGTCTGGCCCTGAGATATGTGGCCGCGAAATGGGGCATCTCTCCGCAGCACATTCTGGCGGCCGGCGATTCTGGCAACGACATCGAGATGTTGCGGGGCGACATCCTCGGGGTGGTAGTCGGCAATCACAGCCACGAACTCGAACGACTGCGGGGCGAGCCGGGAATCTATTTCGCCGAGGCCCACCATGCCGCAGGAGTCCTGGAGGGACTGCACCACTACGCATTCCTCGAGGCCCGCCAACCACCCGTTACGCTGGAGGAGGACGAGTGATCCCCGGTCTCGGAGAGTTCCTCGACAAGTACCGCAATGCCATCTATTCTCTGCTGCGCCACTACGTCGGGCTGGACAAGCCGTTTCTGCTGCGTTCGGAACTGTGGGACGAGTTCACCCGCTTCTGTGAAAAGCGTGAACATCAGCACCTGTGCGACTCCGCCATGGCCCGGGCCATCGGGTTCAGCCAGGAGGCGGTAATCGAGGCCCCATGGGTGTATCTCGCCGTACGGCCACGGATTGCCCGCTGGACCTACCTTCGCTTCCACCTCGATACCCTTGACCACGAAGAGGTAACCACCTCCGAGTTTCTATCTTTCAAGGAGCGCGTCCATGGTGGTGGAGGAAACCAGGAGTGGATGCCCGAGATCGACCTGGGTCCGTTCAACCGCGAATTCCCCCGGCTGAAAGAGCCCCGCTCCATTGGGCGCGGAGTGGAATTCCTCAACCGCCGGCTTTCGTCGCAGCTGTTCCAGGAGATCGGAAAGGGCGATAAACGGCTGCTGGAATTTCTTCGCATGCACCAGTGCCAGGGCCGGCAACTGATGCTGAATGACCGAGTCGCCGATGTGATAGCACTTGGCCACGCACTGCACCGGGCGGAGGAGTATCTGTCGGAGCAGCCGCCCGAAGCCGGATGGGAACGGGTCGGTGATGCGCTTCAGCAGCTCGGTTTCGAGCCCGGTTGGGGGCGCACCGTCGCCCGAATGCGGGAGCAGTTGTCACTGCTGACGGACATCCTGGAGGCACCCGCACCCGAACCACTGGCGCGCCTCCTGGGTGAGATGCCGATGATCTTCAACCTCGCCATCGTGTCGCCCCACGGTTTCTTCGGCCAATCGAACGTACTGGGGCTTCCCGATACCGGTGGCCAGGTAGTGTACATTCTCGACCAGGTACGCGCCCTCGAGAGGGAGATCTTCCGCAGGGTTCGGGACCAGGGTCTGGAGATCGAGCCGCAAATCCTGGTGGTGACCCGCCTGATCCCCGAAGCCGGCAGTACCAGTTGCGATGAACACCTGGAGCGCATCGCCGGCACGCGCAATGCGCGTATCCTGCGCATCCCGTTCCGGGCCGATAGCGGCGAGGTCATTCCGCAGTGGCTCTCCCGTTTCGAGATCTGGCCCTATCTGGAACGTTTCGCGCTGGATGCGGAGCGGGAAGTCCTGGCCGAACTCAAAGCCCGTCCCGACCTGATTATCGGCAACTATTCCGATGGCAGCCTCGTGGCGACGCTACTCTCAGAGCGCCTGCACGTGACGCAGTGCAATGTCGCCCACGCCCTGGAGAAGACCAAATACCTCTATGCGGACCTTTACTGGCGGGAAAACGAGCCCGAGTACCATTTCTCCTGCCAGTTCACCGCGGATCTTATCGCCATGAACGCGGCGGATTTCATCATCACCAGTACCTACCAGGAGATCGCGGGCACTGCAGAGAGTGTGGGTCAGTACGAATCCTACGGCGCCTTTACCATGCCCGGGCTCTATCGCGTGGTGAACGGAATCGACGTCTTTGACCCGAAATTCAATATAGTTTCGCCGGGAGCAGACTCCGATATCTACTTTCCCTATACCGAGACCAAACGCCGGTTACCCGGCCTGCACGAAGAGATCAAACAGCTGGTATTTGGTGATGAGGACAGACCCGACGCTCGGGGTCGATTCAGGGAGATCGACAAACCCGTTATCCTGACAATGGCGCGGCTCGATCCGATCAAGAACATCAGCGGCCTGGTCGAGTGGTATGGTCGTAGTCCGGAATTGCGTGAACAGGCCAACCTGCTGGTCATTGCAGGCCATGTGAATATCGAACAGTCGGGCGACCGCGAAGAGCGCGATCAGATCCAGCGCATGCACCGGCTGATCGATGAGCACGGTCTGGACGGGCAGCTACGCTGGCTGGGACTGCATCTGGACAAACACCTGGCAGGTGAACTCTACCGGTACATCGCCGAGCGACGGGGCGTGTTCGTGCAGCCGGCCCTGTTCGAAGCCTTCGGCCTGACCGTAGTGGAGGCAATGAGCTCGGGCCTGCCGACCTTTGCCACACGCTATGGCGGCCCGCTGGAGATCATCCAGCACGGCCAGTCCGGATTCCATATCGATCCCAACCACGGCGACCGGGCAGCCGAAGAGATCGCCGATTTTTTCTACCGCTGCAAGACAGATCCCGGGTACTGGGAGCAAATCTCTGCAAACGGCTTGCAGCGCATCCATGAGCACTACACCTGGGAGCGCTACGCCAGCCGTCTGCTTTCTCTCTCCTGCATCTACGGATTCTGGAAATACGTGACCAATCTCGAGCGTGACGAAATGCGTCGCTACCTGGAGATGTTCTATGGACTCGCTTACCGAAAGAGGGTGGAAACCGTGCGGAACCCGGCCGTCGATAACCAGTTACCAACCGCCTAGCCGGCCACTACCACCCGGTCACGTCCCGCCCCTTTGGCGCGATACAGCGCGGCGTCGGCGGCGGCAATAAGGGAATCGGTGCCACCCTCTGCGCCGAGTTGGGCCACCCCGACGCTACAGGTTACCGATACCACTCTCCTGTCCGGCAGATAGTAGCGCCTTGCGGCCAATCGTCGACGCAACCGTTCAGCCATCGGCTGGGCTTTTTCAATGGCCGTCTCAGGCAGCACCACTGCAAACTCCTCCCCGCCATAGCGGCTTACCAGGTCCGAAGCCCGGGAAACCTCCCGAATGACTTGTGCGCTGCCGGTCAGGACTTCATCCCCGCTCAGGTGCCCAAAACGGTCGTTGATCTGCTTGAAATGGTCCAGATCCACGAGCATTAGGCAGAGTGGCCGTGAATAGCGGCGTGCCCGGGCAAGTTCCTGCTCCATACGAGCCATCAGGTGCCGGCGGTTGAAAAGGCCAGTCAGCCCGTCCGTGTTGGCCAACCGCTCCATCCGGGCGGCAAGCGTCTTTTCCCTGGTGATATCCCGGTGAGTGGCGACGAAACCTTCGATACCCCGGTGTTCGTCAAAGATCGGGGAGACCGTCAGGGCACTCTCGAGGTCAGTGCCGTCCTTGCGGCAAATGGTGAATTCCCCACGCCATACCTCTCCTGCCGTAATGGTCTGCCAGAGTGAGGCGTAGATTGCCGTCGGAGTGCTCCCGCTCTTCAGCAACCGCGGTGTATGCCCGAGGACTTCCTCCTTGCGATAACCGGTCAGTGCCGTAAATGCAGGATTCACGTATTCGATGCGCCCCCGGGAGTCGGTGACCATCATACTTTCCGCGGCATTGTCGATCGCACGGAGAAGATGGCCCAGCGTTTCGGGCGGTCCCGCAGCAGGAACCCTGCCCGGCCGGGCTACCCGGCCAAGACACCGCCGCAGGCGCTCGGTAGTGAGTTCAGACTTGGAGAGATAATCCACAGCACCACCTTGCAGTGCTTCCACGGCCAGTGCCTCGCCGCCCAGACCGGTAAACATGACGATCGGCGTGGTAATGCCCCGGGCAAGTGCATTCCGGAGCAGGGTCAGCCCATCGCCATCCGGCAGCTGGTAATCAACAAAAGCGCAGTCAAAAGGGCGCTCGGACAGGAGTGACAGGGCCGACCTCTGCGAGCCGACATCATGGACCTCCGCACCCGGCGAAGTCCTGGCCAGCGCGCGGTGCATGGCGATGCGATCACACTCGTCATCATCGACGACGAGCACCGTCAGGTCCTGCTCGCTCATGTTCGGGTTTTTTCTCTCGCTGATCCCGCTACCGGAAGTATCTCCTTGCATCGTAAGGTTAGACGCTCTCCCTGTAGCATGTCGGGTCTCTCATGGGCTCTGCAGTCCAAGCTGATGAATTCTCCCCGCTGTCATTACGAGGAGCCTGAGCGACGAAGTAATCTCCTGCTCCCAAAACCGCAGACTGCCGCGTCGTGAGGGCTCCTCCTGATGAACTTCCCCCCCTGTCATTACGAGGAGCCCCAGCGACGAAGTAATCTCCTGCTCCCAAGACCACAGATTGCCGCGTCGCTGGGGCTCCCCGTAATGACGGCTAGGAGTTCGTCATTGATTCGGGGCCGCACAGCGGCGGGTACGGCTCGCGATGACGGCTAAATATTGGTCACCGATTCGGGGCTGCAAAGCAGCCGGTGGGGCTCTCAATGACCTTCATCACCCGTGAAAGCGCTTGCCTGAGCCGCGCTCGACCCGCGCACCGTAGAGTTCGGAGTACAGCTTCTGTCTTACTGCGGGCGCCGTTTCCTCGAACGCCAACCCCATCTCCCCATGGGCAGTCCAGGCGATCGCCGCCACCAGTGCATATCCCGTCTGGTCATCCCCAGGAAACCGGAAATGGACTTCGACCCGCGCATCTCGCGGAATCATTATGGGACCGGCCTCAATCCCCATTCCACCCGGACCGATATCCCGGACCCGCCCACTGAACAAGCCCAACTGTTCGTACCGGACTACGGCGTGCATTTGGACACGTTTGCGCCTGCCTCTACGATGTTCCATTGCCCCGTCCCGTCGTTAAAGAGCTTCATTTCAACTCCTTCGGGCGGCAATGGAAATCCGGATCATTACGGAGGTGAGAGTCCCTGCGGGCCCGCCTGGAGAACACAGCGCACCAACTCTGCGAGAGAGCCGGCTTCAAGTTTTTCCATAATATGCGCGCGATGGCTTTCTACGGTACGTCGACTGATACCCAGCTCAGAGGCGACTTGCTTGTTGGATTTCCCTGTGACCAGCAGATTCATGACTTCCCGCTCGCGGCCGGTCAAGCGATCAAGCCGACAGGGCCGAATACGCCCCCGTGCCAGCGCCTTGGCACTTTCCAGGCACATCAGGATTCGATCCTCGCCGAGACGGGATTTGGGAAGATAGTCGGCAGCTCCGGCCTTGAGAACCTCCACGGCCAAAAGCTCATCACCATAGCCGGTCAGGATGATAACCGGAGTCGTCAGGCCCTCGCTCCGCACCTGTTGAAGAAGCTCCAGGCCAGAGCGTCCCGGCAACCGGTAATCAACGAAAGCCGCCAGGTATTCGCGCCGCCGCAGCTTTTCCAGAGCCGCCTCGGCTTCGCTTGCCTGATCGATATGGGAGCCCGGAACGGCGCTCTCCAGTGCCCGGCGTATCGTTTCGCGATCAACTGTATCGTCATCCACGATCAATAAGGTGGAAGGTTCGGTATCGGCTTCCATGCCGCCTCGATCCCTCTGCTATGTCCGTTTCGCCCCGCCAGAGAGGGTTCTCCGGCATCCATCAAGGTTCCCTGACTTCCTTTTGCTTCCTGGCCAAGGTTCGCCGGGACCGGTAATTCGACTCAAGAAAAGGAGTCACCTCCTCGCGGGAGTGAACCCTACCTACACCATAGCAGCCTGTCGGCTCGGGTCGTAACGAAAGCAGGCGAGATCGAGCTCTCTTTGAGTCAACAGGCTCGGCATACATCGGAAAACAACGGCGGGGCGTGCGTTTTTCGCGAGTTGCAGGGTGGACATACATGCGTTCGAGCGTTACACGTGCTCACTCAATTGCCAGTAGCGACCAATACTCCCGAAAAGCTCCACCAGCGCCTCATAGGAGACCGGCTTGATAAAATAGCCAGCGACGTTGTATTCAAAAGCCGTCGCCTTGTCCGAGGGCTGGCTCGAAGAGGTTAACGCTACGGTAGGCAACGCTTTTAGTTCTGGATCCGCCCTGAGTTCCTTCAGAAACGCAATCCCGTTCATGCGCGGCATGTTGAAGTCGAGCAGGATGAGTTTGGGGACCAGCTTCGGCCCATTTTTCCCACGTAAAAGCTCCAACGCCTTGTCACCTGACTCGGCCACGTACAGGGGGTTGTCAATGCCGTGCTTTTTGAACGCGCGCTGCACCATCATGACGTCCACTTCGTCATCCTCGACCAGCAAAATGGGCGGCTTGTTCATAGGTATAAATACGACTCCGGATACACTAATGGCGGTCCTGGCGTTTCGGTGAGGGCATATTCAGCCCCAGCCAATAGTCGATTACCTGTTTCAGTGCTTCGGCAAACTCCTTGTAATCGACCGGCTTGCGCACATAGCTGTTTGCCCCCAGATCATAGCTGGTAGTCACGTCTGTCTGTTCGACGGATGACGTGAAGACCACAACCGGGGTGAGGCGGGTACGGTTATCGACTCGCAGTGCCTGCAGAACCTCCAATCCGCCCATCTTGGGCAACTTCAGGTCGAGCAGGATCAGCCGAGGGGGCCGCTCCGAACCGAAAAGGTAGTCCAGGGCCTCACGGCCGTTATGGGCAACGAAGACCTTGTCCTGCAGCCCCCGCGTCCGCAATGTGCGCAAAATCAGCTCTTCATCGTTAGGATCATCTTCGACCAAGAGGATCGAGGGATTCTCCATAGGGTTATGCTCCTTTCCACCAGGAGTTTTCATTTCAACGGATTCGACCACAAACCAACAGGCTTGCGATGGCGAGCCCCATCAGAAAACTCCTAGTATAGGTTAGACGATTCTTCAATGTTTTCATCCCCGACGGGCAAAGTGAAGAAAAACGTTGCTCCCTTGCCCGGTTTTCCCTCCGCCCAGGTCCGGCCGAAGTGACGGTGAACTATCCGCTGCACCGTAGCGAGACCGATGCCGCTGCCTTCATATTGTTTGCCCCGATGCAATCGCTGGAACGGCTGGTAGAGGCTGTTGGCAACCTCCGGCTCGAAACCGATACCGTTGTCGCGAACAAAAAAGGCGACTCCCTCCCCGGTATTCATGCGACCGACCTCGATCACTGCGGGATCGCGTTCAGCGGTAAACTTCCACGCATTCTCGAGCAGGTTCTGCAGCAGCAGGCGCAGCAGAATGGGATCGGCGTAGGCAACCATACCCGGCTCAATGCGCCACTCGACCCGCCGCCGGGGATCCGAAGCCGTTACCAGTTCGGACAACTCCGCGGCCAGTGAGCTGATATCGGCCGCTTCAGGATGAATTTCCCGGCGTGAAACACGGGAGAGACCGAGCAGGCCATCGATCATCTGGCCCATGCGGATTGAGGCATCCCGCATCCGCCCGAGATAATCCTTGGCCGTCCCTTCAAGTTGCTCACTGTAATCTTCAAGCAGAGCCTGACCGAAACCGTTGACAGCCCGCAAGGGGGCCCGGAGATCGTGAGAAACCGAATAGCTGAAGGTCTCCATCTCCCGATTCAACTCCTGCAGTTCCCGGGTACGCTCCGCCACCATCGATTCCAGTTTCTGCTCGTGGCGCTGGCGTTCATGTTCGATGCGTTTGCGCTCGGAGATGTCCCGAAACACCACCACGGCACCGGAAATATCCCCATCATTTCCTCGCAGCGGGGCACTGGTGAACGCCACCGGGAACGCTGCCCCGTCGCGTCGATGAAACAGGTCATCATCCGAATGACGGGTCCTGCCGTCCTTCAGGGTCAGCAAGACCGCACAGGCCTCTCTGGAGTGCTCCTCCAGCCCTCCGGGCGGCTGATGCAGGGTCGTGTGCGCATTCCTGCCTATAAGCGCCTCGGAACTCCAGCCGGTCAACTGCTCCAGAGCCGGATTGACGAAAACCGTTTTACCCCTCCGGTCAACGCCGAAAATACCGTCTCCCACTGACTGCAGGATAGAGCGCAGTTCCACGTTTTTTCTGCGCAAACTCTCCTCGGCCTGTTTACGAACGGTGATGTCGTGACTGACATGGACTACCCCGACCTGTACGGCCCCGCCGGACTGTTCTATAGGCGTAATCGTCACCGAATGCCAGATCCCGGAATCCCTGAACGGGACCTCGAAGGACATCAGCTCCCTGAGCTCTCCCCGAATACCCCGACAGATGGGGCAGTTCGCCGCCGACCACTGCTGGGGATGCAGCAGGCGATGGCAGGACTGCCCCACCAGCTGAGCGCCTCCGGCATATGCCCGGGCCGCCCTGTTTGTCTGCCGGATAACGCCGTCTGGATCGACCACCACAACCGGGTCGGGAACCGCATCATAGGTTGTTGCACCGCGGGAGAGCATACGAAAGGGTTCATGGAGTGAGGTTTCGACAATGGCCACAAAAACCAGCCAGTAGGACAAGACCTTGCCGATATGGCCGACAAAATTCTCCAGCCCATAAACCGTCTGATAGAGCGTAAACAGAAATTCGGAGACGGCAGTAACAATGATGGCGAGTGCCATCAGTTCGGTAACCCGCCGATCGATGTCCCCCCGCCGTATCCACAGGTGCCAAAGGGCAACAATCAGCAGTCCGATAATGATGTACTCGCTGAGAATCTTGAACTGCGTCAATCCCACCCCGGCAACGAAAGCATCGGGAAAGACCCCCGCAAAGATCAGCACCGACACTACAGCAGCAGCCGCTCCGATAGCTGCAAAGGCAGGCCCCCGATGCAGGACTCGTACCGCAAACACCGGGGCCGCGAGCAGGATCACGGCCTCCAGATAGCGGGTCGCGACCCAGAGCTGTGTGGAGATGTTGGCGGCGTCGGGTTCGATGATTCCGACGCCTTCATAACTGAGTGTATGCAACAGATCCAGGATACCGACCCAGAAGTACCCGGCCGCCAGGAACATCAGAAAGCCATTTCGTGAGAAGGGATAGGTCTGCCAGCCGACCACCGCCAGCAAAATGGCGACAATGACTGCGAACAGCTCGGCCAGGGTATGGAACAGCAGGTAGTTGTAAAAAACCGTGGAAATCAGCAGGCCGGCCATCAACAACAGACCCCAGATCCCGAACCCGAGATCGAGTCCGGAGCGCGTCTTCACTTGGGGAATGCGATTTTCCACTTCCGCTCCTCACCTTTTCCGTTCATAAAGGATAACCCTCAGCGGGAAGCCCGTATTGGATATCGGAGGTGCTGCAATTATCACCGGCGCCACGATATCACTGAGGGATTCCGCCTTCCAAACAGGGGATTATGGCTCGAGAGATACGGTACGCCCACGAATGTCGGCGCGCCACGTGGTACCGGCAAACCTGCCAGGCATCTCGCACAAAATCATGGATGAGCGGAGGGGAGAGCTAGTGTACTGTTGCATGCTTGGCGATACTTTCAGAGCCCCCCAAAAGCGTCAGGACAAGGCGCAGCGCGCAGGCAATGGTCATTCCCTTGTCAAGCGCTGCACGAATCCGCCGGGAGCGGATTCGGACAGCCGAAGGTTGGCCCGAAGGGCGGACTCCAGGGATGGAGTCCGCAACGCCGTCATGGCGTTTTTGGGGGGCTCCCTTCGGGCGAGCCGCTGGCCGGCCATCTGCGGCGTTGCGTTTCTTGGAAAGGGCGCGCCATTCCCTGCGAAACGCGCCTTGCATCTGGCCGGCCAGCGACTCGCTGAAAGCACCGCCAAGCATGCAACAGTACACTAGATGCAAAAAAGCCCGCGCCTGAGCGCGGGCTTTTGGAAGATGGCGCGCCCGCGAGGATTCGAACCTCGGACCGCCTGGTTCGTAGCCAGGTACTCTATCCAGCTGAGCTACGGGCGCTGAAAAGGCTGTGCATTATGGTTAAGCTCCACTCTCCTGTCAAGCGGTACACCGCTAATTCGGAGCATTTGCCGTACCGTAACGACGCCATTTTAATGCGGAGAGAGAGCATTGGCCTGCGGCCATCCCGAAGTCCGGGAATTCCCTTCAACGGGGTTTGGCTGTCTCTCTTTCCGGAACCGCAACCCCAGGTCGCGGGTTTCAACTCTTTCTTTTTTTAATTGGCGGAGAGAGGGATTACTCCGGGCGTCCTGCCCTCCGCCCCTTCGGGGCCGACCTACGGTCGTTCCGAATCGCTCCAGGCGATTCGGTCAAACCCTCTGTCGGGTTCAAATCCCTCTCGGGCGGGCTCCGCCAAAGGCCGGTGCTATCCGGTTACGTCGTACTATTTTTTTTTGCTGTATGGCGGAGAGAGAGGGATTCGAACCCTCGATGGGGGATAAACCCCATACTCCCTTAGCAGGGGAGCGCCTTCAGCCACTCGGCCATCTCTCCTTTGCGAGCGCGCAAGGATACTAAATGAAAAGGGCCAACGTAAAGGGCCTTATCACTCGGAAGAAACTTCTTCCCCGTTTTTCTCGCGCTGAATCCGCTCATAGATCTCCTCACGATGCACCGAGACATCCTTGGGAGCATTCACACCGATACGGACCTGATTACCCTTGATACCCAGAACCGTTACCGTCACTTCATCACCAATCACGAGCGTCTCACCGACTCGCCGAGTCAAAATCAACATGGTCTATACTCTCCTCAGTACAATCCGTTTTTCCATTAGCGTGAATGCTTCACACTGTCCTGTTCGACAGCCCATCCGCCACAGAGTGCTGTCGTTGAATCACCGGGCCGCACATTGTGTGCGACAAATCACGCTTCCGTGGATGCAACCGGCTCCTGGTCGAGCTTAAAGGCATTGTGCAGGGCACGTACGCCAAGCTCCAGGTATTTTTCGTCAATAACCACCGAAATCTTAATTTCCGAGGTGGAGATCATCCGAATATTGATACTCTCTTTGGCCAGTGCCGCGAACATGGTACTGGCGATACCAGCGTGCGAACGCATCCCCACGCCGACCAGCGATATCTTCGCTATCCGGTTGTCACCAGCTACTTCCCGCGCCCCCACCTCATTTGCGGTCTTGCGCAACATGTCCAGTGCGTTTTGGTAATCGTTGCGGTGCACAGTGAACGTGAAATCGGTCATTGAACCGTCTGCACTGACATTCTGAACGATCATATCGACTTCAATGTTCGCCTCACCGATGGGCCCGAGAATCGAGGAGGCGATGCCCGGCTGATCCGGCACCCCCTGAATGGTCAACTTGGCCTCGTCACGGTTGAAGGCGATACCGGAGATCAGCGGTTCTTCCATTCCGTCTTCCTCATAGGTAATCAGCGTACCGGGACCTTCCTGAAAAGAGGAGAGGACCCGCAGCGGGACATTGTATTTTCCGGCGAACTCGACGGCACGGATCTGCAGTACCTTCGAACCCTGGCTGGCCATCTCCAGCATCTCCTCGAAGGTCACCCGCTCCAGCCTGCGTGCGCCGGAGACAACCCGCGGGTCGGTGGTGTAGACCCCGTCCACATCGGTATAAATCTGACACTCGTCGGCCGTGAGCGCCGCCGCCAGTGCGACAGCCGTGGTATCCGAGCCACCACGCCCCAGGGTCGTGATATTGCCTTCCTCATCCATCCCCTGGAAACCGGCGACGACGACGACACGACCTGCCCCCAGGTCCTCGCGAACCCGCTCCTCGTCGATTCCCAGGATGCGCGCCTTGCTGTGGGCACTATCGGTGAGAATATTCACCTGCGCACCGGTGTAAGAGCGGGCCTCGCAACCCAATTGCTGGAGCGCCATGGACAAAAGGGCGATGGTCACCTGCTCGCCCGTGGAGAGCAACACGTCCATCTCCCGCACATCCGGCTCAGGCATAATGCTCTTCGCCAGGTCGGTGAGCCGGTTGGTTTCACCGCTCATCGCTGACACGACAACGACGATATCGTCGCCGCGATCACGGAATGTCTTGACCTTTCGCGCGACATTGGTAATCCGGTCTGCGCTGCCGACGGAGGTGCCGCCATATTTCTGTACGATTAACGCCATATAATTCAGCCGTTATTTGTATTCAGCCGTTACGTTCACGAGCGGAAAGATCCGGCTTCGTGGTATTCCGCAACAATACGAGGGTCCGGAAGCGAAAAGTACCCGATTCGGTGCAATTCCGCAGTGCCCGGAAGCCTTGAAAAGGCCGCTGATTAAACACTAAATCAGCCCGGAATTAAAGGGTGTCGGGCGCGTGCCTGCAGGCTCCACCTCTCTTGCCGGACACCACCTTCGGACAAATTTGACCCGTTCATCCCTGTCCGAAACCCCTGCGTGTCGCCGGAGAGAGAAAGAGCGGGTTAGCCACCGAGTCGTTCACGGACCCAAGCCTCGACGGAACCGAGGGCCTCATCCAGTGCCTCCGGCCGGTCCCCGCCAGCCATCGCCATATCGGGCCGACCACCACCCTTGCCGCCCACCTGACCAGCAACGGTGTTCACCAAATCACCCGCCTTGACCCGGTCAGTCAGGTCCCTGGTGACGCCGGCCGCGAGATTCACTTTGCCTTTGCCGGATGTACCTAACACGATGATGGCCGAACCCAATTTGTTCTTGAGCTGATCCATGGTGTCTCGCAAGGACTTGGGATCCGCCCCTTCGAGGTTGGCCGAGAGCACCTTGATGCCGTCGACTTCCACAGCCCTGGACACAAGGTCAGAGCCCCGGGCACTGGCCAGCTTGCCCTTCAGCTTCTCCAGCTCTTTCTCCAGACCGCGGCTGCGCTCAACCAGCTGTTCGACCTTTTCGACGACCGATTCGCGGCTACCCTTGACCAGGCCCGCCACTCGATCAAGCCGTGCCTCGCTATCATCCAGGTGACGCAGGGCCTGTGCTCCACAGACCGCCTCGATGCGGCGTACGCCCGCAGCCACCCCCGCCTCGGAGAGGATCCGGCACAGACCGACATCGCCGGTACGCTGCACGTGCGTGCCACCACAAAGCTCGACGGAGAAATCGCCCATCCGCAGTACCCGCACCTCATTGCCGTATTTCTCCCCGAACAGCGCCATGGCCCCGGACTCCCTGGCCTCCTCCAGTGCCATGATCTCCGCTTCAACCGGTACGTTCTCGCGGATCTGCTGGTTGACCAGCGCCTCGATCTCCTTGAGCTGCTCCGGAGTCACTGCCTCGAAATGGGAAAAATCGAAGCGCAGCCGATCGGCTGCGACCAGTGAACCCTTCTGCTGGACGTGTTCGCCAAGGATCCCGCGCAGGGCCGCGTGGAGCAGGTGGGTGGCCGAATGGTGGCGGACCGTATCACCGCGCAGATCGGGGTCCACGTGCGCCTTGACCATACCACCCTTGCGCAGCTCCCCGTGGCTGACCATGCCGAAATGGGCGTGGACCCGGCCCAATTTCCGGGTGTCGCGCACATCAAAGCTGCCCTGCTCTCCGGTCAGTGTGCCACAGTCACCCACCTGACCACCCGATTCGGCATAAAAGGGCGTGCGGTCCAGGACCACCAGGCCCTCCTGCCCCTCGTGCAGGATATTGGTCGGCTTGCCATCGGCGTAGAGTTCGAGAATCTCGCCGGAGTCGGTCAGGGATTCGTAACCGGTAAATTCGGTCTCACCTTCGATCTCCAGTTGGTAGGCATATTCCCCGCTGAACTGGCTGGCCGAACGGGCACGCTCACGCTGTACCTCCATCTCCCTCTCGAATCCTGCCATATCCACGGACAGATTCCGTTCCCGGGCGATGTCCGCCGTCAGGTCGGCAGGAAAACCGTAGGTATCGTAGAGCTTGAAGAGCGTTTTCCCCGGGATGTCCCTGCCGGTGAGCCCGCCGATAGCCTCCTCGAGAATGGCCATGCCCTGTTCCAGGGTCTCCGCGAAACGCTCCTCTTCCTGCTTCAGGATCTGCTCGACACGGGCCCGGGACTCCGACAATTCCGGATAGGCGTCCCCCATCTTCTCGGCCAGCGGCGCTACCAACTTGTGAAAGAAGGGCTCACGCAAAGCCAGTTTATGGCCGTGGCGGACGGCACGGCGGATGATGCGACGCAGCACATAGCCGCGCCCCTCGTTGGAGGGAATAACCCCGTCCACCACCAGAAACGCACAGGAGCGGATGTGGTCCGAGATAACCCGCAGGGACTTGTTTTCCAGATCCGTTGTGCCCGCCAAACCGGCCGCAGCCTTGATCAGATGCTGGAACAGATCGATCTCGTAGTTGGAGTGCACCCCCTGCATCACTGCCGCGAGGCGCTCCAGCCCCATGCCGGTATCAACCGAGGGTTCGGGAAGCGGTTTCAGCTCCCCTTTCGCATCACGATCGTACTGCATGAAGACGAGATTCCAGATCTCGATATAGCGATCGCCATCCTCATCGGGGCTTCCGGGGGGTCCCCCGGGGACATCGGGGCCGTGGTCGTAGAAGATCTCCGAGCAGGGGCCGCAGGGACCGGTTTCGCCCATGGACCAGAAGTTATCCTTGGCGCCGCAGCGGGAGAAGCGCTCGGGATCGATCTTCAGCTCCTTGAGCCAAATATCCGCCGCCTCGTCATCGTCTTCATAGACCGTGACCCACAACTTCTCGGCCGGCAGCCCGCAGGTCCGGGTCAGGAAGTCCCAGGCGTAACCAATGGCTTCGCGTTTGAAATAATCGCCAAAGCTGAAGTTGCCGAGCATTTCAAAGAAAGTATGGTGGCGGGCAGTGTAGCCGACATTATCCAAATCGTTGTGCTTGCCGCCGGCACGCACGCAACGCTGGACCGAGGCGGCGCGGCTGTAACTACGCTGCTCCAGCCCCAGAAAGGCGTCCTTGAACTGGACCATACCGGCATTGGTGAACAGAAGCGTCGGGTCGTTGGCAGGAACCAACGAACTGCTGGGGACCACCTGGTGGCCCTGTTCGCGAAAAAACTCCAAAAACGCGGTGCGAATCTCTGCACTGGTGTTCATTAGTTCCAACCCGTTGGAGATGTTAGGACAACGTATAGCCTAGTGTACTGTTGCATGCTTGGCGGTGCTTTCAGAGCCCCCCAAAAGCGCCAGGACAAGGCACAGCGCGCAGGCAATGGTTATTCCCTTGTCAAGCGCTGCAACGCCGTCATGGCGTTTTTGGGGGGCTCCCTTCGGGCGAACCGCTGGCCGGCCATCTGCGGCGTTGCGTTTCTTGGAAAGGGCGCGCCATTCCCTGTGAAACGCGCCTTGCATCTGGCCGGCCAGATGCTCGCTGAAAGCACCGCCAAGCATGCAACAGTACACTAATCAATCCCACTCGTCCCCGCGCACAGCAGCGCGGATCTGCTCACTCTCAAAACCACGGTACTGCAGAAAGCGCATCTGTTTCGCGCGCTGCTTGAATTCCCCCGGGATTGGCTCCCCGAAGCGTTTGCGCCGCACCTGCGCAGCCAGCTCACACCAGTCGGCGTCAACTTCCGCCAACTGTCCGGCAATGACCCCGTCTTCGACGCCCCGCTCCCGCAATTCAGCACGAATACGAAGTGGTCCACACCCATTACTGACCCGGGAACGGACGAAGAATTCGGCAAAACGCACATCGGAGAGCAGGCCCCGGGATTCGAGATCGTCCAGGATCGGGTCTACCTGCTCCCGGTCAAATCCACGCCCATCGAGCTTAAAGGCCAGCTCCCGCCGCGAGTGTTCACGACGCGCCAGCAACCGGATGGCCGTTTCCCGGACCTCTGCATCGGATGCCATACCCATAAAAACGAGCCACCACTGAGACACAGGGCCGGAGAGGTGTCTTTGATTCCCCTCACTGCACTCTGTGGTTCAGTAACCCGATATCAGGCCTCTTCCGATTCTGCCACTGGCAGCTCGTCTGATTTGGTCGGTTTCGTCGTATCCGGGAGCAGTTTTTCCCGGATTTTGCCTTCGATTTCGGCGGCAATCTCCGGATTCTCCTTGAGGAAATTACGGGCGTTATCCTTACCCTGACCGATGCGGTTGCCACTGTAGCTGTACCAGGCGCCGGACTTGTCGACGATGCCCTGTTTCACGCCGAGATCGACGATCTCGCCCTCGCGGGAGATCCCCTGGCCGTAGAGAATGTCGAATTCGGTCTGTCGAAAGGGCGGGGCCACCTTGTTTTTAACTACCTTTACCCGGGTTTCGTTGCCAATCACCTCATCGCCCTTCTTGATGGCACCGATGCGGCGGATGTCCAGCCGAACGGAAGAGTAGAACTTGAGGGCATTGCCACCGGTGGTGGTCTCCGGACTGCCGAACATCACCCCGATCTTCATGCGGATCTGGTTGATAAAAATCACCAAGGTGTTGGAGCGCTTGATATTGGCGGTGAGCTTGCGCAGTGCCTGGGACATCAGGCGGGCCTGCAGGCCGACATGGGAGTCCCCCATCTCGCCTTCAATCTCGGCCTTGGGCGTCAGGGCAGCAACCGAGTCCACCACCACCACGTCCACGGCCCCGGAGCGCACCAGCATATCGGCGATTTCCAGTGCCTGCTCGCCGGTATCCGGCTGCGAAACCAGCAGGTCGTCCACATCCACTCCCAACTTGCCGGCATAACCCGGGTCCAGCGCGTGTTCGGCATCCACAAAGGCGCAGGTACCACCCACCTTCTGAGCCTCCGCGATGACCTCCAGGGTGAGCGTGGTCTTGCCGGAGGATTCAGGGCCGTAGATCTCGACGACGCGGCCCCGGGGAAGTCCGCCGATGCCCAGGGCGACATCCAGTCCCAGCGAACCGGTGGAAACGGCCTGTACATCGGCCACGGCGCCGGCATCGCCCATGCGCATCACCGAACCCTTGCCGAACTGTTTATCGATCTGACTCAGGGCAGCGCTGAGCGCCTTCCGCTTGTTGTCGTCCATCACTCGCCTCCGTCGTTTGGGTAGCGGCAGCTATTTCCATGCACCGCCGGGGATAGTTCAAGGCGAGATTATTTCATAGCCCGGGGGCCAGCGGCTAGATCAGTTGTGAGTTGCGAGTGGCCAGTTGCGAGGGAACACCTAAGTTAGAGCACCAAACACTAGCTACTCGCTACTCGCCACTAGCAACTAACCGCCAGCGCCGCAGAACCTGATATCGGGCGCCCTCGGGATGGGTTTCGGAGGCGACCAGCGCGAAGTCGGTTGCATGCCAGACGATGGGATTGATCTCCCGGAAACGGGGGCCCCGGTGAGCGCGTCGGCGCAGGGTCAGGTGGGTCCGGAACGGCCGCTCTTCCACCTTCAGCCCACAAAGGGACATGGCTGCGCGGAGGGCCATGGCCAGTTCCAGCAGTTCCGGGGATGTGTTGGACGTGGAGAGCCAAAGAGTGCGGGAGCGTGACCAGTAGCCAATGCGATCCAGCGTCAAGTCAAAGGATGTAACCGTCACCTCATCTGCTACCGCCTCGAGGCAGCCACGCTGCTCCGGTGTCACGCCTCCCAGGAATACCAGGGTCAGATGCATATTCTCATCCGGCACCCGCTTGCCGCCACAGCTCTTGGCACACTGTTCCGCCCAGTAGGCGATACGCTGCTGGACCGCGGCCTCCGGCCAGAGGGCGAAGAACAGCCGCTGACGCGTTGTGTCAGGTTCCGACAATCTCCAGCACCCCCTCAAGCGCAGTAATCACGGCGGCACGGCGCACCGCCTCGCGATCCCCACCGAAGCATTCATGCTGTGTCTGAAGCCGGTCGGCGGTGGCCCAGGCAAACCAGACCGTCCCCACCGGTTTGCGATCTGTGCCGCCGCCGGGTCCGGCAACACCGCTGATGGCCAGGGTCACACGGGCCCGGCTACGCGCCAAAGCCCCGGATGCCATCTCCCGCACGGCCGCCTCACTGACGGCACCATGAGTTGCGAGAGTCCGGGGCGAGACACCCAGCATCTCCTGCTTGGCTTCGTTGCTGTAGGTGACAAAACCGCGCTCGAACCAGCCGGAACTACCCGTCAGGTCGGTACAAACCTTGGCCACCCAGCCGCCGGTACAGGACTCGGCCGCAGCCAGCATGACGCCCTTTCCGGAAAGCCGTTCTGCCACCCGGCCCGCCAGCTCTGCCAATTGCTCATCCATCATGCACACCCGATTTTGCAAAGATCCCACCACAAGGACGCTGCCCCTCGTATCCCCTGAGAGTAGCGTCCGTCGACCAGCCGAGCGAAGACCCGAGGCAGATCAGGGGCCTTGGGACAGGTTCTGAAACAGCCTCCTTCCGACGCCATCGCTGAGCAAAATCAACCGTCGATACCTGCACAGGTGCTTGCGACTCACCATCGGCCATGGCCGCAACTCAGAGCCATAGCTATCAGACCCCCCACGAACGCGCAACCGCCCGGCTCCCCTGTATTCACCCGGGAGCCGGCCTGTTCACGCCCTGTACCTCTGGTAAAGTATCCCCATGAGCACAGCCAGCATCCAAGCCCCTGACAACACCCGACACACGCCCATGATGCAACAATACCTGCGCATCAAGGCAGAACATCCGGATCTGCTGCTGTTTTATCGCATGGGAGATTTTTACGAACTGTTTCACGACGATGCGCGACGCGCCGCGGAACTGCTCGATATCACCCTGACCCATCGTGGCCAGTCTGCCGGCGAACCGATCCCCATGGCGGGAGTTCCTCACCACTCGGCGGAGGGTTATCTGGCCCGGCTGATCCGCTTGGGGGAGTCGGTGGCCATCTGCGAACAGGTGGGGGATCCCGCCAAGTGCAAGGGCCCGGTGGAACGCAAGGTGGTGCGCATCGTCACCCCGGGCACCGTCACCGACGAAGCGCTGCTCGAGGAGCGCCGTGACAATCTGCTGACGGCGATCTCCATGCATGGCGAACGCTTCGGACTGGCCGCCATGGATGTCGGCAGTGGCCGCTTCACGGTTCAGGAACTGGAAGACAGGGAGACCCTTTCCGCCGAACTGGCCCGATTGACTCCTGCAGAAGTTCTGGTGGCTGAAGGGGTGGAGCTTCCGCTGCCCGCCGAGCAGCGCGGGCTAAGGCCGCTGCCACCCTGGCATTTCGAGAGCGCGGCGGCCCGCCGCCTGTTAACCGTGCAATTCGGCACCCGGGATCTCTCCGGTTTCGGCTGTGAACACCTGGAATTGGCCGTGGGCGCTGCCGGCGCATTGCTGCAGTATGTGCAGGAGACGCAGCGCACCGCCCTGCCCCATATCCGCGGCCTGCGGGTGGAGCAGCACGACGAGGCGATCGCCCTGGATGCGGCGAGCCGTCGCAATCTGGAGCTGGAGACCTCCCTCGGCGGCAATGCCGCCCATACCCTGGCCGGGGTCATGGACCGCACCGCCACGCCGATGGGCAGCCGCCTGCTGAGACGCTGGATCAACCGTCCCCTGCGCGACCAGCACACGGTCGGTGAAAGGCATGCCGCCGTGCAAGTGCTACTGGAGACCGACCACTTCACCGGCTTGCGGGAACTCCTGCGCGGCATCGGCGATGTGGAACGGATTCTGGCCCGCATCGCCATCCATACGGCCCGCCCCAGGGATCTGACCCAGTTACGCGAGGCCCTCGGGCGCCTGCCCGCTCTGCACGGCGAACTGGAGGGACTGGCAGCACCCCGGCTTTGCCGCCTCGCATCGGCACTCGGCGACTACCCCGAACTCCACGAGCATCTGGTCCGGGCGGTGGTGGACAATCCGCCGGTGGTCATCCGTGACGGCGGCGTCATCGCCCCCGGCTTCGATTCCGACCTCGACGAACTGCGTTCTCTCAGAGAGAACGCCGGCAACTTTCTGATGGAACTGGAGACGCGGGAGAGGGAGCAGACCGGCATTTCCACCCTGAAGGTGGGCTTCAACCGGGTCCATGGCTACTTCATCGAGGTTACAAAAACGCAGAGCGACCGGGTCCCGGCAACCTATATCCGCCGCCAGACCCTGAAGGGTGCGGAACGCTACATCACCCCGGAACTGAAAACCTTCGAAGACAAGGTGCTGTCGGCCAGTGAACGCGCCCTGGCCCGCGAGAAGGCACTCTACCAGGAGCTCCTCGAGCGCCTCTGCCAGGATCTGGCGCGCCTGCAGCAGACCGCCTCGGCACTTGCGGAGCTCGATGCCCTCAACAACCTGGCGGAGCGTGCGGACACCCTGAACCTGGTCCGGCCCTCGCTGGACGGTGAACCCGGGTTGAGCATCCGGGGAGGCCGCCACCCCGTGGTGGAGCAGGTGATGGATGAGCCTTTCGTGCCCAACGGTGTCGAACTGGACGACCAGCGCCGCATGCTGATCATCACCGGCCCCAACATGGGCGGCAAATCCACCTACATGCGCCAGACCGCGCTAATCGTGCTACTCGCCCACATCGGCAGCTTCGTCCCGGCACAGTCCGCCCGCATCGGGCCATTCGATCGCATCTTCACCCGCATCGGTGCCTCGGACGACCTGGCCAGCGGCCGCTCCACCTTCATGGTGGAGATGACCGAGACCGCCAATATCCTCCACAATGCCACCGACTGCAGTCTGGTGCTGATGGATGAGATCGGCCGCGGCACCAGTACCTTCGACGGCATGTCGCTGGCCTGGGCTTGTGCCCTGGAGCTGTCCCGCAAGCAGGCCTTCACCCTGTTCGCCACCCACTATTTCGAAATGACGACACTACCCGAGAGCATCAAGGGCATTGTCAATGTCCACCTCGATGCGGTGGAACACGGCGATCGCATCGTTTTTCTGCACGCCGTCAAAGAGGGTCCGGCCAGTCAGAGTTACGGACTCCAGGTCGCCGCGCTGGCCGGCGTCCCGCGCCATGTGGTCGAGCAGGCCCGCAGCAAACTCATCGAACTGGAAAACGAACGTGCGTATCATCAAACGGAACAGGACCCTGCCCGGCAAATGGCCCTGTTCACCAGGCCGGAAGCCCACCCGGCAGTTACTGCACTCGGTGAAGCCGACCCCGATGAACTTTCCCCGCGGCAGGCACTCGATCTGCTTTACCGATTGAAACGACTGTCCAGCTAAATACATGTTCCAAATCGTTCCAAATTGGTGTCCATGCATGTAGGAGCGACGGAAGTCGCGAAAAGCCGAATCGCGGCTTCCGCCGCTCCTACATATATCTCGGTATGTCACCAAAGAAGTGTGTTGGACACGAGTTCGGAACAGCTATTTAACTCTGGATACTCATCGCTTACGCAGAGAGCGCTGGTCGCAAAATCCTAGTCTCCCGGGTTTTCACTCCCTTTTAACAGCGCCTCAAAAGCCTCCAGCGGCAGCGGCTTGCTGAAGTAATAGCCCTGAATACCATCACAGCCCTGTTCCCGCAGACGGATGAGTTGTGACTCACTTTCCACCCCTTCGGCAATGACCTCGAGCTTGAGGCTATGGCCGAGCGAGATAATAGCGGCGGTGATCGCCGCACCATCCGCACTGAAAATGTCATCGACGAAAGAACGATCGATCTTGAGGCGATGTACCGGCAGGCTGCGCAGCTGACTGAAACTGGAATAACCGGTCCCGAAATCATCGATGGCGATATGCACACCCATATCCTTAAGCCGACCCAGAGTCTTGCGCGAGGCCTCTGGACTCTGCATGAGCTCACTTTCGGTGATCTCCAGCTCCAGCCAGTGCGGTTCGAGGCTCTCTTCCTTCAGCACGTCACCGACCAGCCAAACCATATCCCCTCGATCTAGCTGAATCGCGGAAAGATTCACCGCCATCCCTAATAGATGACCGGCATCATGCCATCGCCGTACCGTTCGGCAGGCATTACGCAATACCCACTCTCCTATGGGGATAATCAAGCCGGTGTCTGCGGCAACGGGAATGAACTGTTCCGGAGCAACCAGGCCCATCTCCGGACTCTGCCAACGGATCAGTGCCTCGGCAGCGAGGATCTGGCCACTGCTTGCATCGATCTGCGGCTGGTAGTGGAGTATAAATTCTTCACGTTCGAGCGCGCGCCGCAGCGCGTTTTCCAGCTTCAGCCGGGCAGTCGCCTGTACGTTGAGGTCGGTCGTGAAGAATCGGTAACTATTGCGGCCCTGCGCCTTGGCCCCGAACATCGCGGTATCAGCGGCCTTGATGAGACCATCCGGCGTCTGGGCATCTATCGGATAGAGCGCAATTCCCATGCTGCAGGTGACAAAGAGTTCCTCTCCCACCACTTCGAAGGGCCGGACAAACGCCGTCACGATTCTCTGGGCAACATCAACCGCCTGATCGGCATCCCGCAGGCTGTCCAGCAGCAACGTGAATTCGTCGCCGCCCTGGCGTGAGACCGTATCATCGGCATGAACGCACTGGGTCAATACCTGCGCCACCTGCTTGAGCAACTCGTCGCCGGCACTGGGGCCCAGACTATCGTTGATATCCTTGAAGCGATCCAGATCCAGCTGAACCACTGCGACCTGGCGGCGGTTACGCTCGGCATGAGCGAGCGCCTGACGCAAGCGGTCGAGCAGAAGCATCCGATTGGGCAATCCGGTCAATCGGTCATATTGCTCGATATAGCGAATGTGGGCCTCGGCTTCTTTCCTGGCGGTCACATCCTCCTGGATGGCAATGAAATGAGAAATGCTGCCGTCCTCGTCCAGTAACGGCGTAATCGTCTGATCGATCGTATAAAGGCTGCCGTCCTTGCGCCGGTTCACCACTTCATGCTGCCAGACTTCACCGCGCAGAATCTTCCGCCACAGCGACTCGTAAAAGGAGCGGTCATGCCGACCCGATTTCAGCAGGCTCGGCTTCTTGCCAATGACCTCGCTCTGACGGTAACCACTGAGACGGACAAAGGCACGGTTGACCCACTCGATATAGCCATCCGGATCGGTAATCAGGATGGCGTTGGCAGCGGCCTGAATGGCCGCTCCCTGCAAGCGGAGATCTGCCTGGTCGACGGACAGCATGTAGGCAACGGTTACCCGGCTGGCGAGATCACCGAGTCGCTGCATGGCCGGTGGCGAGAACGCGTCGGCATGTTGCGAATAGACGTTGAGTGCCCCGATCACTTCACCCTTCACCGCAATCAACGGCACTGCCGCCGAAGAGGCAAAGCCGTACTCTTCTGCGGCTTCCCGCCAGACTGCACTGGAAGGAGCAGTGATCCTGGTGGTGCGCGCCTCACCGGTGCGGATGGCATACCCCGTCGGTCCACGACTTTTCGGGCCGGCATCCCACCGCACTTCGATTTGACCGAGATAATCCTTCCTTTGCCCTGCCTGTGCGGCAATCGTGACCCTCCCATCATCTTCCCGGAGCCCCACCCACACCAGTGGAAACCGGAACATCCGTGCGACTTCCACACAGACCACCCGCAATACATCATCGGGCTCCATGCCCTCCAAAACCTGTTGATTGATGCGTTGCAGCAGTACGTTGGTATCTTCGTTACGTTTACGTTCGGTAATGTCGGTAACCATTGCCAGGGCTCCGGTGACACGACCTTGATCGTCCTGGATCGGGCTTGCGGAGACGATGGCCCAAAGTTCCCGACCATCCCGCCTGTGGAAGCAAATATCACGCGGCCCCGGGGAGCCGCGTGCCCGCAGCAAAAGCTGGTATTCCGCCCATTGCCGCGATTCATCGAGAAATTCCAACAGGGATGATGACTGCATCGATTCCACGGTCGTACCAAGCATCCCGGCCATGGTCGGATTGACAAACACCGTCTGCCCATGCGCGTCGGTCACCCACACTCCCTCTTCCGAGGTTTCGATGAGACGCCGGTAATTGGCTTCACTCTCCTTGAGCTGCCCTTCGCGCTGCCGAATGGTCTCGGACATCACGTTGAAGGCGTCGGCCAGTTCGCCGATTTCATCCCTGGACTCGATACGCACAACGGTCCCATAGTGGCCGCGGCGCAACTCCTCGACCGCTGAAACCAACCGTTCCAGGGGCGTCGAAATTATGCGGCGCGCAATCACCGTTCCCAGTAGAACCATCAGCAGTGCCGAAAGGCCGAGCACTACGAGCACCACGGTACGGGTTCTCCGAATCTGCGCGTGGACCTCATCTTTCGGCTGGCCCAGCAGGAAGTAGGCCTGATTGCCGGAAGCAAGTGGAAGGTAGCCAGCACTCAGAAAGAAATCCTCACGGTCAGTCAACCTAACCCCTCGTGCAGCCTCCTCAAGTACCGGCACCCGTTCCAACTCCGGCACCTGCGCAAGCCCTGCTATTTCACCGATCGGCTCACTTCCGGGAACCGAGATCGTGAGAGCCACCTGAGTTTCCCGACCAATATTTTCGACAAAACCCTCGTCGACAAACGCAGCGCCGACCAGGTAGCCGACGGTGCTTTCGGCCCCCCCGGGGAAGCGCCGCAGGATGGACTGTCCCGTAACCGCCATGAGCCCGGCCCCGACACTTTGATATTCCGTCTCTTTGAGACCATTGAATGAGCGCGTGCGCGCCAAAGAAGCAGGCAGTTCCCCTTCCTCCCATGAAGCGAGATCGTCAGAGATCATCACTACGGGATGGCCATTTTCATAGGAGATAATCCCGACCCGAATGCCATCCGCCTCCTCAAAACCGAAGGCCATCAAATCTCCCGTATCCTGATAGACGGCAAGCTGGTCGGTCGTGGTGACACGAAGCACACTCTCCAACTCCCGGGCGATACTCCTCTTTTCGGGATCAAAAATGACGGCCTGATAATCCTCGACCGAGGCATATCCGGAAACCATATTGGCCGAGGCAATCACGTCACTATCCTGGACCAGCACATTCACATCACGCTCCAATCGAAGTTCCGAACGTTCCAGATTGGAGACAATAGACCCGAACGCTTCGATGAACCGGGCCTGGGCCTGATCCCTGTGATAAGTACCGAGGATGTAGCTGAGCCAGAAACCTGCGACGCCCAACGCGAAGACCAGGGCCATCACGATGAGAGCGACCAGCTTGTGCCGCAACCCGAAGCGTCGAAAGGTCATAGGCTCCTCCTGATGAACTTGCCCCCGCTGTCATTACGAGGAGCCTGAGCGACGAAGTAATCTCCTGCTCCCAAAACCCCAGATTGCCGCGTCGCCGGGGCTCCTCTCAATGACGGCTGAACGTCCGTCACTGATTCGGGGCCGAACAGCAGCGGGTACGGCTCATCAAAATATCGGTTCTACCGTATCGACGTTATCCCTCGTGACCATAATGCTGGGGGGCGTTATTCTCCTCGGTACTTCGCGCCCCTCGAGAATGGCCAGAATCGCCCGCGCGGCCGATTCGCTAGAGGTCGGATAGACAAACGAGGCATCCTGTTTTCCGGCCCGAATCGCCTCGCGCGTTTCACTGATATAGTCCATACCGACAATCACAAGCGGCTCCGGATCGATAGCGGCCTTCTCCAGAGCCAGCAGCGCCCCCAGCACCATGCTGTCGCTCTGCGCAAAAATCGCATCGAAGCGCCAACCTTGAAAAAGAAGCTCCTCCACGGCCACGGCAGCGTCTGCCCGCAGATAATTGCCCACTTTCGTTATCACGCGGATATCCGGATAATCCGCGGTCACGTCAAGAAAAGCTTCGGTGCGGTCGATGGCGGTGGTGGCAGTGGGAACGCCCTGAAGCATTAGAATGGTCCCTGTACCGTTCATTTTCCCGACCATATATTCGGCGGCATCGGAAGCGATGGCGCGGTCGTCTGCTCCGATGAAGGTGGTGTAATCGTCGGTCTGGATACGGCGGGTCAGCAGCACCACGGGCGTCCCCCGCTGAAAGGCCCGGGACAGGACGGGCGTCATTGCCCTGCTATCGCGCGGGCTGGTGACGAGCACATCCACATCCAGACTGATCAGATCTTCGATATCCTTGATTTGCTGAGCCGTACTGCCACGGCCATCCGTGACCAGAAACTCGATTTCCGGATACGCGGCCATACGCCTCTTTAACCCATCGACCTGGGCCAGGCGCCAGTCGTTGTCCAGATTATCCTGGGCGAATCCCACCACGAAACGGGCACCCGGGTCCGCCACGGCGGACCAAACGGGTAACAGGCAAAGAGAGAGAAACACCAGAAGAGTGGAGAGACCAACGGAATCACCATCGGGGTAATACTGCCTCCGACAGGAGGCGCACCCCTGCGTCGAAATCCCGTCACGGGGGTATCGGGCCCGACACGGCCCTGTCGAACACCAGGAAGGATTCCTCAGGGGGGCCGGGCTACATGTGCTGACGCCGTGCACCATCGGTATCATGGACGTTGAGAAGAAAGAGCATAGGCCGCCCCGGGGCAGATATTGGCGGCCGCTATCGTGGCACTGATCCCGGCACGCCAGGTGTACACTCTTGAATAAGGGTAGACAGTATTGATAACCATGGCCCTTCGAGGCGGATCACCGGTGCTCCTCCGCTTGCGCAGGGGGCAACCGATCACGCTACCATACCTCCTGCCGACGGCCGCGGCGGCTAACATTGACGATCAGGGCAACCTGCTTTGAAGCGAGCCACGCACCAAGCTTGTGAGTATGCGTTTACCCTGTTAACCATACGTATTCAGGACAGCCGGAGAACCTTATGACCTATGTGGTGACCGATAACTGCATTCGCTGCAAGTACACCGACTGCGTGGATGTCTGTCCGGTAGACTGCTTCCACGAAGGCCCGAACTTTCTGGCCATCGATCCGGAAGAGTGCATCGACTGTACCCTGTGTGTCCCGGAGTGTCCGGCAGAGGCCATCTTCGCCGACGATGATTTACCCGAAGACCAGACACATTTTCTCGAGTTGAATGCCGAGCTGGTCCGGGAGTGGCCGGTGATATCGGAGCAGAAAGAGCCGCCTCCCGATGCCACGGAGTGGGACGGGGTTCCCGACAAACTGAAATACCTGGAACGCTGACGCATGCCGCCACACCCCCGCCTGCTACAGGCCGATTACGCGCACGACCCGCTGGCCCTGCTGGCCAACCGGATACTCGAAGATGCCGATGGGCAGTTGCCGGTGCTGGGGCAAGTATTGGTACTGGTGCCGGATCTCGACGCCGGGCCCCGGCTGCGTCGCCTGCTGCTGGAGCGTGCCACCGAAGCGGGCCATGCTGCACTACTCGGCCCCCGGGTTACGCGCCTCTCGGACTGGCTGGCGGGTTTTGCCATCCCCGACCGCCGCATCCTCGACCAGGCCGAGCGGGAGTTGATGCTGGTGGAGGCCCTGCGCCGTCACCACACCCTGTTCGGCAAGGCCAACCTGTGGGCACTGGCGGAGAGTCTGCTGAAGCTGTTCGATGACATGACCCGCCGGCGGGTGGGAGTGTCCATGGACCTGCAAACCTTTACCGATCGGCTGGTGCAGGCCTACGGCAGTGATGACGCATTCCCTTCGGCACTGGGAATGGAGGCACGGCTGGTGCATACGCTCTGGCACGCCTGGCATGAGCAGTTGGCTGCGGGCGGCTGTCTCGATCGTGCCACTGCGGATCTGCTGCGCCTGGGCGCCAGTCAGGCATCCACGGATACCGGCCCCGTCTATCTCGCGGGTTTCCCGGTGCTGGAGGTCCCCGAAGTGGAATGGCTCTCCGGCCTGGCCGCCTGTCGGCCGGTCACGGTTGTGGTGCATGGTCGTGGCCATGCTCCCGCACCGCGTCACCCCGATGCCACTCCTTCTGCACTGCTGCAGAATCTGGGTGGAAACCCCGACCAGGCACTCCGCTGCAATTCGGCTTATACGCGCTTCCTCGACACGGTATTCGCAGGCTACAGCGATGGCGCCAGGGACTTGGCGGAACGTGCGGAGGCATTCCTCACCACCCAGGCCGTTTCACCCGCAAACGGCCGACTGGTCGTGTACCAGGCCGACAACGCCGAACAGGAGGCGCGTTCGGTGGAGTTGCAGATACGCCGCTGGCTGCTGGAGGGGAAACAGAGCCTGGCGGTCGTCACCGAGAACCGTCGCCTGGCCCGCCGTGTACGGGCACTGCTGGAGCGCGCCGGTATTCAGATACAGGACCGCGGCGGCTGGGCCCTCTCCACCACCAGTGCCGCCGCCCTGGTGGAGCGTTGGCTGGAGTGCATGGAGGAAGACTTCCCCTATCTGGCGCTGCTGGACCTGCTCAAATCGCCATTTCTGGTACCGGAACAGCGGCGCGAAAGCCATCTCGCCACGGTCTACCGCCTGGAGCGCGACGTTATCCTTCATGAAAACGTCGGCCGGGGCCTTGCCGCCTATCAGCGCCGACTCGAATACCGGCGCCACCGATTGCCCGGTGCTGCCGGCGCTGCCTTGCAGCCGGTCGCCGAACTGCTGGAGCACCTGCGACAGGCTGCCGAACCACTGCAGCGTTTTATTGGCACGGAGAACCCGCCTGCCGAGGTGCTGGAGGCCCTCCTGCACAGTCTCGAGCGGCTCGGCGCAAGCGCGGCGCTGGCAGAGGATGCGGCCGGTGCCCGGGTGCTGCAGACCCTGGCATCGCTGCAGCGGGCTGCCGAAGAACAGGAGACCGTACTGCACTGGACCGAGCTTCGCTCCTGGATGGGCACCAGCCTGGAAAACACCCATTTCCGTCCCCCGGTAAGCGGTAGCCCGGTAGTTCTCACCGACCTGGCCCAAAGCGTACTCGGGCACTATGAAGCCCTCGTGCTGGCCGGCGCCGAGCGGGATCACCTGCCAGGCAATGGCGGTCAATCGCCGTTTTTCAACGACGCGGTACGGCGGGACCTGGGATTGCCCGAGGGCGATGCACAGTGCAGAGAGCGCTTTTACCACTTCCGGCGATTGCTGGAGGCCGCGCCCCGGGTCCTTGTGACCTGCCGCCGTGAGCAGGATGGCGAGCCGGTGGCAACCAGCCCGTGGGTAGAGAGCCTGCAGGCTTTCCATCAGCTCGCCTATGGCGAGGGTCTCGACGACCATGATCTCGCGTGGCTAGTCCGCTCACCGGAGGCGGAGGTTGTAAACCGCAGCGCCCCACTGCCCACGACGGAGAGCGCACCCCGACCCCGCGCCGAAGCGGCCCTGCTCCCCCGCACCCTCTCCGCCAGCGGTTATCAGCAACTGATGGACTGTCCCTATCAGTTTTTCGCGGCGCGCCTGCTGCACCTTGCGCCGCCCGATGCCATCCGCGAAGCTCTTGAAAAGTCGGACTACGGCGAGCGAGTCCACCGCTGCCTGGAGGCTTTCCACAAGGGTGTCGAAGGGATGCCCGGACCGTTCGGTTCCCCGGTAACCAGGGCCAATCGCGATCGCGCCATCGCTGAGCTGGAGAAGATTGCCGAAGCCGCTTTCGCCGACGATCTGGAGGACAACTTCCTCCACCGGGGCTGGCTGGAGCGCTGGCGCAGAGTGATTCCCGCCTATATCGACTGGCAACTCCGGCGCGACGCACAGTGGCGAGTACATTCCGCGGAGGTCAGCGCCCGGCGGGAGGCCGCCGATGGCCCGATCATCCAGGGTCGGCTGGATCGGATTGACGCAGCGGAAGGCAGGATTGCCGTAACCGACTACAAAACCGGACGGGTGCCATCCGATGCGGATGTGCTGGCGGGCGAAGCAGTGCAGCTGCCCTGCTACGCCCTGCTGGCCGAGGCGGAAACGGGAATGGCGACCGAACAGGTGGAGTACCTGGAGCTGGGCAAGGAGAAGGTGAAAAGCCGTGCCGTCCTGGAGGGGGATCGACTGCACACCCTGAAGAGCGCCATCGACGTGCGACTTTCCGAACTCTTCGAACGTCTGCAGTCAGGGGCGGAGGTACCCGCCTGGGGCGACGAAAAAACCTGCGGATACTGTCCGATGGATGGACTCTGCCGCCGACAGGCATGGCACAGCGAGCCACAACAGGAAACAGACTCCCGTCACCACTGAAGAGACACAGAACGGAATCGATTGCTTGCCAACGATCGCGCGAGAAACAGCGGGAGGGGCGAGTGCCACATAAATAAAGAAAGGGCGGTTTTTCCGCCCTCTCAACACCCTTTCGGCTTCCGTGCCGTTCACCACCATCCCTGTGGTGGAGCCTCCTGGCAACTTGCTCGGCCATTCCATGGCCGCTTGTTCTGATCCTTCCCTGGTTTACCGCTTCCCTGCGGCACGCCGTCCATGGCTGGTACGTCAATTCCCTTTGACCGAAGATTAGCACCCAAGACTGCGACAACAACCCGGTAAAAAAAGTGGTTTTCACCCCCTCATCCTCCTCCCGTCCGAAGCTTTTGTGCAAATTCAAGGCATTGCGTCCACAACCATGACGAGGATTGCCCGCAATTACCTACAGCATTATCAGATCTGTCCTACACAGATGGTGCAAAATGCAGAGGTGGAGTGCGCAAGGCGGCTTGCGCACTCCACCTCTGGCTTTGCTTCCCGCACCTCCAGACAGAGATGACGGACGGTTTACCGTTACCGGTCCTGTCCGTATGCTTGCCGAATGACCAATCCGCTCTCGGCCGGCTCACCCGGCATCAACGCCACCGTAATGGCCTCGGCCGGTACCGGTAAGACCTGGTTGCTGGTAACCCGCCTTGTGCGGCTGCTCCTGGACGGGGTGCGGCCCGACGCGATCCTCGCCATCACCTTTACCCGCAAGGCCGCTGCCGAGATGCAGACACGCCTCAACGAGCGTCTGTTCGAACTCGCCTGCGCGGAAGATCCGCGGCAGGGCAAACTGCTGCAGATGATGGGAGCGCCTTCGGATACCGAGACCCGCGGGCGTGCACGCGGGCTCTACGAAAGGATCCTGAGGGCGCGTCAACCGGTCAGGACGACGACCTTTCACGCCTTTTGTCAGGAGGTTCTGCGCCGGTTTCCGCTGGAGGCCGATGTGCCACCCGGCTTCGAACTCATCGAGCGCACCGGAGAGTTGGAGCGTGCAGCCTGGGAACATCTGATGGCGGAAGCCACGGCGGAACCGGATGGGGCAGTGGGACAGGACCTTGAGCGGCTGCTGAACTACTGCGGCAGTCTCGACGGCCTTGGGAGCGCCCTGACCGACTTTCTCGGTCATCGCAGCGACTGGTGGGCCTATACCGAGAATCAGAATGAACCCGTCGCGTGGGCCGTCTCGGAGGCGGCCAGACACCTGGAGAGTGATCCGGATGACCTCGATCCCCGGATTGGCTTCCTGGAGGCACACGCCGGGGAGTTACGGGAGTTTGCGGAACTTCTCCTGCGCCATCCGATTCGTGATAATCCGAACCTCGCCGAGGGGCTGGGCATGGCGCTCCACGACGAGGCCCCGCTCGAAGCCCGCTTCGAAGCCGCCGCTACGGCCTTCCTGCGAAAGGATGGCGAGCAGCGCTCACGCAAGGCCAGCCAGAGCCAGGCCAAAAAAATGACCGAAACCGGCCAGGAGCGCTTTCTGGCACTCCACGCCTCGCTTTGCGAGAAGGTGTTGAGGGTGCGGGACGCCCTCTCCCGCCGGGATACGGCGGCGGCCACCGGGGCCTGGTACCGCCTGGGTGAACGCCTTGTCGGGCACTTCCAGCGCTTCAAGGAGGAGCAGCGGCTACTCGACTTTGCCGACCTGGAGTGGCGTGCCTACCGGCTGCTAAGCGATGCGGACAATGCCCACTGGGTCCAGTTCAAACTCGACCAGCGCATTGATCACCTGTTGGTGGATGAATTTCAGGATACCAACCCCACCCAATGGCGTCTGTTGCTGCCGCTGCTCGAGGAGATGGCGGCGGGTGAGAGCGAGCGACGCCGCAGTGTGTTCCTGGTCGGCGATGTCAAACAGTCCATCTACCGGTTCCGCCGTGCCGACCCGCGCCTGCTGCCGGCGGCACATGAATGGCTGAGCAGTGCCATGGCCGCCCACGGCCATACCCTCCACGTCTCCCGCCGTTCGGCCACGGCGATCATCGAATGCGTCAACCGGGTTTTCGGGTCGGAGGGTCCCCTGGCCGATGGCCTGGCCGAATTCACCGAGCACGATACGTTTCACCACGATCTCTGGGGTCGCGTGGAAATGCTGCCGCTGGTAGAAGAGATCGAGGGCGGCGAACCGCCGGAAGAGAGCGACCGGATGCGGGATCCCCTGACCGAACCGAGGTGCATTGCCAACGACGGCCGCTACCGGCGAGAAGGCCAACAAATCGCCGCGCGTATCGCCGCACTGATTACCGATGGTACACCGGTCGGGAACAGCACTGAGGCCCGCCCGATGCATTACGGGGATGTGCTCATCCTGGTCCGCAGCCGGACCCATGCCGGAGCCTACGAGGCCGCTTTGCGCGAGGCCGGCATCCCCTACGTCGGGGCGGATCGGGGTACGTTGTTGGACGCGCTGGAGGTACGCGACCTCGTGGCCCTGCTGGAGGTACTCATCACGCCCTACAATCATCTGTCCATCGCAACCGTTTTGCGTTCACCCCTTTTCGGTTGCAGTAACACTGATCTGGTCACATTGGCCCTCGGCAAGGGTAGCTGGCTGGAGCGACTGGCGATGAGCGCCGACGAACTTCCCCCAAGCGCCCCCCTGGCACGTGCCCATCGACTGCTGACTGCCTGGCGCTGTCTGGCCGGGCGACTGCCCATTCACGACCTCCTCGACCACATCTATAGCGAGGGGGATGTCCTTTCCCGTTACGAAGCGGCCTTCCCGGCACATCTGCAGCCACGGATACGTGCCAATCTGGGACGTTTCCTGGAACTGGCACTCGAGATCGATGCCGGTCGCTATCCGAGCCTCACCAGCTTTGTCGCCAGGCTTTCCCAACTCCGGGAATTTACCGGTGAAGCACCGGATGAGGCACCGGCTTGCGGTGGTGAACGGGTACGGGTGATGACCATTCATGCGGCCAAGGGGCTCGAGGCCCCGCTGGTTTTCCTGGCCGATACCGCCGCTGTGCGGCAAAACGATTCCCCGTTCCGGGCACTGGTGGACTGGCCCGCCGGCGCACCCCGCCCCGAACGACTGCTGCTGGTGGGCCGCAAGGCGCAGCAGGATACGATTACACGAAACCAGCTGGACGTGGACAAGGCGGCCGAGCAACGCGAACAGGCCAATCTGCTCTATGTGGCACTCACCCGCGCGCGGCAAATGCTCTTCATCTCCGGTTGCCGGCCCCGACGTGGCGAGGAGTTGGGATGGTACGGCCTGCTCGAGACGGCTTTGGGCACTGAAGAGGCGACCATCGCTCCACCCGTGCTCGAGAGCGGTGAACGGCCCGACCCGCCGCCAGTGCAGATACGGACCCGGGAGAACAGTCCCCTTTCAGTTCCGGCCGCTTTGGGACGCGCCATCGATCCGCCGCCTCTGCCGCTTGAGGTGTCACCCAGTAGCCGGGTGAGGGCAGCTGCCCACGGCGGTCCGGCCGGAATCATGGAGGAGGATGCGCTGCTGCGCGGCGTGGTGATCCATCGTCTGCTCGAACTGCTGGTCGGGGAAGGCAATCCTCGTTGCGACGAGGCGGTGGGCCAGGAATTCGGCCTGGATGCACAGGAGCCGGAGTTCCGTTCCTGGTGGGAAGAGGCACAATCACTTCTGAAGCGGGCCGACCTGGCACCGCTGTTCCACCCCGGTCCCGAGTGCCAGGCCTTCTGCGAAGTCCCGATCGCTTATCGCCTGGATGACGGTTGCGTCGTCCACGGCATTATCGATCGCTTGATCGTGTCCACCGAACAACTGTGGATAGTGGACTACAAGACCCACCACCGGGCCTGCGAAGACAATCTGGCCGAGCTGGCCGAGCCCTACGACGAACAGTTGCGTCTCTATGCCGAAGGCGTTGCCCGCCTCTGGCCGGGACGGCCGGTACGTGCCAGCCTGCTGTTCACGGCGGCGGGCACCCTCTATGACATGGCAGTCGGTACCGCGTAGGAGAGCGCCGACAGAGGCATTCCGAAGGGCATGGAAACCACGGAGGGCACAGAGGAGGCTGCAATCTTTTCTCCTTGATGCCCCTGTGGTTCGTGCTCAGCGGCGGCCGGGCACTGCCGTATTGCCCTCCAGCATCGGCAGCAGCTTTTTCGGCGGCACATAACCGCCGATCAGGCGACCGTCGTCGAGGATTAGCGCCGGCGTGCCGTTGATGCCCAATTCCCGAACCAGCTTCATGTGCTCCTCGATGCCGTGATCACAATCTGCGGCCTCCACCTTGCCGCCACTCTTGGCGCTGTCCATGGCCGCTCGCGGGTCCTCGGCACACCAGATCGAAGCCATGTTCCTGAAAGTCGAAGAGCCGATCCCGGCACGAGGAAACGCCAGATAACGGATTTCGATCCCCATTTCGTTCATCTCCTCCATACCATCGTGCAACTTGCGGCAATAGGGGCAGTCGATGTCGGTAAAAACCGTCACCACGTGCTTGGCAGTACCCTTGGCCGGATAGACGATCATGGTCTCTTCATCCAGTCGGGACACTGCCGCTTTCCGTGCCGTGGAGCGGGTCTGCTCGCTGAGATTGGTATTGGATTTCAGATCGACCAGATCTCCCCGCAGCATGTACCGCCCGTCTTCGGAAAAGTAAAAGATGTCACTGCCATAAACCACCTGGTAGATCCCCGGCAGAGGCGTCTCCTCAATGGCGTCGGGAGCCTGTCCAGGCACCATCTGCGACAGGAAGGATTTGAGTTCGGCCGGAGCCGCTACGGTCAGGCCGGCGGAAGTCGTCAGCACAAGAGCGGCCAAAGACAATAGAATACGTTTCATAAAACCTCACATCGATTCGAATGATTGATTCGCTCACCACAGAGGAACACAGAGGCACCCTTGCAACGCAGCGACTCGATGGCACTTTCAGAATAAACACAGATCCACTCTCCCACGCTGGCGAGAGTGTGCTGGGCTCTTCAGTCCCGGAAATTGGTAAACTGAAGAGGCTGCCCCAAATCGGCCTGTCGCAGCATGGCCATTGCCGCCTGCAGGTCATCGCGCTTTTTACCCGTAATGCGGACCTGATCGCCCTGAATGGCTGCCTGGACCTTCAGTTTGGCCTCTTTGATCCGCTTGACGATCTGCCTGGCCAGCTCCTTGTCGATGCCTTCGTTCAGTTTGACCTCCATGTACGCACGCATTCCGCGCTCTTCCACATCGCCCTCCTTCACAAAGCCGACATCGAGACCCCGCTTGCTCATTTTCTGATAGAGAATTTCGAGTATTTGCCGGATCTGGAAATCACTCTGGGCTTCCAGAGTCAATCCGCCCTCACTCTGTTCCACTCGTGAGTCGGAGCCCTTGAAATCGAAACGATTGGCCACCTCCCGGTTGACCTGATCCACTGCATTGGTCAGCTCGTGACCGTCAATCTCGGATACCACATCAAATGAAGGCATTCACTTCATCTCCTGTCAGCAGGAACAAGAAAATAGTAACGGCAGAGGCGCAAACAGCCCAGCGCTTCAGTATATGCAAACCTTACGGGGCAACAAGCGACACCACCTTTGAATCCATACAGGCCAGTCGCAACTATCCGCGAGGATGGTGTTCCGCATGCAGGGACTTCAGTCGCTCCCGTGCCACATGGGTGTAGATCTGGGTCGTTGAGAGACTACTGTGCCCGAGCAGTAACTGAACCACCCGCAGATCCGCGCCGTGATTAATAAGATGGGTGGCAAAGGCATGGCGCAGGGTGTGGGGCGACAGGGTTTTTTCGATCCCCGCCTGCAGGGCATAGCGTTTGATGTGCTGCCAGAAGGCCTGGCGAGTCATCCCCCGGCCGCGTCGGGTCGGGAACAGAGCGGTTCCTGTCGCCTGGGCTATCAGCTGCGGCCGTCCATGACGGACAAAGCGCTCCACCCACGTCAGAGCTTCTTCGCCAAGCGGCACCAGCCGCTCCTTGCCGCCCTTGCCGAGCACCCGCACAAGACCCTGTTGCAGATTGACCTGAGCCATCTCCAGGCTCACCAGTTCGGAGACCCTCAGACCACTGGCGTAGAGGACCTCCAGCATGGCCCGGTCGCGCAGACCCAGGACACTCCCCGCATCGGGTGCCGTCAGCAGCGCCTCCACCTCCGGCTCGGTCAGAGATTTCGGCAGCCCCCTGCCGAGTTGCGGTGCATCGATTTGCGCCGAAGGGTCTACATCCAACCGTCCCTCGCGAACCAGATAACGGAAGAACCGGCGCAGGCTGGAACGCAGCCGGGCGATACTGCTAGGTCGGGCGCCCGATTCCGTTCTCCGGTGCATGTACTCCAGCAAGTCGCCTTTACCGGCGGTCAGCAAATCGCACCCCTTTCCGTTCAACCATCGGGCGAGATGCAGCAGGTCACTGCGATAGGCGGCCAGGGTATTTTCACTCAATCCGCGCTCCAGCCAGAGTGCATCGAGAAAATTCTCGACTTGAGCAGTGTCGCCATCAGACGCTTTCATGCTTTAGCAACCAGGCCTTCAACTCCAGCGGGGGTCCATCAACCGCCCCCATAAACCCTCCCGGTCCAGAGACCGAAACGACCCGATGGCAAGGTACCACCAGCGCTACCGGATTGGCCCGGCAAGCACCGGCGACCGCTCGTGATGCGGTGCGTAGCTGCCCGGCCAGTTCACCGTAGCTGCGGGTCTGGCCGACCGGTATTGCCGACATCAACTCACGAACCCGAGCCTGAAACGGTGTTCGCGCAGGGGCCAGAGGGATCCGCCGCAGGGTTGTGTGTGGATCTTGGAAGTAGTCCGTCAACAGCTCGGCGATACGTTGCACTTCCGGCCTTCCGGATGCGACCAGAGGCGTTCGTGGGGGAAGGAAATCAAGTGTCGACAGCCGGCCCGCCTGCAAGCCAAACCCCACGCGCCAGCTCCCCGGCAGCGGAGTGGAGATCACCGCATCGAAGCTAATCGCCGACATAGGAGGGAGCTTTGCGCAACCGCAACTGTTCCAATTCCCGAGCGAGGACGGCCCGCCGCTGCGATGACTCGGTGACCTTCAGCAACTGACGGTAAATGACTTCGGCATCGGCGAACAGGCCGGACTCGGACAGCGCCTTGGCCGCCTCGTAGCGTGCGGTCTGGGCCCACGGGTCCATGGACTCAACACCAGGCAGGATGGCCGATTGCAGATAGAGACGGGCGGCGACGCGCAGATTTCCCTGGGCCTTGCGGGAGTCGGCCATCCAGTAGAGCAACTCGCGCTGCAGACGAGGATGTGTGGTCTTGGTGTAAAGGGTCTGAAACAGGTCATAGGCGGCATCATGGCGACCCAGGGTCTGCAAGTCGAAGATCACTTGCACGAACCGATCCAGCAGGACGGTTTCCAGTCCGGCGGCGCGACCGGCCATTTCGGTAAGCACCGCTTCGCCGCGCTGATACTCCCCACCCAGAAGGAAAATCTTGGCGCGGCGCAACTCCCACATGGCTTTGCCCTTTTCCGTTGCCGGTGGCCTCAGCCCCTTCATCAGCTTCGCAGCCTCGGCGAGATCGGAACGGGCTACCGCACGATCGGCGAGTATTCGCCGAATGGTGGCCGGGATTTCTACAGCCGTGCCAAACCGGTCCGACTGCCGATAAAGCGCATGTAGAACCTGATCACCCGAGGGCAACGAAGTAATGTTTTCGGCCAGGCGCTCAAGTGCATGTTCCCGCACTGCGCCGCTGCGCGCCTCCAGCGACAACAGAACGTATATCGAGCGGGCCCGAATCGGAAACTTGCGGCTATCGGTTGCCGCGAGGCGTTGCCAGGCGGCATCATCGCCCATCAACAGCTGCTCCCGATTGCCAACTTGCCGGGCATAATCCAGATAGGCCTCCCAGAGCCGATCACTATCCACCCTGACCAGTCCCCGCAAAGCGCTGCCATCGCGCCCTTGCGCAACGAGGGGCTCGAGCCCCTGGATCAGGGCGGCGGAATCGTTGTCGGCAGCCGCCGCTTCGATCGCGACACCACGCCAATACAACCGGGCCTCGTCCTGTTCACCGCTATCGACTCGTCTCGCTGCCTCCGCAGCAATCTGCCCGGGTTCGGCTCCGCTGCGCAGGCGCGCCAGGGCCAGCAATGCCTGCCCCGCAGAGTCGTCGGTGCCTGTAAGTTCCGCCGCCGCATCCGCCGGCCGGCCGGCTCCAAGCAGGACTCGGGCCCGCAGGAGAGCATCTTCCGTTCCGCCGTCCCTGTATTCCTGACGGTGACGCAACATGGCAATATAGGCGTCGTCCGGCCGTCCTTCGACGATGTAGCTGCGAATGACCAGTTGGCGCCACCGTCGCAGCTCCTCGGCACCTCCCGCCCGCTGCCAAATCCGCTCCGCCAGCTCCTGCCGCGCCGCAACGGCTTCTCCGGCGTGGAGCAATGCCTGCACCCGCTCGGTGGCGGCCCAGTTGCTGTAGGCTGGCGGCACACCATCCGGGATGACTTTCAGCTCCGCAGCCAGTTCCTCCCACGCGCCCTGCCGCCGAAGGATAGCGGCTCGTTTTCGTTGCCAGACGCTCCAGGCTTCGGGGTCGTCCGCCACGTTCGGCTGACTTCGATCAAGCACCGACAGGGCCAGCTGCGGGGCTCCCGCCCGAGCCAGTCTCGCCGCGTCGTCGAGGGCCGATGTGTCCACCGCCATTACCGTCCCTGTCAGCATCAGCAAGACGAAAAAAAAGCGGACGCCTCCCATCGGGTGACGTCCGCTTTTTTGATCGGTGCGCCGAGATACGGAGAAGCCGTCTCCCATCATATCCTCGACCAATCCGACCGGTCGTTTACAACTTTTCCTTGATCCGTGCTGCCTTGCCGGTCCGGCCGCGCAGGTAGTACAGCTTGGCCTGACGTACGACGCCGCGGCGCTTGACCGTAATCTCCTGAAGCTGCGGACTGTACGTCTGAAACGCACGCTCCACACCCTCACCGCTAGACATCTTGCGCAGCGTAAAAGCCGAATTGAGTCCGCGGTTGCGCTTGGCGATGCAGACACCTTCAAAAGCCTGCAGGCGTTCGCGCTCGCCTTCCCTTACCCGTACCTGAACCACAACCGTATCGCCCGGGCCGAACTCGGGCACCTCGCGGTTCATCTGCTCCGCTTCGAGTTGTTCGATGATCTTGCTCATTTGCTCGCTCCCGGAATGAGTCCGTAAACTGTTAATTTCAATGCTTTCGTGCCTCCCGGCGATACTCCGCCAGGAGCGCGCGCTGTTCTTCGTCCAGCTCCACCTGTTCCAGCAGGTCCGGCCGCCGTTCCCAGGTCCGTCCCAGTGCCTGCTTGAGGCGCCAGCGCTCAATAGCGGCATGGTCGCCGGAACGCAGTACCTCCGGTACTTCCCGACCGGTGA
The DNA here is from genome assembly GCF_900102855.1 of Thiohalomonas denitrificans. Taxonomy (NCBI): domain Bacteria; kingdom Pseudomonadati; phylum Pseudomonadota; class Gammaproteobacteria; order Thiohalomonadales; family Thiohalomonadaceae; genus Thiohalomonas; species Thiohalomonas denitrificans. Next base: position 279,102 of record NZ_FMWD01000001.1, read on the forward strand.
TCTTCTCCGGTCGGGTGTAGTGCGGACAATCCAGCAGTCCGTCACTGAACGAATCCTGTTCTGCCGAATCGCTGTGACCGAGGACACCCGGAATCAGACGCGTCACCGCGTCGATCACCACCATGGCGCCAAGCTCGCCCCCTGAGAGGACGTAGTCACCGATCGACAGCTCTTCGTCCACTTCGGCCTCGATAAAGCGCTCATCAATGCCTTCGTAGCGCCCGGCAACCAGAATCAGGTGCTCTTCCTGCACCAACTCCCGCACATGCGACTGCGTCAATGGCCGGCCCTGCGGCGACAGACAGATAACCCGCCCACTGCCACTGGTGCGACGGATATCCTGCAGACACTCGTGCAGCGGCGGATAAATCATCACCATCCCCGGGCCGCCGCCATAAGGGCGATCGTCCACCGTACGGTGCCGGTCGTCAGTATAGTTGCGCGGATTCCAGAGCCCCAACTGCAACAGGTCACGTTCGACCGCGCGCCCGGTAACACCGAAGCCACTGACCGCGCCGAACATCTCCGGAAACAGCGTCATGACGTCGATCCGCATGTTAGTGCACTGTTGCATGCTTGGCGATGGTTTCAGAGCGACAGTACACTAGAACTCCGGATCCCAGTCGACGGTCAGGCATCCGCCTTCCAGATCCACGCCAGTGACCACCTCATCGACAAACGGGATCAGCCGTTCCCGCTCACCGGCGACCACCAGTACGTCGTTGGCCCCCGTCTCCATCAGGTGGTCGACTCGCCCCAGCGGTTTGCCGCCTACGGTCTTCACCTCAAGGCCGATCAAATCCGACCAGTAATATTCTCCCGGTTCCGGTCTCGGCAGTTGCTCTCGTGTGATGGCGATATCGGCGCCTATTAGCGCCCGCGCCTCATCACGATCATCGCAACCCTCCAGGAAGGCGACGACTGCCTTACCGTGCCGCCGCCCCTTGAGCAGCGAATGCCGAACCCACCGATCACCCTCACGCAGATACCAGGACGAGTAGTTCAGAATATTCTCGCGCGGTTGCGTGTGTGAGAATACCTTTACCCAACCCCCGACACCGTAGAGGCCGGATACCCGGCCCAACAGTACGTAGCTATCCGGGTCTGCATTGCCCATGGGGGCGCTGTCCGGTCTTACGCGGCGGCTGCTGCGCTCTGCTTAATCAGGTCGGCCACGCGATCGGAGGCCTTGGCACCCTTCGACAGCCAGTAATCGACCCGCTCACGATCGAGGCGAATCCGCTCTTCCTTACCGTTCGCCACCGGGTTGAAAAAGCCGAGGCGTTCGATAAAACGGCCGTCCCTGCGGTTGCGACTGTCGGTCACGACGATGCTGTAAAAAGGGCGCTTCTTGGCGCCGCCGCGAGCTAAACGAATGGTTACCATTCTCGCTAGATCCTCGTCTCCAAAAACAAACGGGGCCGCCTTCGGCGACCCGCCAGAACCCTAAGAAGCCGGGTATTATACGACACGCAGCGGTGAGTTGCTAGTCGCAGATTAGTAGCGAGTAGCTAGTGACTAGTTGCTAGGAACCCACTCGCTACTCGCCACTAAAAAGGAGGCATTCCGGGCGGCATGCCGCCACCGCCTTTGAGACCCCGCATCATCTTGGCCATGCCACCTTTTTTCTTCATGCGCTTCATCATCTTCTGCATCTGCGCGAACTGCTTGAGCAGGCGATTCACTTCCTGCACCTGCGTGCCGGAGCCGTTTGCGATCCGACGCTTGCGGGAGCCTTTGATGAGGTCCGGTTTGCGCCGTTCGAAGGGCGTCATGGAGCCGATAATGGCCTCCATGCGGCGGAATTCCTTGTCGTTGACCTGCTTTTTGGCCGCATCCGGTACACCGGACATTCCAGGCAGCTTGTCCATCAGACCGGCCACTCCGCCCATACTACCGAGCTGCTGAAGCTGTTGGCGGAAGTCTTCCAGGTCGAAGCCCTGACCTTTTTTGAACTTGGTGGCGAGTTTCTCTGCCTTGTCGTGGTCGACCGTGCGCTGGACTTCCTCGACCAGCGAAACGACATCGCCCATATCCAGAATACGCGAGGCCACCCGATCCGGGTGGAACGGCTCCAGGGCCGTCGTCTTCTCGCCAACACCCAGAAATTTGATCGGCCGGCCGGTGATATGCCGAACCGACAGTGCCGCACCGCCACGTGCGTCACCGTCCGTCTTGGTCAACACCACGCCGGTCAGCGGCAGGGCATCGCCAAAGGCCTTCGCGGTATTGGCGGCGTCCTGGCCGGTCATGCTGTCGACCACGAAGAGAGTCTCGACCGGGGCTACCGTTTCGTGCAGGCGGCGGATTTCGCCCATCATCGACTCGTCGATGTGGAGGCGGCCCGCGGTATCGACGATCACCACGTCGATGAGCTTTTTGCGGGCGTGTTCAACGGCGCTGCGTGCGATAGCAACCGGGTCCTGGTCGGTCGAGCTGGGGTAGAATTCGACCTCGACCTCCCGCGCCAGGGTCTCCAGCTGGTCGATGGCGGCAGGACGATAGACGTCGGTGCTTACTACGAGGACCGATTTTTTTCGCTGCTCACGCAGAAAGCGCGCCAGCTTGGCGGTACTGGTGGTCTTACCGGAGCCCTGAAGGCCCGCCATCAGTACCACGGCCGGAGGTTGAACGTTGAGCTGGAGGTCCTCGTTGGCCTCGCCCATGATCGACACCAACTCGTCATTGACGATCTTGACCAGGGCCTGGCCGGGCGTGAGACTCTCCAGAACGTCCTTGCCGACGGCGCGCTCACGCACATGATTGACGAACTCTTTCACTACCGGCAGGGCGACATCCGCCTCCAGCAGAGCCATGCGCACCTCACGCATGGTGTCCTTGATGTTCTCCTCGGTCAGTCGACCGGTCCCGCGGAGATTACGCAGGGTCTTGGAAAGTCGTTCAGTGAGGTTTTCGAACATAACAGCCAGCCGCATCATGGGAACGGTGCCAATCGGTGTTGGGACCGGCCCGGAAAAGAACTATCCCGAAGATTTCATGAATTCGTGCCGAGAGATCGCCGCAGGATATTGGATCTCCCAAGAAAAATTTTCGAAGGAGAAGGCGTATCGGTGATTACGGCCGACTGAGAAAATATCTCCCGCGGATCACCAAGACAAGCGAGATCGGTGCAAATTCATGAAATCTTCGAGCGATCATTATAACGTAAAAATCTCTCCGCCCAACAACTGCTCGAGCTTGCGGTCGGAAATCACCGCCCGACACTCGTCCATAATCTGACGCTCTTCACCGGGCTTGGCATGGGAGAGGTAGACCGCGGGACGGTGGTTTAGTTTGATCAGGTCCTCGGCAAGTATATTCGGGCAGTAGTGACGGGCCTGCCGGCAAAGCTCCTGCCGCGCATTGGAGAAGGCACACTCCACGATGAGCAGGTCCAGCCGCTCCAGCCCGTTGAGGGCCTTCCAGAGCGTATTGTTGCTGGTGGTGTCGCCGCTGAACGCGAAAACGCCGCCGTCCCGGGCGGTAACGATATAGCCGACCGTGGGCACGACATGATTGACCGGCACCATCCGGAAGCGCCGCCCCTCCAGCACCACTTCTTCGTCCGGTTTCATCGGGACGTAGCGCAGTACCGGGCTATCGGGATGCGGAAGGCTGGTGAAATCGGGCCAGACCACCCAGTTGAACATATGTTCACGAAGCGCACTGATGGTTTCGGGCAGGGCATGCACGGTAATTGGTTCATCGGCCCGATCGAACATGCTGTCCAGCAGCAACGGGATCGCATGGACATGGTCAAGATGGGAGTGGGTCAGTACGATGTGTTTAATCCGTTCCATCTCACGGAGGGTTAAATCGCCAACGCCGCTACCGGCATCGATGAGGACGTCGTCATCAACGAGAAAGGAAGTGGTCCGGTGACCAGCAGCGATACCGCCGCTGCAGCCTAAAATCCGCAGTTGCATCAGGTTCTCCGGAGGCCTTTCTCTATTTCACTTAAATTTTGTGCCTGTTCGGCGCTTTTCGGGGCCACGCCGGGGAGTTTTCGTCTCGACCTGCTCTTTGTAGCATGTTTGTGCAAACAGCAACAAACGCTGAATGGCAATTCCGAGAACCGCGGCACTGGCTAACTGTCGATAAAAACGGAAGGGACCGCGAGTTTGTGGAGGATTTGGCACTTTAAGGGCACTTCTAATAATCCAACGCGGATTTCGTTGTGCCCAAAATCGCCGAGTACAAGACGCGCTGCGCAGCGCAATGGCCGGCCCTTGTCAAGCAGCGCAACGCCGTAATCGGCGATTTTGGACGCAACCCTTCGGGCTCGGGCCGTTTTGTCCGCTGACTGCGTTGCAGCTCGCTCATGTAGAGCCACTACACGTCGCTCGCTGCGCCTTGCACAGCGAACAAAACGGCCGCGAGCGAAACCGTGTTGGATTATTAGAAGTGCCCTTTTAATGAGCCAAGCCCATTCACGTGACCCGCCGGTTGTGAGAACATTTGTCTTCTTTTCAAAAGCGTACATGAATGGATACGGTTCTGGTCATAGTAGCTCTGGTCTTTTATCTGGGTGCCGCCGGACTCTTGGCACAGCGCATGGCGCGCGGCTCCCAAGCCGGAAAGCAAAGCAAACGCCTGCCCCTCATTCTGGGGTTCGGTGCCGTGTTTGCCCATGCAATCGTCCTTTATGGGGCGCTGCTCGGTCCCGAGGCCCTCAACCTCTCGTTCTTCAATGTGCTCTCGCTGGCTGGCTGGCTTATCGCCCTCCTCATACTCCTGTCTGCCCTGGGGCAACCCGTGGAGAACCTGGCGATAGCCATTTTTCCGATTGCCACCCTGGGGCTGCTGGCACAAATACTCGCGCCAGTAAACCCTACCTTTCTGCCCCGAACCCCGGTGGGCCTGGAGATCCATATCCTGCTTTCCCTGGCATCGTACAGCCTGCTGGCGATCGCCGCATTGCAGTCAATGCTGCTCGCGCTGCAGGATCGGCAGCTGCGCAACCGGCGTCCGGGAGGCTTTATTCGAGCACTTCCTCCGCTTGAGACCATGGAGATACTGCTTTTCCGGCTCATTGGCGTGGGTTATCTGCTGCTGACGTTTTCTCTTATCAGTGGTGCGCATTACCTGGAAAACATCTTTGCCCAGCATCTGGTGCACAAGACCGTACTTTCCATCACCGCCTGGGTCGTGTTTGCTGTACTGATATGGGGGCGGCTGCAGTACGGTTGGCGCGGGCGCACGGCCATTCGCTGGACACTGGGCGGGTTCATGGTGCTCGTACTGGCCTATTTCGGCAGCAAACTGGTGCTGGAGCTGGTGCTTCGCTAGTGAGTCCATGCGGGAAATAGTGTGACACTCAGAGCCCCGCATGGACCACTAGGTTGACACGGACCGGTCGACCCCTTAGTAATAACCTATCGAGTTTGAGTCGAGGCTTTTACCCTTTTGTTAAACAACATCCCGATCGGCGCCCTGTTCGGCGCCCTCGTCTTTCTTGTCATCCTCTCCGCGTTTTTCTCCGGTTCCGAAACAGGCCTCATCAGCCTCAATCGTTATCGGCTGCGGCATATGGCGAAGAGCGGTCACCCCGGAGCAGTGCGAGCCAGCCGCCTGCTGAAACGTCCGGACCGGCTGATCGGACTCATTCTGCTCGGCAACAACTTCGTGAACATTCTCGCTTCGGCGCTGGCAACCATCGTCGCCATACGGCTGGTGGGCGAAGCGGGTCCCCTGGTGGCTACGGCAGTGCTGACCGTCGTCATCCTGCTGTTTGCCGAAGTCACCCCCAAGACCGTGGCTGCGCTGCACCCGGAACGGATTGCTTTCCCCGCAAGCTTCATACTCGGTCCGCTGCTGAAGGCATTCTATCCGCTGGTGTGGCTTATCAACATCATCGCGAATGGCCTGCTGCGGCTACTCGGCGTTTCCACGCGGGACGTAGACAGCTCCCATCTCTCCTCCGAAGAGCTTCGGACCGTAGTGAATGAAGCGGGCACAATGATTCCACGCCGGCACCAGAAGATGCTGCTCAATATCCTGGATCTCGAAAAGGCGACCGTGGAGGACATCATGATTCCACGCAACGAGATTGCCGGCATCGATCTGGAAGATGAGTGGACCGACATTGTCGATCAGCTGACCAACAGCCAGCACACCCGCCTGCCGGTCTACCGGGGCGGTATCGACAATGTGGTGGGCATCGTCCATCTGCGAGACCTTCTCGCCCTGCAGCAGCACAGTGAACTGGACATGGAGCGCTTTATGGACCGGATCCGCGAGGTCTATTTCATTCCTGAAGCCACTCGTCTCAATACACAGCTACTGAATTTTCAAAAGCAGCGGCATCGCATGGGTCTGGTAGTGGATGAATATGGTGATATCCAGGGTCTGGTCACCCTCGACGATATCCTTGAAGAGATCGTCGGTGAATTCACCACCGATCCCGGCACCACCCTCAAGGAGATCCATCCCCAGGAAGACGGGACCTATCTGGTGGACGGCAGCGCCAATGTGCGGGAACTGAATCGCATCATGAACTGGTCCCTCCCGACGGAGGGTGCCAAGACCCTCAATGGCATGTTGATCGAGTATCTGGAGACCATCCCCGAGCCGGGCACCAGCGTACTGCTGAACGACTATCCCCTGGAAGTGGTACAGACGGGGGCCAGCGCCATCAAAACCGTACGTGTGGATCCACTCTACCGAAAGCGCCGCCACAAGGGCATCGAGTAGCGGGGCCTACCTCCTAGCAGGAAAAATGCGCCACTGGTCACATCGCCTTGTAGAGGCCCTACACCCGGGCCTCCACAAGGCCTATAATGGCGCGGCCAATCAATAGATTTTGGAGCAATCCGTGTCCAGACTGACCCTCTCGTTCAAGGGCAAGATGTTGAAGATCTTCCCTCTCGAAAAGGACGAGGTGGTCATCGGCAGTTCACCCGATTGCGACATCACCATCGACAGCCTGGCGATACATGAGCAGCACGCTCTTCTGGGCCGTAGCGGTAACGGCTGGCAACTCAAGGACCTGAACAGCCCCGGCGGCACCTTCGTCAACGGGGAGAAGATTGACGAAAGGGCCCTTGAAAGCGGTGACGAGATAGGTATCGGCAAGCATACGCTGGAAGCGGACTTTGATATCCCCATGCCGGAGACGGTCGCCGATAACGACCTGACGCCGGAGACGCCCCGCAGAGCGAAAAGCGCCTGGCTACAGTTGCTGAACGGCCACAACGTCGGCAAGACCATCAGCCTGAACCGAAACCTCACAAATCTCGGCAAACCCGGCGTGCAGACAGCCGTGATCGCCCGGCGTAACGAAGGCTTTTTTCTCTCCCACCTGGAAGGCGATCACCCGCCGGAGGTCAACAACACCTCGATCGGCGATCATAGCTGGCGTCTGGAAGATGGCGATACCATCCAGATCGGCAATGTGAAACTGCAGTTCTATCTGCAATAGGGCGCGAATCCCTGATGGGCGTTTTATGGCCCACTACAGCGCATCGAGTGCCTCGGAAAGTCGCGCGACACCCACCACTTCGATGCCTTCCATCGCTTTTTTGGGGGTGTTGGCAGCGGGCACTATCGCGCGGGTAAACCCATGCTTGGCCGCTTCCCGCAGTCGGTCCTCACCGTTAGGCACCGGGCGGATTTCACCGGCCAGCCCTACTTCCCCGAACGTTACCAGCTTCTCCGGTAAAGGCCGATCTCGCAGGCTGGAGAGGATCGCCAGCAGCAGCGCCAAATCGGCACCCGTCTCGGTGACCCGCACCCCGCCAACCACATTGACGAAAACGTCCTGATCGTAAGTGGCAACGCCGCCATGGCGATGCAGGACGGCCAGCAGAATGGCCAATCGATTTTGCTCCAGCCCCACAGTAACCCGGCGGGGATTGGACAGGTGGCTTTCGTCCACCAAAGCCTGTACCTCGGCCAGCAGCGGCCGGCTGCCCTCGAGGGTTACCATCACCGCCGAGCCGGAGATGGGACTTTGATGACGTGAGAGAAAGATGGCGGACGGATTCGAGACGTCTTTCAAGCCCGTTTCGCCCATGGCGAAGACACCGAGCTCGTTGACCGCACCGAAACGGTTCTTGAAGGCGCGGATGACACGGAAGCGGCTGCCGCTCTGCCCCTCGAAATAGAGCACAGTGTCCACCATATGCTCCAGTACCCGAGGGCCTGCCAGCTGTCCGTCCTTGGTGACATGTCCCACCAGGAACAGCGCCGCTCCACTCTCCTTTGCATACCGCACCAGTTGTGCGGCGCTTTCGCGAACCTGACCTACCGCGCCGGGGGCCGACTGAAGCGTCTCGGTGTACATGGTCTGAATGGAGTCGATAACCAGTACCTGGGGCCGGTGCTGCTGTGCCGTAGCGAGCACCGCCTCGACACGGGTCTCGGGAAGGATCTGGAGACGCTCCGCGGCCAGGTTCAGTCGCTGGGCCCGCAGACTCACCTGCTGAGGTGACTCTTCGCCGCTTACATAGAGTGTCGCGTTCCGCTGGCTGAGGCTGGCCAACGTCTGTAGCAGCAGGGTGGATTTTCCGATGCCGGGATCGCCCCCCAGAAGCACCACCGAGCCGGGCACCAGGCCGCCGCCGAGCACACGATCGAATTCGCCACTTCCGGTCAGGGTCCGTGCCACATGATCTGCCGGCACATCGGAAAGCCGCTGTACCCGCGCCGGTCCGGCGGCACCGGCATAGCCCCGGTGGCGTATCGGGGCAGAGACCTCGACATCCTCCTCGAGCGTATTCCAGTCGCCGCAATCGGCACACTGCCCTGCCCATTTCGGGGCCTGGGCGCCGCAACTGCGACAGCTGAAAACCGTTTTTGCCTTGGCCAAAATTCCTCCTGAACACCTGAATGGCTAAGCGGGAACCTGAGAGTATGTCCCTGTAATGCCCTCGACAGCCCCGCTCACCGAGGTGACGAAGCGACTTCGGTCGGGTAGAGGGTGGCGAGACAGTGTCGGGTGTACCAGTTCAACGCAAGACGCTGCAATCGCGACAGGTTTACCCAGGCCGCATCCTCGGCATCGCTGGCGGCGCGAGGCTCCCCGGCGATGTATTCACCCCGCAGATCGATAACCACGTAATGAACGCCGGGGGTTTTCCCCTTGGCCGGCTCGATATACTCGAAGGTGTAGACCGGTTCGTTCGCACGGATGGTCACGCCGGTCTCTTCCATCAGTTCACGCTCTGCGGCGGCAGCCAGGGTCTCGCCCCACTCGACCCGTCCGCCGGGAATGGCCCACTCTCCCTGATAAGGTGGTCGCTTCCTTTTCACCAACAACACCGCATCGGCCCGGCGAACCACGGCACCCACCCCAAGGATTGGCGACTTCTTCGGGCTTTGGGTCATCCGTCGGCGCCGACTTCCTCGCAGCGCACCCGTTGGGTCACACCGCAAAGTAGCTCATAGGCTATGGTCCCGGCACGCTCCGCAATGACCTCGGCAGGCAGCCCCTCGCCCCAGAGCACCACCGGATCACCCACCCTGGCCTGTGGCTGGCCCCGAAGATCGACCGTGATCATGTCCATCGAAACGCGTCCAATCAACGGCACCTGTTTGCCATTGACCAGCACGGGTGTACCGGACGGGGCATGCCGAGGGTAGCCGTCACCGTAGCCGATGGCCACGACACCGACCGGAAGGGCCTCCGGCGCGCGCCAGGTTCCTCCGTAACCCACGAATTCCCCCTTGGAGATGTGATTGACGGCAATGAGTTCGGAGTGGAGCGTCATCGCCGGGCGCAGCTTGGTTTCGGGGCCCCGTCCTTCCAGAAAAGGTGAAATGCCGTAGAGCATCACTCCGGGACGTATCCACTCCGCGTGAGTTTCCGGCCAACCCAGTACACCGGCGGAATTGGCGATTGCCCGTTCACCCGGCAATCCCTCAACCGATTCCTCGAAGAGGGCGAGCTGTCGGAGTGTGGCCGGATGGCTGCGGTCGTCAGCGCAGGCCAAGTGGGTCATGAACCCCACCACCTCGACGCCCTCCAGCGCATTCAGCCGGCGCCAGGTGCCTCGGGTGGCTCCCGGCGCAAAACCCAGCCGATGCATGCCCGTATCCACCTTGATCCACACCCGCACCGGCCCCGGAAAATGGCTACGCTCCAGGGCGTCCACCTGAGACGCCTCGTGGAGCACGGCCTCGAAACGGTACGCCCGGAGCAGCGGGATCTCATCGGCTCGAAAAAACCCTTCCAAAAGGGTAATAGGCGCCTCGATGCCGGCCGTGCGCAGGGCCAGGGCTTCGTTGATGCAGGCGACCCCCAGGGCATCGGCGCCCTGCAGTGCCGTGGCCACCCGCTCAAGGCCGTGGCCGTAGCCATTGGCCTTGATGGCCGCCATGACCTTGGCACGGGGTGCGGTAATGCGGGCGATGGACAGGTTATGCCGAAGCGCCCCCAGGTCGATCGTCACCCGCGTTGCACGGCCCACAACGGCGTCAGTGGCGGATACGCCCGCTGCTGACTGTGAGGTGCCAGCGATCACCTCAATGCCCTCCGGGCGCGCCGTAATCGTTGCCCGCGAAGTTGGCAAACTGGGTGTACTGGCCAAGGAAGGCCACACGCACGGTCCCGATGGGACCATTACGCTGCTTGCCGATGATAATTTCGGCAGTGCCCTTGTCGGCACTGTCTTCGTTGTAGACCTCGTCGCGATAGATGAAGGCAATTACGTCCGCATCCTGCTCGATGGCTCCGGACTCACGCAGATCCGACATCACCGGCCGCTTGTTGGGACGCTGCTCCAGGCTGCGGTTCAGCTGGGAAAGGGCAATCACCGGGACATTGAGTTCCTTGGCAAGACCCTTCAGAGAGCGGGAGATCTCGGAGATCTCGGTGGCCCGGTTTTCACCACCGCCGACCACCTGCATCAATTGCAGGTAATCGATGACGATCAGCCCCAGGCCATGCTCACGGGCAAGACGCCGGGCACGAGCCCGCAGATCAGTGGGCGTGAGCCCGGGCGTATCGTCGATATAGATGGGAGCTTCAGAGAGAATACCGACCGCCGAGGTCAGCCGCGGCCAGTCGTCATCACCCAACTTGCCGGTACGGACCTTGTGCTGATCGATGCGGCCCAGAGAGGACATCATGCGCATGGCCAGTTGCTCGCCAGGCATCTCCATGGAGAAAATGGCCACCGGCACCTGGTGTTTGATCGCCGCATTCTCGGCGATATTCATTGCGAAGGTCGTCTTGCCCATCGAGGGACGACCGGCCACGATAATCAAGTCGGAGCGCTGCAGACCCGAAGTCTTGTCATCGAAGTCGGTGAAACCGGTGGGCACGCCGGTGATGGCGTTGTCCTGGCTGAACAGATAATCGATGCGGTCGACTGCGTTAACCAGCAGTTCCTTGATGTTCTTGAAACCGGCCCGGTCGCGATTGCCCTGGTCAGCGATCTCAAAAACACGCTTCTCCGCCTGATCGAGCAGTTCATGAACCGGACGTCCTTCCGGATGATAGCCACTGTCGGCGATGGTGTTTGCAACATCGATAAGCTGGCGCAACACCGAACGCTCACGAACGATGTTCGCGTAGGACTTGATGTTGGCGGCACTGGGGGTATTGCTGGCAAGGGAACCCAGGTAAGCGATGCCGCCTAGCTGTTCGAGCTCCCCCTGATTGTCCAGCCACTCTGCCAGAGTGACTACGTCAAAGGGTTTGGCCTCTTCTGCCAGACGACGGATTGCCTGGAATATCAGACGGTGGTCACGACGGTAAAAATCGGCGTCGCTGACCCGGTCGGCCACCTTATCCCACGCCCCGTTGTCGAGCATGAGACCGCCGAGGACCGACTGTTCGGCCTCAATCGAGTGCGGAGGGACTTTCAGCGCCGCGGTGGCGTCATCGCGGACGAATGGTGCTGCACTTTCCTGCATGGGCATAAACCAGAATCACACCCGGAGGACGGGGTCACCAGAATGCCGGGAAATCCGCCTCACGACAAGGGACCCGATCCCGAGAACTTGCGTCATTCCGCACTGTGGACGCAAATATCCTCTCATCCTGTCTTACCCCCGGACCCCAACGGAGAGCGGCCCGGGGGTGTCCAGTATCAGTCGGCCTCGACCACTACCTTGATCGACTGATAGACATCCGACTCGAACTGGACATCAATGTCGTACTCACCAAGGGCACGCAGCGGGCCTTCCGGCATCTGCACTTCCCGTTTTTCGACTTCCATTCCCGCTGCCGTAATGGCATCGGCAATATCGGCCGGACCAATGGAGCCGAACAGCTTACCCTCTTCACCGGCATTGGCCTTCAGGGTTATCGTACCCAGCTCTGCCAGTTTATCGGCGCGGGCCTGCGCAGCAGCGCGCACTTCGGCTGCCTTCTTTTCCAACTCGGCGCGCCGCTCTTCGAATGCCGCCAGGTTCTTTGCAGTCGCCATGACCGCCTGACCGGTCGGAATCAGGAAATTCCGGCCATACCCGGACTTGACGGTAACCTTGTCGCCCAGGTTGCCCAGGTTACGAACGTTCTCCAGCAGGATTACTTCCATCTCGATACACCTCGACTCTTTTAGTCTTTATCGCCCCACGCTCCCGGCGCCGGGCAACCACACTGTCATTTATTATCTTCGGAACGGCCGAAATACGTGCGAAAACCGAACCAATTGTCGACCAGCCCCACTACCGCCAACGTCACTGCCGTCTGCGGCAATGCCAGCAGAAGCATTAGATAGACCGCGATCAGCCAACCGATACCGGCTCCGATCCGGGCCACCAGACCGTGAACCACGGCCAACCCGTTTATCAGGAACAGCAGCATGACTACAACCAGCAATTCAGCTGCCAGTGCCGCGGCCGGGTCGCCCAGAACGATTGCCGCCCCCATCAACACCAGGGCCACAAGAGTGAGCGACCGGCCCAGGGCCAACCGGTGGAACTCCTCCCGGAAACCGCCGGGGTTGTACAGCAGCGCCTGCCACCAGCGGGCAATAAAGAGCGCACCGACTATGCTCAGCGTCAGTGCCGCAGCAACTGCGCCGGTCATGATCCCGGCAACCTCCCGAAGCACCGGTTCCATTTCCGGACCGGGCGCCTGGGTGCCGGCTTGCGCCAGCAACTGCCGGTAGGTTTCCATCCACCAGCCGGCCGGGTCCTCGAGGACGAAGTAGGCCCCCAGGACCAGCAGCACGCCGAAAAGTCCCGATAGGGCAACGGTCCGGGACAGGCTGACAGTTTGCTGCAACACCGTCGCCAGCGCCAGAACCGGCAGCCACAGCACAATGGCGAAACCGGCGGCAATCAGCGGCTGCTGCAGGATCACCGCAGCCAGCAGACCCACGGCCAGCAAAGCACCGGCGAACACGGTGAGTCCGCTTCTGGGTCCGGTCCGAAGGGTCACCAGACCCAGTGCCGCACCGCTGAAATAACTGAACGGCGGTAACAGCAGGGACAGTAACGCGGCAACGGCCGTAACCAGAATCGCCTGCATGCGGCCGCGCATGATATAGGCCGCGAGCAGTTTCATAGCTCTCCCAACCCCAAGGTAGACCGAAGCCTACAACAAGGCGGTTCTATCAGTGCTTGTCGCTATACGGCAGCAGTGCCAGATAGCGGGCCCGCTTGACGGCACGGGCCAGCTGGCGCTGGTAGCGTGCCTTGGTGCCGGTAATCCGGCTGGGAACGATTTTACCGGATTCGGTAACGTAGTTTTTCAGCGTAGCGAGATCCTTGTAATCGATCTCTTTCACGCCCTCGGCGGTAAAACGACAAAACTTTTTACGTCGAAAAAAACGAGCCATTTCGGTCTCCTGATCTCAATTCGGTCACGATTCGGACAATGCAAGGGAGTACGGTCGGTAAACCGGACCGTTATTCGGAAGCGGCCTGCTGCCCTTCACTGTCGGCCGTTTCACTACCTTCTGCATTGGCTTCAGGCTTGGCTTCAGGCTTGGCTTCAGGTTTGGCTTCAGGCTTGGCTTCGCCCCGGCTTTCCCGGGTCTCCCCTTCATCCCTCTCTCTAACCTTTACCAGTGGCGAAGCTTCGGTCACGGCTTCCTTCTTCTGCAGGATCAGGTTACGGATAACGGCGTCATTGAAACGGAAAGCGGACTCGATCTCGGCCATCGCTTCGCCGTTGCATTCCACGTTCATCAGCACGTAATGCGCCTTGTGGATCTTGGCGATCGGGAAAGCCAGCTGGCGGCGGCCCCAATCTTCCAGACGATGGATCTTCCCGCCGGAGGACTCGATGGTCGACCGGTAACGCTCGACCATGGCAGGGACCTGCTCGCTCTGGTCCGGATGGACCAGAAAGACGATTTCGTAATGTCGCATCAATAGCTCCTTACGGTTTATGCAGCCTCAGGCCCGGTGCCTGAGGCAAGGAGATCCCGGGCAATACCCAGGAAAAGCCGGCCATTGTACTCGACTCAAGGTGCGTGGGCAATTGTGCAAGCTACCGCTTCCGGCTTTCTTTTGCCTGCATCCGCTGCAGGCAAAAAAAACGGGCTCACGGGTACGTTGGGAGGGGCTAGACTTCCTCCCCGGCGCCCCCGCGGCGCAATCCTGTTGAACTGCCGGATATTCCGGTAACGAAACGCTGACGATACGCCTCGTACAGGCAGACTCCCGCCGCCACCGAGACATTCAGGCTCTGCACCGTTCCCCTCATGGGGATCGTGACCAGTTCGTCGCAGCCCTCGGCGGTCAACCGTCGCAGCCCCTGCCCTTCCGCCCCCAGCACCAGCGCCAGCGGCCCGGTCAGCTGTGCCTGGTAGAGGTCGCCGCTGGCACCCTCGAGGGCCGTCCCCACCACCCATACCCCGGCGCTGCGCAAGCCGGCCAGGGTTCGCGAAAGGTTGGTGACCGAGACAAGCGGTACCGATTGGGCGGCACCGCTGGCCACCTTGCGCACCGTCGGTGTCAATCCGCAGGCTCGATCCCGCGGCACAACCACCGCATGGGCCCCGACCGCATCGGCAGTGCGCAGGCAGGCCCCGAGATTGTGCGGATCGGTGACTCCGTCCAGAACCAACAGGAAAGGCGGCTCCTCCATCGTGGTAAGCCGGTTTTCAAGAAAGGACTCGTCCCGGGGAACCTCGCCACGGATACGGGCTACCGCACCCTGATGACGCCCGCCGGTCGTCAGACGATCCAGCTCCGGCTTTGAAAGCCACTCGACACCTACGCCCGCCCGTTCGGCAAGTTGGGCCAGATGGCGAAGTCGCTTGTCCTTGCGGCGGCTATCCAGCCACAGAGAGGTAACGCTGTCAGACTGATGCTCGATTACGGCCTGCACGGCATGCAGACCGAAAACGATTTCCTCCTTCATTCCTCGACCATTTCAAAATCGATTTTTCGTTCATCGAGGTTGACTGCCAGAACGCGGATGCGCACCTTGTCGGCAAGACGGTACATGCGGCGGGTACGCTCACCCGTCAGGCGATGCTTGGCGGGATCGAAGTGGTAGTAGTCATTGCTGAGCGCGGTCACATGGACCAGTCCTTCGGCATGGATGTCATCGAGAGTGACGAACAGGCCGAAGCCGGTCACCCCGGTGATAATCCCGTCGTACTCGTCTCCTACCCGGTCCATCATGAACTCGCATTTCAGCCAGTCGGTCGCATCGCGGGTGGCATCGTCGGCACGACGCTCGGTCATGGAGCAGTGCTCGCCGAGCAGGACCATATCTTCCATCGAATAGTGGAACTCTTCCGCCGATTCGTTCGACAGCCGATGACGGATGGCCCGATGCACCAGAAGGTCCGGATAGCGGCGGATGGGCGAGGTAAAGTGTGCGTATGCCTTGTAGGAGAGACCGAAATGGCCCTTGTTATCCGGTGTGTAGACCGCCTGCGCGAGTGAACGCAGCAGCACGGTTTGGATCAGGTAAGCATCGCTACGCCCGCGGACCTGGTCAAGAAGAGTTCCGTAGTCTTTCGGCTGCGGCTCATCGCCACCCTCCAGCGAAAGCCCCAGCTCGCCAAGGAACTCCCTCACTCTCTCCAGCTTCTCCAGGCTGGGCCCGGGGTGCACACGATAGAGACTGGGAAGCTTGGAGCTGCTGAGGAAATCGGCCGTCGCCACATTGGCGATCAGCATGCACTCCTCGATCAGACGGTGCGCGTCGTTACGCTCAACCGGCACGATACAATCGATTTTCTTGTTTTCACCAAACACGATCCGTGTCTCGGTGGTCTCGAAATCGATGGCGCCACGGCGCTTGCGCTCGGCGTGCAAGGCATGGAAGACGTTGTAGAGATTTTCCAGGTCGGGAACAACATGTCGATACTGCTCACGCAGCTCGCGGTCGTTGTCGACCAGCATTGCGGCCACTTTGTTATAGGTCAGCCGGGCGTGGGAGCGCATCACGGCAGGATAGAACCGGTACCCTTCCAGCTTTCCCCTGGCGCTGACCTCCATGTCGCACACCATGACCAACCGATCGACGTCCGGGTTCACCGAACAGAGTCCGTTGGAAAGGGCTTCCGGCAGCATCGGGATTACACGCCCCGGAAAATAGACCGAATTACCCCGCACCCGGGCCTCGGCGTCCAGGGCGCCGCCGGGCCTCACGTAGTGCGAGACATCGGCGATCGCCACGACCAGGCGCCACCCGTCACCGCGGGGTTCGCAGAAGACCGCGTCATCGAAATCCTTTGCATCCTCCCCGTCGATGGTGACCAGATGCATGTCACGCAGATCGGTACGTCCCTCCTTGTCAATCTCCGCAACTTCCCGCGGCAGCTCGGCGATCTCCGTATCCATCAACACCGACCACTCATGGGGCAGGCCGTGGGCGCGAATGGCGAGGTCGACCTCCATCCCCGGCGCCATGTGGTCCCCGAGGATCTCGATAACGCGGCCAATGGCCTGGCGGTAACGAGTGGGGTACTCAATCAGCTCGACGGTAACCAACTGGCCGAACTCCGCCCCGTACACCTGATCCAGCGGCACCAGAATATCCTGATTGATGCGCTTGTTATCGGGAATCAGGAAGCCGACGCCACCCTCCACGTAGTAGCGGCCAACCACGTGGGTATTGCCATGTTCAAGCACCTCGACAATGGTGCCCTCCTTGCGACCGCGCCGGTCGATCCCCGATACGCGCGCAACCACCCGATCACCATGCAGTGCCCCGTGCATCTCCTTGGGCGAAAGAAACAGGTCCTCCCCCCCCTCATCGGGGATTAGGAATCCGAAACCATCTGCATGGCCCACCACACGTCCCCGAACCAGATCCATTTTGCTAATCAGGCCGTAGCCGCCGCGTCGGTTCTGCATTAACTGCCCATCGCGCTCCATGGCACGCAGGCGTCGGCGCAGGGCCTCCAGAGGCTCATCCCCTTCCAGCTTGAGTGCCTTGGCAATCTGCTGGCGCGCCATCGGGCGCCCCTGTTCGGCCAGTAAATCCATAATGAATTCACGGCTGGGAATGGGATTCTCGTACTTGCGGGCCTCGCGTGTCTGATGCGGGTCCTTCTTATTGGAAAAACGTTTCGCCATAGAGGGCTCTTGTTGTCGGTTCGTTTAAATACATAATTGTACCAATTCCGGGCGGGTACGATGAAAAGTTTCCGCCTGTTCGTCTGGATGTTGACAATTACCGGAGGGCCAAGTAAAGTGCGCGCCTCTCGGGACGTAAGCGTATCCGAGCCGAGGTGGTGAAATTGGTAGACACGCTAGCTTCAGGTGCTAGTGGGGGAAACCCCGTGGAGGTTCGAGTCCTCTCCTCGGCACCATCTTTTGAAAAGGCCGCTCCTTGAGCGGCCTTTTTTTTTATGTGCACCAAACGTTGGCCCGTAGGGTGCATTCTTCCAAATGCCCGCACCATCGCGGCCAGAGTCCCCAGCCATGAATAGCCCCCGGAGCGGCGAGATTCTCCAAATGCATTGCTTCGCCGATGATCGGTATGGCGGCGCATTTAATTCGGGCTTCACAACGGCTTTGGGGATCCGGTGTGCATGTGGCAGCTTTATGACGCGCCGGGGGCGTATCGAGAATGCGCCCTACGCCGGATGCATCCCGTAGGTGCATTCTTCCAAATGCACCGTTTCGCCAAATGATCGGAGCCGCGGCGCATTTGTGACCGGGCCCCACAGCGGCCGGGCAGGCCAAAAACGAAGGCGGGCAAACTAAGGGCTCTCGTCACAAGAGCACCACTATCGGATGCCCGGGCATACGCTTCCGCACCTCGGCAGGTTCACGCCTTCCTTTGAAGCCGATGGTATTGACCCTCAACGATCCTAGCAAAGGAAAGCGCTTCTTCGGCGCCTGATTCAAGTCGTGGCGCTGCACGCCACAACTTGCGCACCAACAAAAAAGCCCGGCGGTCCATGACCGTCGGGCTTTTTGCATCAAGCCGATTTGCAGCCGGTCGGCTATTCGAACGGACTGCGCAGTACGATGGTATCGGCGCGGTCCGGGCCGGTGGAAATAATATCCACCGGTACGTCGACCACTTCCTCAATCTTGCGGATGTAGGCCTTCGCGTTCTCCGGCAGCTGATCGTAATCGCGCACGCCCACGGTGCTTTCGCTCCAGCCCGGCAGGTCGATATACTGCGGACGGCACTGCTCGTAGGCATCGGCCCCTACCGGCGGGGCATCCAGAATTTCACCGTCGCACTGGTAGCCCACCGCGATACGCAGGGTTTCCAGACCATCGAGCACGTCCATCTTGGTCAGGCATATCCCGGACAGGCTGTTGATCTGTACCGAGCGGCGCAGGCTCACGGCATCCAGCCATCCACAACGACGCGGCCGGCCGGTAGTGGAGCCGAACTCGTGCCCCTGCTCAGCCATACGCTTGCCGATGGGGTCGGACAGATCGGCACCGTCATAGAGTTCGGTCGGGAATGGTCCCGCGCCGACACGAGTGGTGTAGGCCTTGGTAATGCCCAGCACGTAATCGATATCACGCGGACCCACGCCGGTGCCCGTGCATGCACCGCCGGCCGTCGGATTGGACGAGGTCACATAGGGGTAGGTGCCGTGGTCGATATCCAGCAGCGTCCCCTGTGCTCCCTCGAACATGACGTCCTTGCCCTCGGCACGCAGTTTGTGAAGCAGTCCGGTGACGTCGGCCACCATCGGGCGGATGCGCTCGGCCATGGCCAGGCCCTGCTCGAGCACCTCCTGAAAGTCCACCTGCTCCGTCTTGAAGTAGTGCTTCAGTGCAAAGTTGTGATAATCGAGCACCTCACCCAGCCGCGCGGCAAACCGCTCGCGATGCAGCAGGTCACCCACCTTCAGGCCCCGACGGGAAATCTTGTCCTCATAGGCGGGACCGATGCCACGTCCGGTAGTACCGATGGCCTTCTTGCCGCGCGCCCTCTCGCGCGCCTGGTCCAGCGCAATGTGATAGGGAAGAATCAGCGTGGAAGCCTCGCTGATCCGCAGCCGGCTTTCGACATCCACATCGCTGGCCCGCAGCATCTCCATCTCTTCGAGCAGCGCGTCGGGCGACAGCACAACACCGTTGCCGATCAGACACAAGACGCTCTCGTGGAGGATGCCCGAAGGAATGAGATGAAGAATCGTCTTCTTGCCGTCGATGACCAGCGTGTGACCGGCATTGTGGCCACCCTGGAAGCGCACGACGGCCCCGGCCTTCTCGGTGAGCAGATCAACGACCTTGCCCTTGCCCTCATCGCCCCACTGGGTGCCGATGACTACTACATTCTTCCCCATTTTCCGCTCTCTCTCACAAAGAACCCCGCATTTTCGGTGCGGGGTCATCGCCTTGGCGTGTTATTTGGAATAGCTTTCGTAACTGCTGGCCGGTCGTGCTAACCCCGGCTGGTGTACCAGATTACTTCGTCGCCGGGCTCCTCGCAATGACAGCGAAGGGAGGCTCCTCGAGAATATCGATGTCGCTGGCACTCTTTGCGGTGCTTGTGAAGTCCCCTAAAGACCTTCGACCTGCCAGCGACCCTCTCTTTCCGCCAGCTGCCGATCACAATCCATATCGGCCGCTGCACCCTGCTGGCCAGGAAGCGCCTGGACGACACGCTCGCCGTTCCTGCGCAGCTCGGCAATCGCCGCATCCAGGGCGGCGTCGTCGGCGCAAGGTGCAAAGATACCACGAATCGGGCCGGAATCATCACTGGCCAGGGAGAGCACCTCCCGCAGATCGGCGCTGAACCCCGTAGCCGGCCGGTCCCGCCCGAAGACACGGGCGATGCCATCGTACCGCCCACCCTGGGCGATTGCCTGGCCACGGCCGGGTACGAATGCGGCAAACACCACCCCGGTGTGGTAGTGATATCCCCGTAATTCGGCCAGATCGAAGTGTACGGATACCTCAGCGCGTTGCCCGACCGCACCGGCTACCCGCCGCAGATTATCCAATGCCGCATTCACCTCGTCGCCGGCGCCGGCGAGCGCCTCACGGGCCTCTTCCAGGATTTCAGGGCCACCGTTCAGGTCGGCGAGTGCCAAAAGGGCATCCGCAGCCGTTTTCTCGAGCTCGGCAGTGGCTAGGATTTCGGTGATTTCAGGTTTTGCCTTTCGCTGCAGTGCATCGAACAGGCGGTTTTCCGTATCGGCATCGAGCCCTGCCCGGCGTGCCAGTCCCCGAAAGATGCCCACATGGCCCAGATCGAGGTAAACGCGTCCCAGCCCCGCCTCAAGCAGTGTTTCCACCATCAATGCCAGCACTTCCCGGTCACTCTCGGGGCCGGCGTGCCCATAGAGTTCCACGCCTACCTGCATCGGGCTGCGGGTACCACCGTGGGATGCCGGGCGCGTCCGCAACACGGTACCCAGATAGCAAAGACGGGTGGGTTCCTCCCGCTGCAACTGGCTGGCATCGATACGCGCCACCTGCGGCGTCATATCCGCACGCACCCCCATCAGCCGTCCACTCAGCTGATCGGTGAGTTTGAACGTCTCCAGATCCAGATCGTTGCCGGCGCCGGTCAGCAGGGAATCCAGATATTCGATGAAAGGTGGAATGACCTGGCGGTAGCCCCAGGTACGGTACAGCTCCAACAGCCTGCGACGAACCCGTTCGAGACGTTCTGCTTCGGGGGGAAGGAGCTCCTCGATACCTTCGGGGAGCAGCCAGCGATCAGTATCGACCATCTTCAATGCCTCAGCCAATAAAGCAGCATCGCCCCGAGGATCATGCTGATCAACCCCGAGACGCGAATTGCACGGTCATCCATTTGGGCGACCGAAACCATCAACTGCCGAAAATAGCCGGGAGAGAGTGTCGGTAGCAGACCTTCCAGCACCAACACCAAAGAGACAGCGACCCCAAGGTCAAACCACATCGACTCCCCCGACCGTCAAATAAATGGCCGGACGGCCCTCACGGGTCGCCCGGCCGGTCCTTGCTTCTTATCAGCGAGCGCGTTCGGAGCCGATCGCCTGTTTGAAATAACGGAAGAACTCAGAGTCCGGATCGAGCACCAGCATGTCGTTTTTCGAATTGAATACGTTGCGGTAGGCGTCGAGGCTCCGGTACAGGCCATAGAATTCTTCGTCCTGGCCGAAGGCCTGGGCAAAGATATTGGCTGCCGTGGCGTCACCCTGGCCCCGGGTGCGCTCGGCATCACGATACGCCTCGGCCAGAATGACCGTCCGCTGACGATCGGCATCGGCACGGATACGTTCGGCGGCCTCGGCACCCCGGGAGCGCAGGTCCTTGGCTACGCGGCTTCGCTCGGCGCGCATACGCTGGTACACCGAATCGCTGACTTCGGCGGGCAATTCGATGCGTTTGATGCGCACGTCCACCACGTCGATACCGAAATGGGCGACATCCTTCTTAATCCTCCCGGCAATCACGTTCATGATTTCCGAACGCTCACCCGAGATTGCCTCCTGCATGGTGCGCTTGCCGAATTCGGCCCGCAGCCCATCCTTGATCACCTGCGAGAGGCGCAAACCGGCCTGGCGCTCATCACCGCCCGTGGTCTTGTAGAAGCTGGAGACATCGTCGATACGCCACTTGATGAAGGCGTCGACGATGACGTTCTTCTTCTCAAAAGTCAGATAGCGTTCCGGTTCGGAGTCCAGCGTCATGATCCGGTCTTCGAACTTGCGTACGTTATTGATAAACGGGATCTTGAAGTGCAGCCCCGGTTCATAGGTTGCATCCTGGAACTCACCGAGCCGGAACTTCACGGCCTTCTCCCGTTCGTCGACGGTGAACATCGACATGGAGAGCAACCACGCGACTACGGCAACGAGTATCAGGGATACAGTCATTTTAGTGCTCATCGGCGCACCTCCCTACTACGCAGGTTATCTCGGACGTTGGACGCAGGCTGCGAGCCCGAATCGTCCCGACTTCCGAAAGTGCGGGCCAGATTGTCGCCAGACTCGGGCGAGTTCTGGGCGCCCGCAGTAATACCGCGCTGCATCATCTTGTCGATCGGCAGATACATCAGGTTATTACTGTCCTTCGAATCGATCATGATCTTGCTACTGTTGGACAGCACCGATTCCATCGTATCCAGATAGAGACGTTTCCGCATCACTTCCGGTGCCTTGGTGTATTCGGCCAATACATTGGTAAAGCGCGCGGTTTCACCCTCGGCTCTCGCAATCACCTGCTCGCGGTAGGCATTCGCCTCCTCAATGATGCGGGCAGCGCCACCGCGAGCCCGTGGCAGGATATCGTTGGAATAGGCTTCTGCCTCATTTTTCAGGCGCACCTCATCCTCACGAGCCTTGACCGCATCGGCAAAGGCATCCTGTACCTGTTCCGGAGCCTGGGCATCCTGCATGTTGAGCGTCGTGACAATCAGACCGGCCCCATAGGTATCCAGGATCTCCTGAAGCAGTGTCTGGGCCCGCACGACGATTTCGCTACGGCCGCCGGTAATGATGAAGTCCATCTTGCTCTTGCCCACGATCTCGCGAACGGCACTCTCCAGGGACTGGCGCAGTGTCTCGTCCGGGTCGCGAACGTTGAACAGATAGTCCTTCGGATCACCTACCCGGTACTGGACAGCGAACTTGATATCGATAATGTTCTCGTCCTGGGTGAGCATCAGCGCTTCATCGGCCCGGTAGCCGAGTTCGATACTACGGATGGAGTCCACATCGACACGCTCCATCTTGTCGATGAAACGTGGATACCAGTGCAGGCCCGGTCCGGTCGTCGCCTGATAATCACCGAAGCGCAAGACGACGGCGCGCTTACCCTCCTCGACGATGTAGAAACCCGATACCGCCCAGACCACCAGGGCCAGGACCAGCACTACTCCGATCCCGGCTGCTCCCATTCCGCCACCGGAAGCACCGCTTCCGCCGCCGCTGGCACCGCGGCCACCGAACAGACCCTTGAATCTGCTCTGCAGTTTGCGAACAACCTCGTCCAGGTCAGGTGGTCCTTGATCATTGTTACGGCCGCCCCACGGATCTCGCCCGCCGGAGCCACCCGGTTCATTCCAGGCCATTAAGACACTCCAATCGCATATTGCGTGTTAGCACCGGAATTTTTTACGCACTCTGGCAAAAAACTCCGGCTAAGAAAGCACTTCAAATCGGCTGCAAATTCTAGCAGCCCTTCGAACTTGACAATAATCTTCAGCAACATGTTCCTTTCAACTCTCTACACACGCTGGCAGGCGCTGATGGTACAGCGGCTAGGCTAATGGCAACAGGGCTGCAAACTCATCCTGCTTGCGCAGGGACTCGAGGACCTGCGGCTCGATTTCCACTTCCAGCAACCAGTCACCACTGCTGTTGTCGACAGACTCTTCGCGTACGGCACCCGCTTCGTAGAGCCGCGCGCGCAATCGGCCCCCTTCGGGCGGGATGCGCAGGGAACACCGCTCCCGGTAATGCCGAAAATGCTCATCAAGCGCCTCCAGCATGCCGTCCATGCCTGCGCCGTCGGCTGCCGAGAGGTAGACCCGGCGTACTTGGCCCTCAGCGTCGCTCGTGACGCGGGGCCGGCTCTCCGGCAGCAGGTCGATCTTGTTGTAAACCTCAATCTGCGGCACCTTGTCGGCACCTATTTCCGCCAGTACCTCGTTGACCTGCTCGGCCTTGGCCTGCCGATCATCATCCGAGGCATCGATTACGTGCAGCAGCAAGTCCGCATCACGCGTCTCCTGCAGCGTCGATCGAAACGCCTCGACAAGGTCGTGGGGCAAGTGACGAATGAATCCCACGGTATCGGCCAGTACCACCGCATCGCCACCGGGCAGCGGCAGCCTGCGTAGCGTCGGATCCAGGGTCGCGAACAGCTGATCCGCTGCATAGACCGTGTCGGTGGTCAGCCTGTTGAAAAGCGTCGATTTACCGGCATTGGTGTATCCGACCAGCGAAACCGTAGGAATTTCGGCACGCCGACGTCCACGGCGACTCTGTTCACGCTGCCGGCGTACCTTCTCCAGGCGCCGGTGCAGGGACTTGATGCGTTCGCCCAGCATTCGCCGATCCGATTCCAGCTGTGTCTCGCCGGGACCTCGCAACCCAATGCCGCCCTTCTGGCGTTCCAGATGGCTCCAACCCCGCACCAGGCGGGTGGAGAGGTGCTGCAACTGCGCCAGTTCCACCTGCAATTTACCTTCGTGAGAGCGGGCACGCTGGGCGAAGATATCCAGAATCAGACCGGTCCGATCCAACACACGGCATTGGACCAGACGCTCCAGATTTCGTTCCTGGGAAGGTGAGAGCGGATGATTGACCAAAACAATATCGGCCTCCTCCTGCTCTGTCCGTTCGCGGATTTCCTCGGCCTTGCCGCTTCCGACAAAATACCTCGGTTCGGGTTGGCGTCTGGAACCCGTCACGACGGCGACGGGCTGGGCGCCGGCCGAAACGGCCAGCTCCTCAAACTCCTCCAGGTCTTCACGTTCGCTCTCGGGCTGCAGATCCAAATGCACAAGGACAGCGCGTTCGCCGCCAGTAGGACGTTCAAACAAGGCGGCCTCCCGCGCTGTCCATGCAGACAGGCATTTGGTTAGAAATTCCCGGGCGATGGCTCATCCGGTGAGGAAGAATTCGGTGGTGGTGCAAAGCTCACCTTGACGCTGCGTGCAGGCACGATAGTGGAAATAGCATGTTTGTAAACCATCTGGTTTACGGCATTCTTCAGTAGGACCACGAACTGATCGAAAGATTCGATCTGCCCCTGCAGTTTGATGCCGTTGACCAGATAAATGGAAACCGGAATCCGTTCTTTGCGCAGGGCATTCAGAAAAGGATCCTGCAGCGCTTGCCCTTTGCTCATTGGAGTTCTCCTCTCATTATTCTTGGCGCAAGACGCGCTTTCAAAAGGTGATGGCTCATCACGGAAGTATTTTGTTAGGAGACTGTCCGAGAATAGCGACCGTCACGAGGGCAAGACTGATTGAGTCAGATTTTTCGATCATTTGAGGCGAATAGTGGTTCTATTTAACGAAAATGAGCGGGAAATCTGGCCAATCAAGCTTGGCCGCAGTAGGTCAGTCTATTCTCGGACAGTCTCCCGGTTATCTATTTAGTGACGTACGGTAGTTATCATAGCATTTCACTCGCCCTGTAAAGACGATCCGGCCATCCTACCCTAGGCAATGGGCCCGTGATCCAGGGTTTTCAAGGCCTCCTCCAACCGATTGGGGTCCCCCGATTCCAGCCAGCGTAGCCCTTTTTCCTTGCGAAGCCAGGTAAATTGCCGTTTTGCGAGCTGTCGGGTAGCGATAATCGCCCGCTCGACAGCCGTGTCGAAATCCCACTCACCTGCCAGATAGTTCCAGATCTGACGATAGCCTACGCAACGAATAGAGGGGTGCTCCGGCGTCAGATCGCCGCGACGGTAAAGACGCTCGACCTCCTCGATGAATCCTGCCTGGACCATCTGCTGCAGTCGCAGCGCGATACGCTCCCGCAGCACCACCCGGTCCGCCGGCGCAATCGCCAGTTTCACCGGAGCAAAGGGCAGCGCCGAAGCCTCAGCCTCCCGCCACAATGCACTCATCGGACGGCCGCTCAAATAGTAGACCTCCAGTGCCCGCTGCAGCCGCTGCGGGTCGTTCGGATGAATCCGTCTGGCGGATTCCGGGTCGAGTGCCGCCAGGCGTCGGTGCATCTCGTCCCAGCCAATCTCGCCCGCCTCGTCACTCAGGCGTCGTCGCAATTCTGCATCTGCGACGGGCAGCGGTGCAATTCCCTGCTCCAGGGTGCGGAAGTAGAGCATGGTACCCCCCACCAGCAGCGGAATGCGTCCGGCAGCCCGGATCTCCTCCATCTCCCGCAGGGCATCTTCCCGAAAGCGCGCGGCCGAATAACTCTCGGCCGGGTCGAGGAAATCGATCAGCCGGTGCGGCACCTGTGCCAGTGTTTCCGGGTCGGGTTTGGCCGTACCGATATCCATCTCCCTGTAGACCAGGGCCGAATCGACGCTGATGACCTCCACCGGAAGCCGCTCAGAGAGTTCGACTGCCAGCTCCGTCTTGCCGGAGGCGGTGGGTCCCATGAGGAAAATGGCAGCAGGTCGGGTATAGAGATTGGACATTACTGGCAGAGTTAGGTCCGATATTGCAACAAGGATCACCCCAAAGGCGCAAGGAACGCATAGAGATCAACGGGAAAATACCATGAAAACAGTTTTTCGCCCCTTTGCGGTGAGTGAAACGTCAGTTAGACCTGACCCGCCTCGAACAGACGGGCGAGCACTGCAGGAGTCAGACGGGTCCAGCATCCCGACAGTTTTTCGGCGAGCGGCTCCAGTTCCGCCAACAGCTCCTCTGCTGCTGCGCGATCCATTCTTCGACGATGAGCGGTGCCGGCACACCGGGCCAGATTCCGTAACAGCGCAGCCTCGCCGGCGGTTTCCAGATCCGCAAGCAGCGCCCGGGCCAGCGGAACCGGTTGCACACGGCGCAACGGCGCCGGTTGCTGCCGAATCATCAGCGTCGTCTCGCCAATCGGTGAAAGTTCGAAGCCGAGACGGGAAAGCCGTTCCGAATTCCGTTCCAGCCTGGCAATCGCCCCTCGCTCCACCTCCAGCGACTCGGGTACCAGCAGCGGCTGGGGGCGAATTGCGCCCTCGGACCACGCAGCCTGGAGCCGATGATATGCCAGCGCCTCCCGGGCAGCCCCGCCATCAATCAGACGCGGACCGTCCACGTGCTCTGTCAGCAGGTAGTTTTCCATCAGAACGTCGACCAATCTTCCCAAAGTCCGCTTCGATATTGGCGTAGTGTGTGTCGGCCGTGAAACAGCCCCGGGCCCGGCCAACCTTGCGTAACCAGCGACCGATTCGCGAACGGCGGTTTCGGAGACGGGGCGCAATTCGGTTTTCGGATAGGGCCTCGGCTGGCCGGCAGGCTGCTCCACACGAGGTATTAGTGTCGACAGGTCCGGTTCGAGTGCATCGCGGACCGCCCGGTAAAGAAAATCATGGATAAGCCTCGCCTCACGGAACCGCACCTCATGCTTGGTCGGATGGACGTTGACGTCCACCTGCGTCGGGTCCAGCTCGAGAAACAGCACATAGCCGGGATGGCGCCCCTCCGGAAGGATATCCCGGTGGGCCTGTCGCAATGCGTGGCCGATCAGCCGGTCCCGCACCAGTCGGTGGTTCACATAGAAATACTGCAGGTCGGCCTGACTACGGGCCGCTTCGGGTCCCGCGACCCGCCCCCACAGGCGCAGGCCAGCCGCGGAAAAGTCCACAACTGCGGATGTTTTCAGAAAGGCGCGCCCCGTGACCTCGCCAATCCGTCGCTCCAGGGCGTCCGATGCCGCGGCACTGCGCACTTGCAGGATCCGCCGGCGGTTGTGCATCAACGAAAATCCCACCTCGAACCGGCTCAATGCCAGGCGCCGGAACACCTGTTCCAGATGGCCCCATTCGGTCGACTCGGAGCGGAGGAATTTCCGTCGTCCCGGCGTATTGAAAAACAGGTCCCGAACCTCAACCGTGGTGCCCGGCGGATGCGCGGCCGGTGTCACTTCACCGGCGGAGCCCTCTACCCGCCAGCCCTGCTCATCCGCCTCGCGCCGGGTAGTGATCGAGAGCCGCGATACGGAAGCAATACTGGCCAGCGCCTCACCACGAAAACCGAGGGAGACCAGACGGGTAAGGTCATTCTGGTGGAATACCTTGCTGGTGGCGTGGGGGCTAACGGCCAGGGCCAAGTCCTCGTGGTGAATACCGGCGCCATTGTCGCGCACACGGATCAGCCCTATGCCCCCCTTCTCGACCTCGACCTCGATGCGGTCGGCACCGGCATCAATGCTGTTTTCCAGCAACTCCTTGAGTACGGACGCGGGGCGTTCCACCACCTCGCCGGCGGCGATCTGGTTGGCAAGCTGAGAGGAGAGAAGTCGAATGCGTCGCGGCGCGGCGTCCATGCGGACCTAGGTTAACCGGACGTTTCAGCAATTGCTACAAGCCAATCGAACACAGTAGCGGGTAACGAAGCAGTTGATCGCAACAGCCTAGTGGTCGATGCCGGAAGTAGTGTGGCAATCAGAGCCCCGCATGGACCGGGCTACTAGCTACTAGCTACTCGCTACTCGCCACTCGCCACTCGCCACTCGCCACTGAGCGTTATCCACCACCAGGGATCTGCAAAACCTGTCCGACACGGATGGTGTTGTTGCTGAGGCCGTTGAAGCTGCGGATGGCATCGGCACTGACACGATACTGACGGGCGATCTCGGACAGCGTATCGCCACGGGCGATCACATGAGTCTGGCGTTCGGCCATTAGCGTGCCGGGCGGAGGATACTGCTGAAAATAGTTGTGAATACCGTTTTTAATGGCTCGCGCCATTTTATACTGATGATCCGGCGAGACCAGTGCACGCTCATCGGAAGGGTTGGAAATGAAGGCAGTTTCTATCAGCAGGGAGGGAATATCGGGAGCCTTCAGAACCCGAAACGCCGCACGCTCCACCTTGCGCTTGTGGATCTTTCCGACCTGTTTGATGTCACGGAGAACCTGTTCAGCGACGTGATAGCTAGCTTCATTACTCGCGGTCTGCGACAGATCGAGGAGCACGGAGGCAAGTAGATTATCCTTGCCGTCGAGGCTGACACCACCGATAAGGTCCGACGAGTTCTCTTTATGGGCGAGTAGTCGGGCGTGTTCACTCGAAGCGCCGTTATTGGAGAGTATGAAAACCGAAGCACCCTTCACGCGCGAATCCCGGAAGGCATCGGCATGGATGGAAACAAACAGGTCAGCATTGGCCTGCCGCGCCTTTTCCACCCGCTTGAGCAGACTGAGATAGTAATCGCCATCCCGGGTCAGAATTGCCCGCATTCCCGGTTCTTTGTTGATCAGACTGGCCAGTTTGCGGGCAATCGCCAGAACCACGCTCTTTTCCCGAACCCCGCTAGGCCCCGAGGCCCCCGGGTCCTCGCCGCCATGACCGGCATCGATGGCCACCAGCACTTCTCGCGCACGGGCTACCTGATTCAATCGCCGCACAGGCGATGATCCCCCGGATTTTTCCAGGTCGATCACCAGCCGATGTCCGTACTGGTCATTCGGGCTCAGTGCGAAACTCTTGGGCCGCGTCTCTTCATCCAGATCCAGGACGACACGCAAATCGGTTTCGTTACGGATGCCGGAGCGAATGCCTTTCAGCAACTTTCCGAAATCTCTGTCTTTCAGGGAAGTGGTCAAGGCGGCGTCTTCGATATCGATGACCACCCGCTCGGGGTTGGAGAGGGTGAAGAGTTTATGCTTTACCGGACCGCTCAGATCGAAAACAAGGCGGGTGTGATCGGGTGCCGGCCACGCTCGCAATCCATCTATCCGTTCCTGGGCGAAGCCTGAGGTACCGAACAGCAGCAGAACAAACGTGCATAGCACTTTGAACCAGCGCATCTCCCGTCTCCCGGTGTCAGGTCGCTGTCATTCCATTCGAAAGCACCCGGCACCTAACAATGATTTTTCTTGTTAACTAACGACTTAGGAAGTCTTCTTCGATTTCTTCATGAGCTTATGATGCTAACTTAGAATGAAAGGTACAAAAAATCAATATGAATAACCCCGAACCATTGTGACGGGAGCCTCACCCCTGCTGCTTACTGGTAGTTCAAACAGGTGATCAATCGCCGCGCAGCCTCCGTATAGGCCCGCAACGTCAGGTGACGTCCCGTCCCGGCGTATTCAATGAGTATTTCCACGTCAGGCGCCGGCAATACACCCGCGCCCCGCTCAGGCCATTCGATCAAACGCACCGTGTCGCCCTCGAAATAGTCACGGATTCCGAGAAACTCCAGCTCTTCGGGATCGCCGAGGCGGTAGAGATCGAAATGATAGACCGGCGGTTCGGTTGGATAGGGTTCAACCAGTGTGTAGGTCGGGCTCTTGACGGCCCCGGTAAATTGCAGCCCGCCCAGAAAGCCGCGCACCAGCGTGGTCTTTCCCGCCCCCAGCTCGCCATACAGGTAGACGGTCAGCGGTGCAGGCGAACACCTGGCCAGACGCTCCCCGAACGTCATCATTGCATCCCCTGACGCGACGGAGTATTCACTCACGTTTTGCTCACTCATGGATTCACCAACCTTCGCAGTTGCGGGATGAGGTCCGTGGCCAGCAGGCCGCGCTCGCCCGCTTCGGCCGCGGCCCGATCGCCCGCCATCGCATGCAGGTACACTCCCACCCGGGCCGCTTCCGCCAGTGAACACCCCTGCGCCAGAAGGCCGGCGATCACACCGGTCAGCAGATCACCCATTCCGCCCGATGCCATGCCGGGGTTACCGGCGCTGCAGAGCGAGATCGAGCTGTTTTCATCCGCCACCAGGGTCCCGCTGCCCTTGAGCACCACCACTCCGCCATAACGCTGCTGAAGGTTGCGGACCGCCTCGAAGCGGTCCGCCTGCACCTCGCCGGCTGCGTTGTTCAACAACCGGCCGGCCTCTCCCGGATGCGGGGTAAGTACCCATCGGCCCCTGGCTACCGGCTCGGCAGCGAGGGCATTAAGGGCATCGGCATCCACCACCAGAGGCTTTCGGGTTTCCAGCACCCGCGCCAGCATCTGCCGCCCCCAGGCGTCCCGGCCAAGCCCCGGACCGATGGCGATGACGGAAGCCCGCTCCAGCAGAGGCGACAGCTCCGGTCCCGGTTCCACACCGTGGGCCATGGCCTCCGGATACACGGCGCTGATCCAGGCGGCATGCTCCCGCCGCGTGGCGATGCTGACCAACCCGGCACCGACCCGGCCCGCTGCCTCGGCCGCCATGCGCGCCGCTCCGGCCATGCCCCGGTTGCCCCCAACCACCAGTACATGACCAAAGTATCCCTTGTGGGCGTTACGGGAACGTGGCTTGAGAGCAGCGATCAACGCCCCGGCGCCGATACGTCGGGCCGAAGGTTCGATAGAGGCGTAAACCGAAACTGGGACATCGAGGGCATCGAACCGCAACTTGCCACACTGCTCGGGGCCGTCGCCGGTCAGAAGACCCTGTTTGAGGCCAATAAAGGTAATGGTCGCCTCGGCCTTCACGGCGGCACCGAGTACCGTTCCGGTATCGGCCCCCAGCCCGGAAGGGATATCCAGGGAATAAGCCGGCGCCGGTGCAGCATTCAATGCCTCGATGGCCTGCCGAAAATCCCCCGCCACCTCTCCGCTCAACCCGGTTCCCAGCAACCCATCGACCAGCAAATCCTGACCCACCAGCATCGTTGGCGAACAGATCGCTTCCGGAACGCCGGCAGCGAGGGCGGCTTCCCGGGCCTGTGCGGCACTACCGCCCGGCTCGCGAACGCCGGCTATTTTCAGGACCATCGGCTCCAGACCGGCCTCACGGGCAAGCCGCGCCACCACATAGCCGTCACCGCCGTTATTGCCGGGGCCACAGAGCACGGCCAGCCGATTGGCGGCGGGCCAGAGCAGGCGCAACCCGTCGAATGCCGCCCTGCCGGCACGGTTCATCAGGGTGAGGGCACTGATTCCGCACTCCTCGATGGCAATGCGGTCCAACTCGCGAACCTGTTCTGCTCGATAAAGTTCCAGCGGTAATTCGGTCATAACCGTTATCATAGCGACTATGGCAATCTCATATAACATGGACCGGCAGAACCTGGAGCCGAACGACCTCGCCCGGCACATTCGCAGCTGGGGCCGGGAACTGGGCTTTCAGGCGGTCGGCATTACGGACATCGATCTCTCTGCTGCGGAACGGCGCTTCCTCGATTGGCTCAAGGCGGGTTTTCACGGCGAGATGGAGTACATGGCCCGCCACGGCACCCGACGTTCACGTCCCCCGGAGCTGGTGGAGGGTACCTGTCGGGTCATCAGCGTGCGAATGGACTATCGACCCGCAGGGGCGGCCGATGCCGATGCCGTACTCGCGGATTCACGCCAGGGCTATATCTCCCGTTATGCACTGGGCCGCGACTACCACAAACTGATGCGCAAACGGCTGGCCAATCTGGCCAAGCGTATCGAGGCGGCAGTGGGTCCGTTCGGCCACCGCGTGTTCGTCGACAGCGCGCCGGTACTGGAGAAACCGCTGGCCGAGAAGGCCGGGCTTGGCTGGGTGGGCAAGCACTCCAATCTGCTGCACCGTGAGGGTTCGTGGTTCTTTCTCGGCGAGATCTATGTGGATCTGCCACTGCCGATCGACACCGCAACCGAGCCACACTGCGGCTCCTGCCGGGCGTGCATCGACGCCTGCCCCACCCGGGCCATTGTCGCCCCCTATGTGGTCGATGCCCGGCTCTGCATCTCCTATCTCACGATAGAACTGCACGGCTCGATCCCCGAAGAGTTGCGCCCGCTCATCGGCAACCGCATCTACGGCTGCGATGACTGCCAGCTGTGCTGCCCCTGGAACCGCTTCACCGCGAATACGGCCGAGGGTGATTTTGAGCCACGCCACGAACTCGACAGCACTTCGCTGGTGGAGCTGTTTGCCTGGGATGAAGCCCGCTTTCTGCAGCGCACCGAAGGTTCGGCGATTCGCCGACTCGGGCACGAACGCTGGCTGCGCAACATCGCCGTGGCGCTCGGTAATGCACCTGCGGAACCGGCCATCATCGAGGCCTTGCAGGCCCGGCGCGAGGCTTGCTCGCCCCTGGTACGGGAGCATGTGGAATGGGCCTTGGGCCAGCATGGTATCGAAACCCCCGAATCAGCAGGATAAGGCAATGGCAAACATCCTGGGAGTGGGAAACGCCACCCTGGACATCATCAACATCGTCGACGGCTACCCGGCCGAGGACGACGAGGTCCGCGCCGAGGCCCAGCGCGTCTATCGCGGGGGCAATACGGCCAATAGCCTGGTGGTGCTCAGCCAGCTCGGACACCGCTGCCGGTGGGCAGGCACACTGGCCGATGAACGGGACGCCCGGCCCATTCTGGATGATTTCGAACGCCACCACGTCGATACCGCTGCCGCCGCCACCATCTCCCAAGGCAAAGTGCCGACCTCCTACGTGATTCTCAACAAGAGAACCGGCTCGCGCACCATCGTCCACTACCGCGACCTGCCGGAGTACGCATTCAAGCACTTTGCGCGCATCGACCTGCAGGAGCTGGAGTGGGTTCACTTCGAAGGCCGCAATCCGGAGGCGGTAAAACGAATGCTGCAACGGGTAAAGGCCGAACGCCCGGAACTGCGCTGTTCGCTGGAGGTGGAGAAGCACCGACCGGGAATCGACGCGCTTTTCCACCACGTTGATCTACTGCTGTTCTCGCGCACCTTTGCGGAAAGCCGAGGGGCGGACTCCGCGGAGTCTTTCCTCGACAGCATCCGCAATGAGGCACCGGAATCCGATCTCGTCTGCGCCTGGGGCGAACAAGGCGCCTGCGGATTGACCCGGCGGGGTCAGCCGGTGGCCACGCCCGCCTTCGTACCTCCCCGGGTGGTGGATACCCTCGGCGCCGGTGACGTCTTCAATGCCGGAATGATCGATGCCCGGCTTCGGGAACAATCGCTGCAGTCATCACTGGTTGCAGCGGCAAGGCTGGCGGGCCACAAGTGCGGGCAGGAGGGGATTGAAGGGCTTGTGGGTAGTGGGTAGTGGGGAATGGGGAATGGGGAATGGGGAATGGGGAATGGGGAATGGGGAATGGCGAGTGGGGAGTGGAAATCAAGGCGCTGCACACCAGAGGCGCTGTAATCGCTGCCGGTTCAGTCGCAGCCACTGCAGGGCAATAATGGGACCGGCGGAGTTGATGACGCCTTCTTCCAGCAAGGCAAGGACCTGTTCGAACGGCACCACGCTCACCCGGATATCTTCATTCTCGCTCTCCAGCCCATGGATACCGCCCAGGTTCCGGCTGTCCACGCGGCCACAGAACAGGGTCAATGTCTCCGAGGTGCCGCCCGGGCTGACGAGATAGCGACAGATCGGCTCCAAATCGGTCACGGTGCAGCCCGCCTCTTCCTGCGACTCCCGCCGCACCACATCCTCGGCCGATTCGCCGGGCTCAATGATGCCGGCCACCGCCTCCACCAGCCACGGACCTCCGGGCATATAGAGGGCGCCGATGCGGAACTGTTCCAGAAGAACAACCGTGTCCCGCACCGGGTCGTAGGGCAGCAGGGCCGCGGCGTGTCCGCGCTCGAACAGTTCCCGCTCGATAACCGGGCTCATACTTCCGTCAAACAGGCGGTGACGCAGCCGATAGCGCTCCAGGCGGAAAAAACCCTCGAACTCGACCTCTCGATCAATGATCTTCACACTCGGCCTCTCGGGTCCGCGACTTCCGCTCACTGCTGACTCCCTATATTCTTTCGGCCTACGGTAATCATCCATCATTGTTCCCATATGCCCCCGACTGCCGAAAACATCACCGCCATCATCCTGGCCGGAGGCCGCGGACAGCGTATGGGCGGCCAGGACAAAGGGCTGCTGCCGCTGGCCGGACGTCCGCTGATCGCACACGTCATAGAGCGCATTCGTCCCCAGGTGGGCGAAATCGTAATCAGTGCCAACCGAAACCACGAACACTATAGCCGCTTCGGTTACCCGGTGTTCGCGGATGCGGCTCCCGACTGGCCCGGCCCCCTCGCCGGCCTGCTGGCCGGTTTTGCGGTAACCGACTCGGAATGGGTCCTGACCCTGCCCTGCGACACTCCGCGACTGCCACAGGATCTCGCGGCACGCATGATCTCGGCTACCATGGAAGCGGACGCAGAGATCTGCACGGTGCAGGCAAGCGGTCGTATCCAGGCCGCCTTCATGCTGGTTTCACGCCGCCTGGAAGCGGACCTGCGCGACTATATCGATGCCGGAGGTCGCCGCGTCCAGAGTTGGCAGGAAGCCCATCACCGCGCCTTGGCCGAGTATCCGGAAGCAGATCGCGCATTTGATAACATCAACACCCCCGAACAACTGCAGCAACTGGAAAGGGAGTTGAAAGACAACCGATGAAGGACCTTTCGCCGACACCCGTCCTCGGCTTTATCGCGTTCAGCGGCACCGGCAAGACGACGCTTCTGGAGCAACTCATCCCACTCCTGCGTAAGCGCGGACTGGAAGTGGCACTCATCAAGCATGCCCACCATGATTTCGATATCGATATTCCGGGCAAGGACAGCTATCGCCTGCGCAAGGCAGGGGCGAGCCAGACGCTGGTGGCCTCCCGGAAACGTTGGGCCCTGATTTCAGAGCACGGGGAACTACCCGAGCCCGATCTGGACAGCCTGCTTCGTCAGCTCGACCACGACCGCCTGGATCTCATCCTGGTGGAGGGATTCAAGCACGAGGCCTTCCCGAAAATCGAAATCAGGCGCGAATCCCTGGGCAAGCCGAGACTCTACCCGGACGATGACGCCATCATCGCTGTGGCCACCGACCGGCCTGCAGCGATAGCCACCACTCGTTCTCTGTCGGTGCTGGATCTCAACCAACCGGATGCCATCACCGATTTCGTTCACCAATGGGTTATCTCCTCCGGCGAGGCATAACACGGTTTAGCCGCACGAGGGGATTGGGCATAATGGCCGCAAACCCAACCGCCATACGAGGTTACTGCATGAGTTCACAAGGTTCCGGGCTACTGCCCCTGGATGAGGCACTGGAAAAGATCCGGGCTGCGCTGAAGCCCGTTGCGGGCTACGCGCAAGTGACCCTTGCCGAGGCACTGGGACGGTTCCTGCACGAGGATATCCTTTCCCCCATCGATGTCCCCGGCCACCGCAACTCGGCCATGGACGGGTATGCCGTGGCGGGCAGTGCACTCCCCGAATCGGGAGAGAAGCGCTTCCGGGTGGCGGGAACCGCATTGGCGGGCGCGCCCTACGCCGGCAGCGTCGGCCCGAATGAAGCGGTCCGGATCATGACCGGTGCCGTGGTTCCCGAGGGTACCGATACCGTCATCATGCAGGAGAAGGCGCGCCGGGAAGGTGAAGACGTCTATTTCGAGGCGGGACACCGCAGCGGCGAAAACGTCCGTCACCCCGGAGAGGATATCGCCCGCAACACCGTGGTGCTCTCCACCGGCCGCCGAATCACACCCTCGGATGTCGGTTTGCTCGCCTCCCTGGGGATTGCCGAAGTGCGGGTCAACCGCCGGCTGCGGGTCGCCATCTTCTCCACTGGTGACGAGCTGGTGCCGCTCGGTCAAAGTTTGGGCGAAGGCGAGATCTACGACAGCAATCGCTATACCGTCGCTGCCATGCTGCGCCGGATGGATGTCGATGTACTCGATATGGGCGTTGTCCGCGATGACCCGAATGCCATCGAGCAGGCCTTCACCAGCGCTGCAGAAGTTGCCGATGTCGTCATCACATCGGGCGGGGTTTCGGTGGGCGAGGCTGATTTCGTCAAATCCACACTCGAC
This sequence comes from Thiohalomonas denitrificans, assembly GCF_900102855.1. Taxonomy (NCBI): domain Bacteria; kingdom Pseudomonadati; phylum Pseudomonadota; class Gammaproteobacteria; order Thiohalomonadales; family Thiohalomonadaceae; genus Thiohalomonas; species Thiohalomonas denitrificans. Next base: position 315,739 of record NZ_FMWD01000001.1, read on the forward strand.
AAGCTCGGCGAGGTGGATTTCTGGCGCATCGCCATGAAGCCCGGCAAGCCGCTTGCGTTCGGTCGACTCGGCAATGCCGCCTTCTTCGGCCTGCCGGGCAATCCCGTCTCCGCCGTGGCCACCTTCTACCAGGTGGTCCAGCCCAGTCTGCTGCACCTGACGGGAAGCAGCGATACCGGAAGATTGCGGGTAAAGGCGCACACGACCGAAAAGCTCAAAAAGCGACCCGGCCGGGAGGATTTCCAGCGCGGCATACTGGAGTCCGATGCCAGCGGCAATCTGGTCGTCCGCGGTACAGGCATGCAGGGCTCCCACGTACTCAGTTCCGTGAGTCGGGCCAACTGCTTCATTGTCCTGCCGGCCGAATCAGGCGATGTGGAGGCCGGCGATGAGGTGACCGTCGAGCCCTTTGCCGCGTTCATGTAATTCGTGCAAAAGGCCGTTGTTATGAAACGACGGCCTTTCTTCTCTCGATGTCGCGAGCCGTATCCCCCTGCTGCGCGGGCCCGAATCAATGAAGAACTGGTAACCACGGGGTACACGGGGACCACGGGGTAAAATAGGTTGTTCGGTTTTTTTCTCCCCCGTGCGCCCCGTGGTTCGAAATTCAAGGGGATAAATCGTTAAGTGCTTCAGGAGTGGCTGTCCTGCGGCTGCAGACACCCTTTCTCATCGACGCTGCATCCCCCTCCCGGTGTCGAATTTCCTCTCTGCAACTATGTTTGGCTTATTCGAAAGCATCCCCCGAAGCGTTGCAATCGGTTGGTTTCGACACAATGTAGTGGGTACAGCAAGCGCCCGTTAAGGACGGGTTCTACAATCGCCAGTGGACAAAAACGAGGTCGCTTCATGACGGACAAAGAGCCACTCGATGCCGAATATATTGATGAGGAAGGAGGCGCCGGCACCTCTTCGGAGCTCGCCCTTTCCGCCAACGTACTGCCCCATACGCTCCACCTGTTGCCGCTTTCGGAGCGGCCCTTTTTCCCGGCACAGACCTTCCCGGTGCTCATGGAGGAGGAGCTTTGGCTGGAAACCGTCGAAAAAATCGGCGAAACCACCCACCACATGGCCGCTCTTGCCCTGCTTAAACCGGGTGCCGATCCGGAGAAGATGAAACCGGACGATTTCCATCGGGTCGGCAGTGCGGTGCGCCTCCACCATCCGGCACGCTCCGATGGCAAACTGCAATTTATCGCCGAAGGTACCCGTCGCTTTCGCATCGTCAAATGGCTCTCCAAAACACCCCCGTTTGTCGTCCAGGTGGAGTATCCACGGGAGGAGAAACTCGGTAAAACGGACGAGGTGAAGGCCTACGGGATGGCCATCATCAACACCATCAAGGAGTTGCTTCCGCTCAATCCGCTTTACAGCGAGGAACTCAAGTACTTTCTCAACCGCTTCGGGCCTAACGAACCGTCACCACTGACGGACTTCGCCGCCGGACTGACCACCGCCGACAAGGAAGACCTGCAGGAGGTTCTGGAGACCTTCGCGGTCATTCCCCGCATGCAGAAGGTGATGGTACTGCTCAAAAAGGAGCTGGAGGTCGCCAAGCTCCAGAGCCATATCCGCGAGCGGGTCGAGGAGCGGATGACCGAACAGCAGCGCAAATTCTTTCTGCGAGAACAGCTCAAGGAGATCCAGAAGGAACTGGGTCTGGAGAAGGATGATCGCACCGCAGATATCGAACGCTTCAAGGGGCGCACGGAAAAGCTGGAACTTCCGGAGCAAGCCGAAAAACGCCTGGAGGATGAGTTGCAGAAGCTCTCGGTGCTGGAATCAGGTTCGCCGGAGTATACGGTCACCCGCAACTATCTCGACTGGATCACCGCCCTGCCCTGGGGCGTCTGCTCGGAGGATAAGCTGAATCTGAAACGGGCACGGCGGATTCTCGATGCGGACCACGATGGTCTGGAGGACGTCAAGGATCGCATCATCGAGTTCCTCGCGGTCGGTTCGCTGAAAGGCGAAGTCTCCGGCTCGATACTACTATTGGTCGGGCCTCCCGGTGTCGGCAAGACCTCCATCGGCCGCTCCGTGGCCAATACCCTCGGACGAAAATTCTACCGCTTCTCGCTGGGCGGGATGCGCGACGAAGCCGAGATCAAGGGCCACCGCCGTACCTATATCGGAGCCATGCCGGGCAAGTTTGTCCAGGCCATCAAGGACGCAGGGACCGCCAATCCGGTCATCATGCTGGATGAGATCGATAAAATCGGCGCTTCCTATCAGGGCGATCCCGCTTCGGCACTGCTGGAGGTGCTCGACCCGGAACAGAACCACCACTTCCTCGACCACTATCTGGACCTGGGTTTCGACCTCTCCAAGGTGCTGTTCATCTGCACAGCCAACCAGCTTGACACCATCCCGGCGGCGCTGATGGACCGTATGGAGATCATTCGCCTCTCCGGCTATATCGCCGAAGAAAAAATGGCCATTGCCAAGCACCACCTGTGGCCGCGGCAATTGGAGAAAGCGGGGCTCAAACCGAGCAAGGTCAAGCTCTCGGATGCCGCCCTGCGCCGGATCATCGAGGATTATTCCCGCGAAGCCGGGGTAAGGAACCTGGAGAAACGGCTCGGTGCGATCATCCGCAAATCGGTCGTGCAGCTGGTGGAGGGCAACAAGGGCCCGATCCGGGTGAGCGGCAAGGATATCGACAAGTATTTGGGCAAACCGCTTTTCCAGAGAGAGAAACCACTTACCGGGCTGGGTGTGGTCACCGGGCTGGCATGGACGGCCATGGGTGGTGCCACATTAAGCATCGAGGCCACCCTGGTACACAGCAAGAACCGGGGCTTCAAGCTGACCGGAAAACTCGGGGAAGTGATGCGCGAATCTGCCGAGATCGCCTACAGCTATGTCGCCTCGCATCTGGAGGAGTTTCAGGGACGGCAGGCCTTCTTTGATGAAGCCTTCGTGCATCTGCACGTTCCGGAGGGGGCTACGCCCAAAGATGGTCCCAGTGCCGGCGTCACCATGGCCACCGCTTTGCTCTCCCTCGCCCGCGGCCAGAAGGTCAAGCGCCCTATCGCCATGACGGGAGAGCTCACCCTTACCGGCAATGTCTTTCCGGTCGGCGGTATCCGCGAAAAGGTCATCGCCGCCAAGCGCTCCCGCATCAAGGAACTCATCCTCCCAGAGCCCAACCGTGGCGACTTCGAGGAGCTGCCAGACCATATCCGTGAAGGGATTACCGCCCACTTCGTCAGCCACTATCGGGATATGGTGCCGATCTGCTTCGGGTAGCGGCTGCGCCGCTAAACTTCTTTTGCCACAGAGCACACACGACTGCATGAATGCAGTCGTGTGTGCTCTGTGGCTGTCCTTACCCGTATTCAGTCGAGCCAGCTGCAGACGTTACGTTCGATCAGGCCTGCCAGGGCCTTGATGTGATCGCTTCGGTCATTCAGGGCAGGGATATAGTGGTAGGACTCGCCACCCGCACTCAGGAATAGATGGCGGTTCTCTTCGGCAATCTCCTCCAGGGTCTCCAGACAGTCCGCCGAGAAACCCGGGCATACCACATCCACGCTCTTGATCCCCTCCCCGGGGAGCCGTACCAGCGTCTCGTCGGCATACGGCCGTAGCCACTCTTCACGGCCGAAGCGGGACTGGAAGACCACCTGCCACTCCGCCGACTTGAGCGCCAGCCTTTCAGCGATACCCCTGGCCGTTGTCAGGCACTGCTGATAGTAGGGATCGCCTTCGCTGCGAAATCGCAGGGGCGTGCCATGGAAGGAGAAAAGTAGCCGTTGCGCGGCAGGCCGCCCCTCTCTTGCCTCGAGGATGGATGCTGCCATGGCATCCAGATAACCGGAATCGGTGTGGTAATCCCGGATGAATCGCAGGCCGGGCACATCCCGTTGCCGGCGAACCGCTGCGGCGATCGCATCCAGGGTCGAGGCGGTCGTGGAGCCGGAGTATTGCGGATAGAGCGGCAACACCAAAAGCCGGTCCACCCCCTGCCCGTGCAGTTCCTCCAGGGCCTTGGCAATGGAAGGGTTCCCGTAGCGCATGCCCAGAACCACGGGCACCTCCCGGCGCAGGCGCGCTGACAGTTCCGTCCGTATCTTGTCGGTCTGGCGTCGGCTGATGGCCATCAGCGGCGACCCCTCTTCGGTCCACACTTTCCGATAGGACGCAGCAGAACGTCTGGGCCGCGTACGCAGGATAAAGCCGTTGAGGATCAGCCACCATAGCGGCCGCGGCACGTCCACTACCCGGCGATCCCAAAGGAATTCGGCGAGGTAACGGCGAAGTGCCTTCGGTGTGGGGGCGTCGGGCGTGCCCAGGTTAGTTACTAGGATACCGAGCATGGCTCGCAAGTATACGGCCTGGAGGGGTTAGGTGGAAATACAGAAAACCGAATATGGGCAACACGGCAATACGACGGCCACGACCGAGGAGCCTAAGATGACGATATCCGGATCCCGGGATCTGCCTTGAACCCGGTTCGGGCGATCCTTCATCAGTGGCGCCGTTCGGCTCGAAGGTGGCTGATCAACGCCCCATTCTCTGCCGTATCTGCCGGTGATTCATTACACCTCGCATCGCTGCCATCGGCCCCGTAAGTTCGATGGAACGAACCGGCGCCGCCGCAACGAAAAACAGGCCCCGTAGGGCCTGTTTTTTATCATTCCGGAACGATAGCCCTCAAGAGAGCGCGGCCATCACCGCATCCCGGTTCTCCTCGACGCTCTTGCCGGTGCCCTCCACCTTGACGTACTTGGGCGCATTTGTCTCGCCACTTGCCGCCCACGTGGAGTAGAAATTCACCAGGGGCTTGGTCTGAGAATGATAGACATCCAGGCGCTTGCGGACAGTCTCCTCGGCGTCGTCGTCGCGCTGGATGAGCGGCTCGCCAGTGACGTCGTCCTTGCCCTCCTCCTTGGGCGGATTGAAGATCACGTGATAGGTGCGCCCGGAGCCGGGGTGTACCCGCCTGCCGGCCATGCGCTTGATGATCTCCTCATCGGCGACGTCGATCTCCACCACGTAGTCGACGCCGATATTCTCTTCCCGCATCGCTTCGGCCTGGGGAATGGTGCGGGGGAAGCCATCAAACAGGTAGCCATTGGCGCAATCGGACTCTTTGACCCGTTCCTTGACCATGCCCATGATGATGTCGTCGGAGACCAGGCCGCCCTCGTCCATGATCTTCTTGGCGGCCACACCCAGCTCCGTACCGGACTTGACGTGCGCACGCAGCATGTCGCCCGTAGAGATCTGCGGGATATCGTATTTTTCACAAATGAACTGAGCCTGTGTCCCCTTACCTGCCCCCGGGGCACCGAGAAGGATCAACCGCATGATTAGGTTACTCCCTTGTCTGTTTTATCAAATTCTTCGAATTAACAGCTAATTATGCCGCGCCCTCGCGTTCGGGACCAAACAGCCGTTTGAATGGGCCGATGCGGGATATTTATACCCACGCCCGGACCCGTCGTCCGAGCTGTACAAATCCGCTGCGCCGCGACCGCCATGCCACCGTTTGCCATCTTTGCAGCCGTCAGCCAGTGGCGCGCAGAATGGAGACCGCCCGGTTGACCGGCGTGGTCACCGGCTCGATCTTCTTGCGCATCACGGTTCCAATGGCATCGCTCAGGGCAAACACCGGAATCACAACCCCTTCATCGATGTGTGCCAGCTCGAGCATGGCGCGGAGTTCTGTCTGTAGTTCGGGAACTGCCGCCAAAACGGCCGCCAGTTCCTCATCCGGTTCGCTGAGCATCGACTCCGCCTGCTCCTGAACCGTCTCGATTTCGCGCAACTGCTCCGGGTTGCGTCTGGCCGCTGCCAGATACCGGCCGATGGCATTGAGCAGGGCCCCGACCACCTCCTGATCCGCCGGCCGGCGCAGGGCATCCAGAGCGACTGCCAGGAAGGTCTGTCCGGAGCTGTCCAGCAGTTTCAGAAGCAGGACCGCATAGGGATTGCCGGCTTCGGCCAGAGGCCCCAGCGCCGTCTGTGCCGCTGCCAGATCGTGGCGTGCTTGCATGGGCTCCGGCAGGTCATCCGGAACAGCCTCGAGAAAGCCCACGCGATAGGTCTTTCTGGAACGTCCGGCCTCCCAGAGCCGAAGGCGCCGCTCCTCGCTCAGCAGATCGGGCTGAAGCACCAGGCGCACGGTGTCCAGTATGTCACGGTGCTCGGTCTCGAACGGCAGGTGCTCGACCAGATGCTCGGCCAGAATACGGCCCATCTCGCTACGGACGATTTGCGGGCGCTCCAGCATCCGGCGGGCGTGCTCCGAGTAGGGAGCCACCCACCAGGCGCGGCGCGCCAACTCGTTATCGAGGCCCGGCGAGCAGACCACCGCCATCACCGCCTCCGGTTCACCAATCTTGAGCAGGCGATCCAGCTGTTCATTGTCGACCTGTCCCATTCGCGTCCAGCGGCGCAGAAATACCGGGTACCCGCCCGGCGAGTCCAACACCACCGCCGCCAATGTCTCACGCACACAGGTCAGATACTTGTCCGAGCGGCAGGTGGGATTGAGCGGCACTTTCATCTCCTGCTCACCGTTCAGTCCATAAACCGTCATCGCGCCCTCATCGATGCGTACCGCCTCGGCATTGGCGATAAGGACATTGAGACGCAGCGCATCCTCGCTGGAGAGTTCGACGTTTTGCCTTCGACTGCTTTTCAAGACCTGGCTCCTGAGAAAATTCGGCTTTTGTAAGGGTAAACCACAGAGGACACAGAGGGATTTTTAAACCGGAGAACACGGGGCGAAGGAAAACGCGCGTCTCCTGTAGGAGCGACGGAAGTCGCGATAATGACGGAAGTCGCGATACCGGTCAGCTTCGCGGCTTCCGCCGCTCCTACAGAAATCCGTTCTCTTTCTCTGTGTTCTCTGTGGTTTACATGCGAGTGTTAAGAGTACCGGCTCAGTTCAACTGGATCCGCTGGCCCCACGGCACCTGGCCTTTGCCCTTGACCAACCAGACGACGGGAAAAGTCGGCTCCCGCTCGGGGAATTCGCCCTGGCCGTCGGTGAAATAGATCAGCAGGTCCGGCGGCATGACCGAACGATCGACGGTCTCGAACACGGGCCGGAAATCGGTTCCGCCTCCACCCTTGAATTCCCGGGGCAACCGGAACTCGTCCCACGGCTCATAATGCCAGGGTCCGCCCTCGGCCATCTCGGTGTCGCACGCCATCAGGGTGATCTTCGCCCTGACCTGCCCCTTGATGGCATTGACCTCGGAGAGAAACTGGCGCATCTCGTCATCGCTTACCGAGCCACTGGTGTCGAGCGCCACGACTACCGAGACTTCGTGGCTACGCAGGCTGGGGAAAATCGCACTCCCTTCACGACGCGAGGGACGCGAATAATTGTAGTCGTCACGGGCAGTGACATTCATGTACTTGGCCAGCAGCATCCGCCATGGCAACTGCGGCTGCAGCAGATGATCAATCATGCGCGCCAGGGCGCCACCCATCTTGCCTGCCTGCATCGCCTGCTGGGCGGCCCCTGCCATTCGCTGTCGCCAGCTCACCGCGAGCTTGTCCCGCTCCTCCCTGGACAGGGGCGGAGGCTTGCCCGCCTTGCCATCACTACCGTCACGCGGCTGATCGGACCCGCCTTTTTCGTTCTCTCCCTCGCGGGGCTCTCTCCCGCCGCCCTCGCCGGTCTCCGTCGGCTTATCCGGTCGGCCCGTGCCGGCGCCGCGCTCGCGTCCCTCCTCACCGCTGCCGCCGCCGCGTGTTCCGCCTTCGCTGGAGTCATCGTCGTAGAGGTGCTGATCCGGAGTCTGGGAATCGGGATGATCATCGAGGCAGGGATAGATCTCCTCGGCAGTCATCTCGTTGAACTCTTCGACATAGAGCGCATCCTGGGTGGGGGTAAGCCCCTCGCTAATCAGGATGGGATTGACCGCAAGATCACAGGCGACGTCCCAGCGATGTTTCTGCCGATGCAGGCGTCGGGCGAAGTGCGACAGACCGCAGTGCAGGGCCTCATGGGCCAGGATGAACTTGGTCTGCTCAAGGTTCATCCCTTCGATATAGTCCGGGTTGTAGTAAAACGCACGCGCGTCCGTTGCGGTGGTCGGGCACCAGCCCTTGTCCGCCGCGATCATCGGCAACCGAAGTACCAGAGCACCGAGAAACGGCTTATCCAGGATAAGCCGTGTCCGCGCTGCACTCAGTTTGGTTTCAACATCGTTGCTCATGGCAAATTCCAACCACGGAGAATCATTTTATATCCGGGAACCCCGTGGTCCGAGTGCGTCCCGTGGTTAACAACAACCCATCACAGGTCATACAGCATCACGTCGGCGACGGACTGCGCCCAGGGGGCGAACTCCGGGACGGAGAAGAGATCCTGGCCGATGGCCCGGTGCAGATCCGATACCAGCATCACGCCCATCTCCCGTTCGGAGAAGCGGCCGGCGTAGTCGAGAATGGGTCCGTACACCGCCGGTCCGCTACCCTCGTTCCTGGCGCGCAGGGCACGACCGACCAGGGCCGACGCAACCGCGTACTGCAGATCGATTTCGCGGGGCACAGGGACCGCCTGGCGCTCCAGGATGGCGTCGATGTCGGGCAGGTTGTCCATGTTCTCGACAAAGGCCAACAGCTCTATCCCGGCAGCGGGGCCCACGCAGGCCTGCAGCGAACTGAGCAGCAGCTCGGGATAGTCACCGAATTTCTGCAGCGCCCGATGGGTAAATTCCCAGGAACGCGGCGAGGGGAAAGCCATGGGATTATGGGCCGGATCGAAGTCGAACAGCAGTTCCGGCCGGAAGCGCAGGAAGGCGATCACCCGCTCGTCAATGCCGTTGGCGTAGGCCCAGCTCACCCAGTCGTCCAGGTGAGTGTCCACCTCGAAGTGGGCAAAGCGATTCGCCAGCGGTGCCGGCATGACATAGGTCACGCCGCGATCCCCCTGGCGGTTACCCGCGGCGAAGATCGCCCAGCCGTCCGGGACCTGGTATTCACCCAGTCGCCGGTCGAGAATCAATTGATAGGCAGCGGCCGATACACTGGGTGGAGCCGACGTGATCTCGTCCAGAAAAAGAATGCCCTCGGGTCCGTGCCGCCGGGCATCCGGCAACAGGGCCGGCGTCGCCCACTCGACGTGCTCTCCGCTGCGGAACGGGATGCCGCGCAGGTCGCTCGGCTCCATTTGCGAGAGCCGGACGTCGATGACCGGGACCTCATGTCGCTGTCCCACCTGGGTCACCATCTGGGATTTCCCCACGCCGGGCGGACCCCACAGCATCACCGGAGTGTGATGTCCCTCGCGAGTACTGGAAAATTCACGCTCGAGAACACTGGTCACGTGTGCAGGACGCATGGACACTCCCCAAAAATATTCAAATCAGAAAAAACTCCGCCCCAAATAGCAGGATCACTCGACGGAGAAACCAACCAATAGTTTAGCAGAATTGTCGGAATTACGAAAAACCCTTTCGACCATGGGGAAGACGGAGCGCACGCCCGAAAAACCTGTTGTACCCCGTGGTTACAAGTTCTTCATTAATTCGGGCCTGCGCAGCAGGGGGGATACGGCTCGCGACCGGGACTCATCTTTCCGAACGAAGCGGAGCTAACTCGCCCGTGACGCGGAAGCGCCGATAGTCATCCAGGATGGTGGCATGATCAAAGGCAAGCGGGCCGGGCGGCTGGTCGGGGTCGTAGACTCCCAGTGCCTTGGCGTCGTCCCGCGCGACCGGTTCTCCACGGGCCTCGGCGACATAGACCGCGCTCACGGTATGCCCCCGTGGATCGCGCCCGGGGTCAGAATAGCAGCCAAGCAGCGTCTTGAGAGTGATATCGAGGCCGGTCTCTTCCCTGGCCTCGCGGACGGTCGCCCTCTCGAGGCTTTCTCCGACATCGACAAAACCACCGGGCCAGGCGTAACCGTGGGGTGGATTGCGCCGTTCGATGAGGACGATGGGACGCCCCGGCCGATCCACCAGTTCAATAATGGCGTCGACGGTCACCAACGGTGTCTCGGGGCGCCCCATTGGACTAGCCCTCCTGCTGACCTTCCTGCTGCTCGGCCACCTGCTTGCGGACATCGTCCATATCCAACTCGCGAGCCTTCTCGATCAGCTGCTCCAGCTGCGAACCCTGCAGTGCGCCCGGCTGGGAGTAGATAATGATCTGATCGCGGAAGATCATCAGGGTCGGAATCGAGCGAACCTGGAAATGAGCAGCCAGCTCCTGTTCCTGCTCGGTGTTCACCTTGGCAAAGACGATATCGTCATACTTCTCCGAGATTTCCTCGAAGACCGGTCCGAAAGACTGACAGGGACCACACCAGGTCGCCCAGAAGTCCACCACGACGAAATTATTACCGCCGATGATTTCGTCGAAGTTGTCTTTGGTTAGTTCTACAGTCGCCATATTGCATCTCCCCGTCGGTGAGCTCGGCGGTAATCACACCGCCCACAAAACAAAAGCAGGCCGAAGCCTGCGTCCTTTACTGATATCCCAGTATACACAAGGGGTCCGTTTCTAGCAGGTGCGGCTCACTCCTGCCCCTTGTTGAAGCGGATGATATGGCGACGTTGGCGCTTGTCGGGCCGCCTCTCGGGGCGGGGTTCACCAGCAGCCATTAACCTACGATTCTCCGCCTGGGCTGCACGACGTTTGCGGCTCTCCTCTGTCTCGTCATAGAGCTCCTGCGCCTCGGAGGCGGGACCGCGTCGGCCGGACAACTTCGTTACCACGATATCGAAACGGGTGGTCCCCTTGGTGATGGTGAGCTCGTCTCCAACACGTACGGAACGCGACGGCTTCACCCGACCCCCGTTCAGATGCACATGGCCGCCATTGATCGCCTCTGAGGCCTGGGGACGGGTCTTGAAAAAGCGTGCAGCCCAAAGCCACTTGTCGAGTCGGACCTCCTCCCGCCCTTCGTTTTCTGGCCCCTGCTTACGCTGTCTGGCCATCAATTCTCTCCGTTGGCTTCGGCTCGCACCAGCAGTTCCCGGTAAAAATCGAGGGGCAGCAGCGAGTGATCGACGGTTTCGCAGGCAGGGCAGCACTGCAACAACATGACCCCTAGTGCGTTGTCATCATCGTAGACTTCGCCCTCCAGATGGCGATACTCGATCATTCCCTCGTAGCCGCAATCGGTGCAGACACCCCACACCGAAAGCTCAACAGGTTTCATACAGATTCGATCCGGAATGGGCGATGGTTTAGTGTACCGGATCCACCCTGGCCACCCAATTTCAGAACAGGTCGCGGGAACGGAGGCGCGATTTGCATCACGGTTCGCGCCGGGCACGGCCCACGTCTGCAAGCCGCAGCCACATCCCGTTATAATCGCTCCACATCCAGCCATTGGCGAAATCACCCATGGAAGTTCTCTATCCCGCCCTTGCCCTGTTGATCGGTGCCGGTCTGGCCGCCGCCATCACTCATTTGCTGACGAAATCCCGCCTGCACGATGCGGTGACGGCGGCGGAGAACCGTGGCAGAGCGGAAATCGTTCACCTGGAACGGCTGCTCTCCGAGCGAGAGCAAACGCTCAGTCGCGTCGAACAGGAGACCGGTGAATTACGCGAACAGAAGGCGCGACTGGCGGAGGAAAAGGCCCGCCTGTCAGAAAAGGCCGAGCAGTCATCGGGGCTGAAGGAAGAACTCGAGCAGCTGCGGCAGAACCACCAAGCCGAGACGCGGGAACTGAACCAGGCGCTGGCGAAGGCCGGCTCCACCATCTCCACACTCAACACGCGACTCGAGGAACAGGAGAAAGCCAACGCCGAACGCTTCAAGCAACTGGAGGAGGCCAAGAGCAAGATGGCCGCCGAATTTGAAAACCTGGCCAACCGCATCCTCGATGAAAAGAGCCGCAAGTTCACCGATCAAAACCAGACGCAGCTCGGCACACTTCTGAAACCCATGCGTGAACAGTTAGACGGCTTCCGAAAGAAGGTGGAGGAGATCCATGTCGCCGATGTCAAGGAGCGCAGTTCACTGGGCGAGCAGCTCAATCAGCTGAGAGAGCTGAATCAACGGATTAACCAGGAAGCTATCAATCTCACCCGCGCCCTCAAGGGTGACAAGAAGGCCCAGGGTAACTGGGGTGAATTGATCCTGGAGCGGGTGCTGGAACAGTCGGGTCTGCGCAAGGGTACCGAATACGAGACCCAGGGGGCCTTCCGCAACGACGAGGGCAAGCTGCTAAAGCCGGACGTGGTGATTCACCTGCCCGAAGGCAAGGACGTGGTAGTCGACTCCAAGGTGTCGCTTCTGGCCTACAACCACTACGTAAACGCCGAAGACGACGAAGCCCGCGGGCTCGCCCTGCGCGAACACGTGCAGGCCGTCCGCCAGCATATCGATCAGCTCTCCGGAAAGGATTACGGCGCCCTGAACGGACTGCGCTCGCTCGATTTCGTGCTCATGTTCATGCCCATCGAACCGGCCTTTGTCGCCGCATTCCAGGCCGACGAAAAGCTCTTCGCCGACGCCTTCGAGCGGCGCATCGTCGTGGTGACCCCTACCACCCTCCTCGCCACCCTGCGCACCATCGAGAATATCTGGCGATATGAGCGGCGGAACGAGCATGCCCGTGATATTGCCGACCGGGCGGGAGCGGTCTACGACAAGCTGCGCGGTTTCGTCGAGGATCTCGAAAAGCTCGGCAACCAGCTGGACACCGTCCATGGCACCTACGAAGGGGTGATGAACAAACTCACCCGCGGGCGCGGTAATCTTATCAGCCAGTCACAGAAGTTCCTGGAACTGGGCGTCAAGGTCAAAAAGGAGTTGCCCAAGACGATTCTGGAGCAGTCCGATATCGGTCCGGAAGAGAACCGATCGCAGGAGACCGACCAGGCGGAGCCCAAAGAGATACCCGCGGTGCTGGCCGGGAGCGAAACGAAGTAAATCCCGAGAAAGGTGGCAGTCTGTTACCCCGACGATTCGCCACCATCCGGCAAGGGAAAGTGCACTTCCGAACGCAGGCCGCCAAGCGTCCTCGAGCGCTCCAGTTTCAAGGCACCCCCGTAATCCACGACGATGGCACTGACAATGCTCAGCCCGAGCCCATGACCGGGGCTGGACTCATCCAGCCGCTGGCCTCTCTCCAGCAGTGCCTTGCATTCGTCGGGTGGACACCCGGGACCGTCATCCTCGACGACCGCCTCCAGTACGTTGCCGCTCTCTGCCAACGAAATCCGGACCCGATGCTGGGCCCATTTGGTGGCGTTATCGATGAGGTTGCCGAACAGCTCGAGCATGTCGTCCCTATCCAGCGGGTAGGCCTTCCTTGAGGAGACCGACAGATCGACGTCCAGTTGCCGACCGCGGTGGAGCCGCTCGATGGTATTCACCAGGGGCGGCAGATCCTGTACGGGTCGAAACAGCTGACCCGGGCGACCGGCACCGGCCACCCGCGCCCTGCGCAACTCGCGGTCGATACGCTGGGTGATGGTATCGAGGGCCCGATGGATGGAGGTTCGATCCTCAGCGGGTAACGGCAAGGTGGGGTCACCCGCAATCTGGTTGAGATGACTGAGCGGGTTCTTCAGGGCATGGGTGAGATTACCGAGAGCATCACGGGAGCGCTGCAGCCGTTTCCCGGTGACGGTGAGCAGATGATTGATCTCGTCGACCAGCGGCCGGATCTCTTCGGGCACGTCGGTTGCGAGCTGATCGAGCTCTCCCGAATTGAGCCGTGATACCTGCCGGCGCAACCGGACGAGCGGAGCTAGCCCCCGCTGCACCAGCCGGCGCTGGATCAATAAGAGCCCGATCAGGGCCGCCAGAGTGACCAGGCCATAGGCGAGCTGAAACCCGCGAATGGGGGCGGCCAGCGGGGAGAGGTCCTCGGCCACAATAATCCGCACCGTTTCACCGCCCTTCTGGTATCGACCGGCAACCGCGATGAGCGGTTGGTCCTGCGGCCCGGAAATCTCAAAAGCCTGCTCACGTACGCTGGTTTGCGGCACCTGGAGGGTATCGTCCCACAAGGAGCGGGAATAAAACTCCCGGCCGGACATTTCGAGCTGATAGTAGTGTCCGGAAAATGGCCGCCGATAGACCGGGCTGATGGCTGTTTCGCTCAACTGCAGCTGCCCGTCGACACCCGGCTCCAGCAAGGCCAGTATGCCTTCGGCATCATGGAAAAGCCGTTCCTCGACATAGCTCTCGACAAGGTCGCGGGTGAAGAGGCTAATCGCCCCCCACTGAATCAGGAACAGCAGCACCAGGCTGATGCCGAGCCCGAGATCAAGACGACGCCGGAGCGAACTCACTGGGAGTCCCGAAAGACATAGCCCTGTCCACGCCGTGTCTCGATGTGCTCTTTGCCGAGCTTGCGACGAAGGCGATTGACGTACACCTCGATGACATTACTGTCGCGGTCGTCGTCATACTCATAGACATGGTCCGAAAGACGCAGCTTGGAAAGCACCTTGTTCGGATGGAGCATGAAGTAGCGCAGCAGGCGGAATTCGGTGCCGGTCAGTTCGTGTGAATAGCCCTCTTCATCAATGACCTGCTGCCGCTCCTCATCCAGCCGCAAACCGGCGCACTGCACGGAGCCCTCGGCCCGGCCGGCCATTCGACGCAGCAGTGCGGAAATACGCGCCAGCAACTCCTCGGTGTGGAACGGCTTGGCGACGTAGTCATCGGCGCCCGCCTGCAGCCCATCCACCTTCTCCTGCCAGCTATCACGAGCCGTCAAGATAATGACCGGCACCCGGTTTCCCGCCGAGCGCCACGCCTCCAGTACTTGCAGCCCCGGCTTTTTCGGCAACCCAAGATCGAGAATAATCAGGTCGTAGGGCTCTTCTTTTCCGAGGAATTCCGCCTCGATGCCGTCTGCCGCGATGTCGACGACGTACCCGGCCCGCCCCAGGCTCTTCTTGAGCCGGGTGGCCAGTTCGTTGTCGTCTTCAACCAGCAGCAGGCGCATGCGGATAACTATCGGTCATTCCGGAAGCGGAGATCTGCATCAGTCCTCGTCCTCGAAGCCGAGAAACTCCCCGGTGCCGGCATCGAACAGCAACTCCTCGACACGTCCCTCCGGAGTGAGCAACTTCAATTCGTAGCAATAGCCCTTCCGGCACTCCGGATAGTCGCGGTCCTTGCGGGGCTCCTCCAGTTCAACCTCCAGCACCTGGCCACTTTGAACCGCTCGTGCAGATTCGAGGATCTGTTCGAGGGACAGGAGCTGGCCCGACTCACGCAGCCGGCGTGCCGTTTCATGGTCGTCATCAGCCACAAGCGGCGGGCTGAGCAGTACGGCCAGAACAAGGATTGCCAGGATTCCCAAGAGCCACAGTGGTCGGCGGATGATCGTCGTCATCGGATTAGTCTACCCGCCCATATCCGGGGATCACAATCGAGTCATCATCGTAGATCCCCTTTTCCGCGCCCCGATGGCAGGCCCCACAATTGCTGAAGCTGCGGACTTCGGGATTGTCCTCGACCAACCGGCGCGGGACCTCATCGTGCTTGGCGAAGAAATAGCGGGTCTCGACAATGCTGATCGGACGCTCATCCGGAGCGATGCTGCGGCTGAACCGGCGGGAACGTTTGGCATCGGATTTTTCCGCAGAGTTGGCAACCATATAGGCAAGCAGTTTCTGATGCAGATCGGGCGGCAGTTCTGCGTTATCGCCGAAATGATCCGCCAGTCCCTCCATAAGCCGCTCCCAGGAGCGGGCTGGTAGCAAGCCGGGCTGATAGGCCATATGACAGGCACCACATTCGGATTGATACAGCTCGTTGTCCACCGGTACTACCCCGGGGGTGCTCTTGCCCCACGAGAAGAAACCTCGGTCACGGCCCTGTTCATACTCTTCCGACTGACGTTCCCGATAGTCGTTTTCGTCGCTCTGGACCATGCCGCTGAAGGCAAACAGTCCCAGAAGTCCAATTACCACCGCGCCCACCGTCATCATTGGTCCGTCCATTATGGTCTCCCCCTATTGCGTTCGGATGTAACTGAGAAAATCACCCTTTTCCTGGGCCGTGCAGGCGCGGCCCAGGGTCCACTTGCAGTTGCGATAGAGCCACTTGGTAATCTCCCGCCTTTCGGTCAACTGTTCCGGATTGTTCGATGGAGCCAGGGGCTCGATGGGCTTGCCGGTCCGGGCGTGCTTTCCGGACGCAGTCAGATCGTCGGTATGGCATGAGGCGCAACTGCGTCCCTGCTCGCCTTCGGCACGCCACAGGCGACGCCCCTCCTCGGCACTGAATTCACCGGCGCCGTCCCTCTGATACTCCTTGAGCAGGCCATCGACCGGCGCGCCGGCCCCAAGGACCGGCGCCGTTACCAGCAAACCGAAAAGGAACAGTGAACATGTGGATAACAAGCGATACATTTGCGTACTCCCTATTCGGGTTTGCGCCCTGTAACCATGGCGCGGATCAGATTTTCGCGATGCAGCAGGCTGCTGCCGACTACAGCCCCGATATGGATGATCACCAGCAGCAAGGTGAAATTGGCGAAGAACTCGTGGATATCCTCAAAGGCGCCACTCGCCAGTACCGTGCCCGCCAGCGGGCCGCCGCCTTCCGCACCGTAGGTGGCCAACCCGGTAAAAGTGGTTAGCAAGAGGCTACCGAGCAGAACCAGAATCATCGCACCACCGGCCGGGTTGTGGCCGATATAACGCGGCGCCCGTAGCAGCAGCAGCTCCTTCAGGTAGGCAAGCACCGCGGCCGGCGCGTACACGAAATCGGAAAAGCGGGCGTGGCGGGTACCGATGAAGCCCCACACCAGACGAAACAGCACCAGGCCGCCAACCAGATAACCCGCATAGACATGCAGCGTCATGAAGTCGTCTTCGGTGAGGTAGGCCAGGGTAAACGCCGCCACCAGACTCCAGTGGAAGAGCCGGATCAGCGGGTCCCAGACCTTGATGTCATTTCGTGCGGTCATCGACTCGCCCTCCAGTTCAACTGTGCAGGCAAGCCTAAGGGGTGAGCCTTAAATCAAGCTGAAAGCAAAACTCCAGAAAGAAATCTCAGAACAGCTCCGCAACGGTTCCGGCCCAACCATAAAGTAGTGCAAAGAAGCGCAAAGGCACCTCAGACCGGTGCCGCGAATTCCGGGTCGTACTGGTACAGTATGCGCACCCGGGTGGACCCGTCCGGAATCGCACTCCGGCGGCAAACCAGTTTGTTCAGGTATCAACGATATGAAGCGTATTCGGACAATCTATCTCTCGGCCCTGCTGTTGCCGGTCCTCCTCTGGGTGGCATCCGACCCTGAAATCTGGTCGGCCAGCGGCTTCTTCCCGATCCGCAAAACGCTGGTGCAACTGACCGGAATCATCGGCATGAGCGTAATGAGCGTCGCCCTGTTTCTTGCCATCCGACCCGCCCGCATAGAGCCGCTGTTCGGTGGGCTCGACAAGAGCTACCGCCTGCATAAATGGCTGGGTATCACCGCGCTGGTCGTTGCGGTGATTCACTGGCTCTGGGCGCAAGGCCCCAAATGGGCGGTGGGCTGGGGGTGGCTGGAGCGGCCGGCCAGGGGAAGGGCGGGCCCGCCGGCAGACGCTCTGGAACACTTCATGCGCAGCCAGCGGGGACTGGCAGAGAGCATCGGTGAATGGGCATTTTATGCCGCTGTGCTCCTGATTGTGCTCGCACTTCTCAAGCGTTTTCCCTACCGCTACTTCCACAAGACCCATCGGCTAATCACCATCGTCTACCTGTTCCTGGTCTTTCATGCGCTGATACTAATCAAAACCGATTACTGGGGAAGCGCCATAGGGGTGTTATTGGGGCTGCTCATGGCGGTTGGTGTGATTGCCGCCTTCACCTCGCTGTTCGGCAAGGTCGGTTACCGCCGCCGCGTAGTAGGGGTAGTGGAAGAGCTGGAGCACCATACAGAGGATCGCGTACTGAAGGTGGTGATTCGACTGATAGACCGCTGGGCGGGGCACAAGGCGGGACAGTTTGCGTTCGTCACCTTCGATCGCAGCGAAGGTCCCCATCCCTTTACCATCTCCTCGGCCTGGAGTGGTGATGGAAAGCTCCGGTTTCACATCAAGGCGCTCGGCGACTACACCACGAACCTGCCGCAAATGCTGCAGGTTGGAGACCTCGCCACGGTCGAGGGACCCTACGGCTGTTTCGATTTTCGCGGTAACAAACCGGGCCAGATCTGGGTGGCAGGCGGTATCGGCATCACCCCCTTTATCGCGCGCATGCAATCGCTGGCCGGACAGATGCACGGGCAGCCTGTGCATCTGTTCTTCAGCACCAATGCCCCGGATAAGCGCTTCATCGCAGACCTTCAGCAGCTGGCGGATAACGCGGGGGTGCGACTGCATGTCTACGTCCCTCACCGCGACGGTCATTTGACGGCGGAGCGGCTACTCGCGACGGTCCCGGAGTGGCAGCAGAGCGACGTCTGGTTCTGCGGTCCCGCTCCGTTCGGTGCCAGCCTGCGCCGGAGCCTCATGGCGCTCGGGTTGTCTGCCGACAACTTCCACCAGGAGCTGTTTTCCATGCGGTAAACCGGGCCGGAGCCCGTTTAGGAAGAACTGGTAACCACGGGGGACACGGAGACCAAGGGGTAAGACAGGTTATTCGGTTTTTTCTCCCCGTGCGCCCCGTGTTCCCCGTGGTTCCGAAATTCAAGGGGTGAATCGTTGAGTTCTTCAGGAGGGCGCCTATAGGCTCGAGCGGATACGAAAGAGGCGGCCGATTGGCCGCCTCTCCGTTCCTGGCTGGCTACCGCAGTTCCAGTAGCAGTTCGTTCAGTCGCCCAACGAAGGCGGCGGGATCTTCCAGTTGCCCGCCCTCGGCGAGCCAGGCCTGGTCGAACAGGATGTTGGTCCAGTCTCCGAACCGCTTTTCGTCCTGTTCCTCCTTGAGCCGCGACACCAGCGGATGCTCGGGGTTGAGCTCCAGGGTCGGCTTGATGTCCGGGGCGTTCTGGCCGACGGACTTGAGGATGCGCTCCAGGTTGGCGCTCATCTCGTCTTCGCCGGTGACCACACAGGCCGGCGAATCGGTCAGGCGGTGGGTGACCCGTACCTCATTGACCTTGTCGCCCAGGGTATCCTTTACGCGCTTGAGGACGTCTTCGAAGTCTTTGGCGACCTTCTCCTTCTCCTTTTTCTCCTCTTCGTCCTCGAGTTCGCCCAGATCGAGTTCACCCTTGGTGACGGACTTGAGGGGCTTGCCGTCATACTCGGTAAGCGAGGAGGTGAACCACTCGTCGACGCGCTCGTGCAGCAGCAGCACCTCGATGCCCTTCTTGCGGAAGATTTCCAGGTGCGGGCTGTGCTTGGCGGCGGCGAAAGAGTCAGCGGTGATGTAGTAGATCGCTTCCTGACCCTCTTTCATGCGCTCGATGTACTCATCCAGCGAGACGCTCTGCTCCTCGGTGTCCTTGTTGGTGGAGGCGAAGCGCAACAGTTTGGCGATCTGCTCGCGGTTGGCGAAGTCTTCGCCGGGGCCCTCCTTCATCACCGCACCGAACTGCGCCCAGAAGGTGGTGTACTTCTCGGGCTCGTTTCTGGCCATGGACTCCAGCAGGCCCAGCACCTTTTTCACGGAACCGCCGCGCATGGAGTCGATGACCTTGTTGTGCTGCAGGATCTCGCGGGAGACGTTGAGCGGCAGGTCGTTGGAGTCGATCACACCGCGCACGAAGCGCAGATAGGAGGGCATCAGCTGTTCGGCATCATCCATGATGAATACACGCTTCACGTACAGCTTCACGCCGCGGCGGCGCTCCCGGTCCCACAGGTCGAACGGCGCCCGCCCGGGAATGTAGAGCAGCGAGGTGTACTCGAGCCGTCCCTCTACCTTGTTGTGGATCCAGGCGAGGGGATCCTCGAAGTCATGGGCGACGTGCTTGTAGAACTCGTTGTACTCCTCATCCTTTATCTCGCTCTTGGGGCGGGCCCAGAGGGCGGAGGCCTGGTTGACCATTTCCTCTTCGGGTTCGGCCTTTTCCTCCTCTTCGCCGTGCTGCTCTTTCGGCATCAGAATGGGCAGCGTGATGTGGTCGGAGTATTTGCGGATAATGTTGCGCAGGCGCCAGCCGTCCAGGAATTCATCCTCACCCTCGGTCAGGTGCAGGGTAACGCTGGAGCCCCGATCGGGTTTGTCGATCGTTTCCAGGGTGTATTCCCCCTGGCCGTCGGACTCCCAGCGCACCCCGTGCTCTTCGGTAAGCCCGGCACGGCGCGTGGTCACAGTGACCCGATCGGCGACGATGAAAGAGGAGTAGAAGCCAACGCCGAACTGACCGATGAGCTGGGCGTCCTTGGCATTGTCACCGGTAAGCGACTCCAGGAAGGAGCGGGTACCCGATTTGGCGATGGTACCGAGGTTCTCGATGACCTCCTCCCGGTTCATGCCGATGCCGTTGTCCGAAACCGTGATGGTGCGGGCGTCCTTATCGTAGACAACGCGGATCTTCAGGTCATTGTCGCCCTCATAGAGGGCATCGTCCCCCAGGGCCTCGAAGCGCAGCTTGTCGCAAGCGTCGGAGGCGTTGGAAACCAGCTCCCTCAGGAAGATTTCTTTATTGGAATAGAGGGAGTGGATCATCAGGTGCAGGAGCTGTCTGGTTTCCGTCTCGAAACCGAGGGTCTCCTTGTGTGCTTCAACCGTCATGTTCGCTTTGTCTCCTCAAGTTGGTCTTGCCGGCCCCTGGGGCAGATGCAGGTTGGGCTTCGGCCCTATCGATGTATAGGCCTGAAGGCCGACCCGCAGGTGCCCTCACCGGCCCCCGAAAACATCGCAGAAGATGGGGGCATGGGGGTCGCGTTTCAAGCGGTCCGCTATGATTGGCCTGGAACGGCTTGAGGGCCTATCCTTCATAGTGCCGGAAATAACATCGATAAGAGGACATTGGATGAGCGTCAGCACGGTCAGCACACAGCCGTTCGAAGGACAGCGACCCGGGACGTCGGGCCTGAGAAAGAAGGTGGATGTGTTCCGCACAGGAAATTACCTGCCGAATTTCGTGCAGTCTGTATTCGATACCCGCCCCGATCTGAAGGGTGGCACACTGGTGCTGGGCGGCGATGGCCGCTTTTATAATCGCCATGCGGTTCAGACCATTCTCAAGATGGCGGCGGCAAACGGCATTCACCGGGTGCTGGTGGGCCGGGGCGGTCTGCTTTCCACGCCGGCCGTGTCGACAATCATTCGCAAACACCGGGCCGAGGGGGGGCTGGTGCTTTCAGCGAGCCACAATCCCGGCGGCCCGAACGGCGATTTCGGCATCAAATTCAATGTTTCGAACGGCGGTCCTGCTCCTGAAAGCGTCACCGAAGCCATTTACCGGCGGACGCAGGACATCGATCGTTTCTTCATTGATGACGCCGCCGATCTGCCCATCGACGAGACCGGTCACTACGCACTCGGTAGGATGCAGGTGACGGTCATCGATCCGGTGGCCGACTACGCCGATCTGATGGAACAGCTCTTCGACTTCGATGCCATTCGCGACCTGTTCGCCTCCGGCTTTCGCGTGCGCTTCGATGCCATGCACGCCATCACCGGACCCTACGCCCGCGAGATCCTGGAGCATCGGCTGGGCGCGACTGCCGGCACGGTCATCAACGGCGAGCCCCGTGAGGATTTCGGCGGCGGCCATCCCGACCCCAACCTGACCTACGCCGAGGCACTGGTCGAGGAGTTGTATTCCGACCAGGCGCCCGACCTGGGTGCCGCCTCCGACGGTGATGGCGACCGCAACATGATTCTCGGCCCACGCTTTTTCGTGACGCCCTCCGACTCCCTGGCGGTGATGGCCGCCAACGCCGAGCGTATCCCCGGCTATGCCGGTCGCATGACCGGTGTGGCCCGCTCGATGCCCACCAGCCAGGCGGTGGACCGGGTAGCCAAAAAGCTGGGGATCGCCTGTTATGAGACACCCACCGGCTGGAAGTTCTTCGGCAATCTGCTCGATGCGGGCCAAATCACCCTCTGCGGAGAAGAGAGCTTCGGTACCGGTTCGGATCACGTGCGGGAGAAGGATGGATTGTGGGCGGTACTCTTCTGGCTCAACATCATAGCCGAGCGGCGGGAATCAGTGATCGACATCGTCCGGGATCACTGGCGCGCCTACGGGCGCAACTTCTATACCCGTCACGACTACGAGGCGCTGGATGCCGGCAAGGCGACCTCCCTGTATACAGACCTCGCCGAAAAGATTCCCTCCCTGCGGGGGGGGACGCTTGCCGGCCGTAAGGTGCTATTGGCCGATGACTTCAGCTATACCGACCCGATCGACGGCTGCCAGGCCAGCGGCCAGGGGCTACGCCTGATCCTCGAGGGAGACTCCCGTATCGTATTCCGGCTCTCCGGCACCGGTACCGAGGGCGCCACCCTGCGCATTTATGTCGAGCGCTATGAGGCCAATGCCGGAAAGCATACGCAGGCAACGCAGGAGGCCCTCGCCGATCTGATGGAAGCTGCCACTGATATCTGCCAGCTCAAGGCGCGCACCGGCCGCAATACGCCCACCGTGATCACCTGATAGCAGCGATCGTTCGCCTGAGGTTTTTAGAAGGGGTATAAACCTAACATTTTGTTACAGTTTGTACCGATTACCCTCCGTACTCTAGGGCCATTGGACCACCAATGGTCTCCGTTCGGTACGAAGGGTGAGAAATGGAAACTCCGGCTGGAAATCTCATCTACTTTATCTACGGATTGGCCTTCATCCTCATGGGGCTGTCCATCGCCGTACAGCCCCGGCTGGAGTCGGACTTTGCCCTGGCTCGCCCCCTGCCTTTCCTGGCCGCATTCGGAATACTGCATGGCGTTCATGAATGGATGGAGGTATGGCATGTGGATGAGGGTTCGCCGGCGGCGAGGCAGACCGCCGCCGGCTTTCTGGCAGTTTCGTTCCTGCCGCTGCAGGAATTTGGTCGACGCCTGGTTCGCCTCAGCAGTCCGGCAGCAGGACGGTGGCAGAGAGTCGCCGAATGGTGCACACACCCCATCTGGTATCTGCCCGTAGCCCTCTTGCTGGCGCAGCTGGCCCTAAATTTCGAGCCCCATGACTTCGCCGTTGCCACACGTTATCTGCTGGCGTTTCCGGGTGCACTCACCAGTGCCATCGGGCTCCTCCTCTATTACCGGAGTGAAGCCGACAGGCTGCACCCAATGGGTCTCAAGCGGTACTTCTACTCGGCCGCCGGCGGTTTCGCCGGCTATGCGGTGGCTGCCGGGCTGCTGGTCCCACCGGCCGACTTCTTCCCCGCCAACCGCTACAGCAGCGAATACTTTTTTGATGCCGCCGAGGACTCTGTGGTGGGTCTTCGGACGCTGTTCGCCATTGTGGCCGCAGTTTCACTGGGCCTGATACTCCGGATGTTTCGCGCAGAAGTACGCTTGGGGGTGGAAAGGGCTATCGAACATGCCAGCCACTGTCTGTCGGAACTGACCGAGGTGACGCAGCGGCATGAACAGATCCTGCGCATCGCCGGCTCGGGCCTGGTGGGCATCAATCGGAAAGGTCGGTGCGTTTTTGCCAACCCCACCACCCTCGAAGTGCTCGGCTTTCCCGAGGCCGAACTGATCGGGCGCCCCTGCACCGAGGTGATCCGCTGCTATGATGCCAAAGGCGAACTGAAGAACTGCCCCTTCTGCGAGGCACTGCGCACCCGAAAACCGACCCACCGGAGCGAGATGCTGTTCATTCGACGCGACGGCACGTCGGTTCCCGTGGAGTTTGTAGCCGAACCGGTCGATGAACCAGGGGAGCTCGACGGCGGTCTGGTGCTCTCCTTTATCGACATCAGCCAGCGCTGGAAAGCGGAGCAGCGCCTCCGATACACCACCAGTTCGCTGCAGGAAAAAACCCGCAAACTCGAACGTGCCAATGCCGACCTGGAACAGTACGCTTACATTGCGGCCCACGATCTTAAGGCCCCTATCCGCGCCGTATCCATGCTGGTTACCGTCATCGAAGAGGATTTCCAACATCGTGATCCTCAGTCACTGTCGAAGCATGCCGGCCTGCTCCGTGAACGCGTGACCCGAATGGATCGTCTCATCAATGACCTGCTCCGCTATGCCCGCGCCGGTAGCGTGAACGATCCCCCGGAGCCGGTTGATACCCGGGCCATGGTCCATGAACTCATCCACTTTCTCGCCCTGCCCTCCTCGTTCCGAATCGAGGTCGATGCGGCGATGCCGTCACTGGTGACCTGGCGCACACCACTCAGCCAGATTTTCGCCAACCTCCTTGGCAATGCCGTCGCCCATCACGACCGGGAGAACGGCCACATCCGCGTCACCGCACACCCCTGCGGAAAGTTCTACGAATTCGAGGTGAGCGACGACGGGCCCGGCATCAGGGAAGAGCATCGTGAAACGATCCTGCAGGTGTTCCAGGTACTGAATCCGGGAGAGGGAACGCAACACAGTGGACTCGGCCTGGCCCTGGTGAAGAAACTGGTGGAGAGCCACGAAGGAGAATTATTCGTCGAGTCGGGAGAGAGCCGCGGTGCCACTTTTCGATTCACCTGGCCTGTGGCGGCAAACAGTTTGGCAGACGCTGTACCCCCGGCAGACAACCGTTCTCAAAGGATATCTGAAGTCTGAGCGCCTCCGATCCCCCTTACCCACGGCCCTGTTTACGACCCAACTTTGAATTGGTCCCAGAGTCACTGTTTTTTGCGACATAACGCGATAAGATGCAGGAAAACACTGGCTCTCGACCGCCGCCGGTATACACCTCCACCGGGATTGACCAATGTACGCTCCACCCGGGAGTTTCATTTACTTCTTTTATGGCCTGTCCTTCATCCTCATGGGGCTTTCCATTGCCATACAGCCCCGGCTGGACTCCGATTTTGCCCTGGCCCGTCCTCTCCCATTTCTGGCAGGGTTCGGGCTGGTACATGGCGTCCACGAATGGCTGGAGATGTGGTATCTGGAAAGGGAGTTCCCATTCGGTCTGCAGGTGGCCGCCACTCTACTAACCATCTCGTTCGTCATCCTGCTGGAGTTCGGCCGGCGCCTGGTTCGCCTCAGCAGTCGGGCGGCAGGCCGGTGGCAACGGGCCACGGAATGGTTCACACACCCCGTCTGGTATTTTCCCGTCGTGCTCCTGCTGGTACAAGTTGCCTGGATGCTCGGACCGCATGACTTTGCCGTTGCCGTTCGTTACCTGCTGGCATTGCCGGCCGCCTCGTTCACTGCCATCGGGTTCCTCCTGTATTATCGCGTTGAAGCCGAAAGGCTCCGTCCCATGGGCCTCAAGCCGTACTTCCATTCAGCCACCGGTGCCTTCGCTGGCTATGCCGTTGCCGCCGGCCTGCTGGTCCCGCCGGCCGATTTCTTCCCCGCCAACCTGAATCACAGTCAACGTTTTTTCGAAGCCGCCGAAGTGTCGGTGCCGGCACTCAGGACCGTGTTTGCCATCATCGCCACGGTGTCGCTGGTTCAAATCCTCCGCATCTTCCGCACCGAGGTACACCAGCGGGTTGAAGCAGCCTTGACCAGCGCCAACCACTACCTGGACCGGCTGACTCAGATGACGCTGCAGCATGATCAAATCCTGCGTATCGCCGGCTCGGGGCTGGTCGGTATCGACCGGAATGGTCGCTGCGTTTTCGCCAATCCCACCACCCTGGAAGTTCTCGACTTTTCCGAATCCGAGTTGGTCGGGCACTGCTTTTTCGATGTCATCCAATGCTACGACACCAGCGGCATGGTCAAGCACTGCCCGCTATGCGATGTACTGGAAAACCGGGAACCAACCCATCGCAGCGAAATCCAGTTCGTCCGCCGGGACGGTACCCCGGTCCCGGTGGAGTATGTGGCCGAACCGGTCGACGAGCCGGGTGAGCTCGATGGTGGCATCGTGCTCTCCTTTATCGACATCAGCCAGCGCTGGGAAGCGGAACAGCGCCTTGGGGAGACCGCCCGTTCGCTACGGGAGAAGACCCGCAAGCTTGAACGTGCCAATGCCGAACTGGAACAGTACGCCTATATTGCGGCCCACGACCTCAAGGCCCCCATCCGGGCCGTCTCCATGCTGGCTACCGTGATCGAAGAGGATTTTCGGCAAGGTGATCCCCAGTCACTGTCGCGGCACGCCGATCTGCTCCGCGATCGGGTGACCCGAATGGATCGCCTCATCGACGATCTACTCCGTTACGCGCGGGCCGGCTGCGCCGGAGACCCCCCGGAACCAGTCAATACCCGGGCCCTGATCACGGATGTCATTCACTTTCTCGCCCTGCCCGCCTCGTTCCGAGTCCAGGTCGATACGGCAATGCCTTCACTGATAACCTGGCGCACGCCGCTCAGCCAGATTTTTGCCAACCTCATCGGCAATGCCGTCGCCCACCACGACCGGGCGAGTGGCCACGTCCGCGTCGCCGCGCGGCCCTGCGGCGAATTCTACGAATTCGCGGTAAGCGACGACGGACCCGGCATACTGCAGGAGCACCAGCAAACCGTCCTTCAGGTCTTCCAGGTGCTCGAGCCGGGAGAGAGCGCGAAACACAGTGGACTTGGGCTGGCTTTGGTCAAAAAGCTGGTAGAGAGCCACGATGGAGAGCTGTTCATCGATTCGGGACAGGGCCGCGGGACAACCTTCCGGTTCACCTGGCCCGTGGTCGCAAAATGCATCCCGGCCGAAACGGCATCGCGCCCGAACTAATCCTGCGACTACCGGCGCCTACCCCTTTGGGATTAGTGCTTACCGGCAAAGGTGAACGCACAGCTGACGTGGTAGTCTCAAATTCAGTTTTAACGCCGATAACGGAGTGGAATCATGGGCAAAGGCGTAGCATTTGCATTTCAGATTGGAGGCCGCGAACTCGACCCGGCCCAGATGGAGGACCCGCAAGAGGCAGCCCTGCTTCAGGAGATTGTCGAAAGCGTGGTCGACCGGACCGAGTTGCTCCAGTGCTCCGAGCATGGCGAGCCACCGCGCTTCCTGTGCTCCGGCGAAAATATCAACGAACTTTCGCTCGAAGTCTTCGGTTGCTGTGAATCGCTGGTCGGTGAAGTCGAAAAACTGCTGAACGAGGCGGCGGAGTAGGTCGCGAACTCGGCAGCGTCCCTTATCGAAGCTGAAGGCCGACCTACAGCGGCACATCCCGTAGTTCGGGCTTCACGCCTTCGCCGAAAAAAAGCGGAACAAAGCGGGAAGGCCAGCCACAGCCACTGCAGGTCAGACTTTAGCCCGTCAACTCGAAAGCGTTAACAGCCTGAAACCCAACCTGCAGCCGCGCCGCTACTCCCTCATCAGCTCCCGTACCGGTTGGCGGTACTGGTCGTGGCAGGCAATGCACGCCTCCACGAGTTCGAAATAGTGCTTCACGACCCCCTCCCGATCTCCGGCACGGGCCACCTCACCCAGTTCAACAGCCTGGTCGTGAACCCGCGCATCCGCCTGCCGGAAGCCTTCCAGCTCATTGCCCATCCCCTGCAGGATCCGCCAGCGCTGTCCCAGGGAGGGACGCGGATGGTCGGCCACTGCCTGCGCGCCCTGGGCCACCTGCTCAAGGTCGTCTTGCATGATGCCGTCACTGACCTGGTGCATGTCACGGCCGAGCTGCGCCATGATATTTTTCAGATCGGCCGCGACGGCCAAGCCGGAAATGCCGGTAAGAGCACCGGTAATCAGAACAGCGAAAAACTTGCCTCCCATGATAACCCTCCTCTATTGAGTAATTAATTGCTCACTTTCGAGGCATAAAAGCCACCGAATCTTTAGCAGACGGAACTGCCGACCCATTAGTCCATCGCAGTGCGTCGATTTCCAAATCCATATACGTTTCCAGCGCGCGGGCGACCTCTTTAGCTAGTGCACAATCGATGACGGCCGGATCGAAATGGCTGCCGCGGGCTTCGCGGAGGAGCGCCAGTGCCTGTCCG
Source organism: Thiohalomonas denitrificans (assembly GCF_900102855.1). NCBI lineage: Bacteria > Pseudomonadati > Pseudomonadota > Gammaproteobacteria > Thiohalomonadales > Thiohalomonadaceae > Thiohalomonas > Thiohalomonas denitrificans. The sequence goes on from NZ_FMWD01000001.1 coordinate 343,549, forward strand.
GCGGTGCTAGCGCTACGGTAGCTTCGATCGCTGGTGACCGCATCAAAGACGTCGGCAACCGCAATAATCCGTGCCCCAAGGGGAATGGCCTCGCCCTTTAGTCGTGCGGGATAGCCGGCCCCGTCCCATCGCTCATGATGGTGGCGAACCAAGGGTGCCAATTCGCATAATTGTGGCAGCCCCTGCAGAATGTCAGCCCCTTTATCAGGGTGGCTGCATATGATTGCGGACTCACACTCAGTCAGTCGCCCCGGTTTGGTCAAGATGGCGTCCGGAATACCGATTTTCCCGATATCGTGGAGCAAGGCGGCCTGGTACACCTGTTCAAGCTCATCCTCCGAAAGCGACATCGCTTCGGCAATAGTCGCCGCATACAAAGCGACGCGCCGGCCATGCCCGCCGGTGTAGGTATCCTTGAGCGTTAAAGCGGAGTCATAAGCCTTGAGCACTGCTTCATAATGATGGCGATTGCGCTCCATTAACTGTTGAATCCTTATCCGGTTCACGTGCAGTAACCAGGCCCATAATGCCGCAGTTATGGTGATGTAGAACACGCCGCGCAAGAGAAACAGTTCGATCCCTATACGGTCCGCCACTTGAAAGTGTATCCCCAGCCACTCCGCCAGCGTGACGAACAGGAGACCGGCGCCGAAATAGAGCTGCAGCACACGGCGATCCCGCCGGACCAGCGCTTGTAATACGGGCGCATCGCGGAGTTGGCCGACTGGAAAGAGCGACATTTCAGCGACGTGCCCGCCGCTGCCTCAACTGCCAATAGGTGGCCAGCAGAACCAGCGTCAGTACACCACTTCGCAGCGACATAGCGGCTACTGTCCGCTCCTCGTAGGCACCACCGCCAGCTATGTGGAGTGCGAGAAGACCAAACACCACCAGTGATGCGACCCAAACGGCGAGGGCCCACGCAAAACCGGACGCCATATCGCGCCACAAGACAATGCCGATGAAGATATAGAAGAAACCGGTAAGAAAATTAAACCAGAGTACAAACGGCACGTAGTCGCCCGCGGCGCGTCGTGCTTCACCATCAAAAAACAGCACGCCGCCACCCTCTGTGAGGGTCAATAACCCGAACGCAACAGCGACGAGGGCAATACCCCTCAGCACATATTTGGACATTTTTTTCTCCCCTGACCCTCTTCACACAATGTGAGGTACTGCCGCTCGGCAAAGCAGCACCTGCGCGTGCATCTGACTGCCGGCGCGCATGCCACCGCCTCCCCAAAGGGCGGGCCGTAAACTTCGTCCCACAAACTCACCGATTATCCTTCAGGGCCGGTTCGATAAAGGCCCAAACCTCATCTGCCTTGTCCTCAAGAGGAAAGTCAAAGTCGTAGATCGACCACCGCATGACCAGGCCCTGAACAAGGGCGGCAATCCAGGAAGCGACCACATCCGGAGCGAGATCGGAACGAAAGCAACCGCTTTCCATCCCCTCCTGCAACAATGCCTCGATGCGTGCGATGTAGCGTTCCATTACCGTCCGCACCGTGCGTTTAAGCTGGGGAGACTCCAGGTGGAGCCGATCGGAGAAGAGTAAACGGGGAAGCCCTCTGGCACTTCCGATAAAGGCCAGTTGGCGGCGTATCAGCTGCTGCAACCGTTGGTCGGGGGGCGCCTTGCCGGCAAAGTCGCCCTCCAGGACCTGAAAGAGCCGTTCAGCTATGAACCCGATCGCTGCACTGAAAATGGCATCACGGCTTTTGAAGTGGCGAAACACAGTGGGCTGCGCGATCTTCACCTTGTCGGCAATCGCCTGAGTGGTCACCTTTTTGACGCCCCGCTCTCCCGCCAACTCGAGCGTTGCCTCGATGATTTCCTGTCGTCTTTCTTCGGTGGGTTTGCCCATGGCTCAACTTGTGAGTAATCAATTGCTTTAGTCTGCGTGCAAAAAAAGGGGACGTCAAGCATGGCCGGTCCCGTCCGGGAACGAAACCGACCCTTGGCTAGTGGTCCCGGAAAATAGTGTGGACCACTAGCGCTCGGCGAAATCCGCTTCGGGGCGCACAAAGACCTCGACGCGTCGATTCAGCTGCCGACCGGAGGCTGTGTTATTGCTTGCACGCGGCTCCGATTCACCACGCCCCTCGGCACGCAGGCGATAACGGCTGATCCCCTGATCCGTCAGATAGTCACCCACCGCGCTTGCGCGGCGTTCGGAAAGCCGCTGGTTATAGGCCTCCGAACCCACAGAATCGGTATGCCCCACGACGGTGACTTCCGTTCGGTCGTACTTTGCTAGCACGTTCGTCAGCTTGTCGAGACTCGGCTTGAAACTGGGTTTGATTGCCGCACTGTCGAAATCGAAGCTAATCTCACTGTCCAGGGTGAGTTTCAGCAGGTCTTCACGAACCCGCTGTACTTCGATCTGATTCTGACGCTGCTCTTCGGCCAGCGCTTCCTCAAAGGCCTGTTCCTGCTTGTCCATGTAATTGCCGACGGCAGCACCTGTCGCGCCACCGATAATGGCCCCGGCCACTGCACCACGGTCGCTGTCCATCTGGTGACCAATTACGGCACCACCTATGGCGCCCATGACCGCGCCGGCCGCTGTACGATTGGTCTGCGACTGACTATCGTCGCGAGGCCCCGGCGCAGCACACCCCACCAGCCCGGCTACGATGACCGACACAAGCAGTACTCTCTTCATATTCCAATCCCTCTCGATAGCAAAGCGGCCGTACGGGCCGTCACGACTTTCCGGATTAACCGACAAGCAACCACGAAGAGTACCGAAGGAGCCGCTGAAACGCACCCCGTAACAGCTGCCCCTCCAAACCACCCTATCATGCGCATGGCAGACAACCGCTTATCGTATCCGGAAAGTTTCGACGGCTTGTGAGGCGGGTCACGGTTTGCCGTTTCGGAAACATGGTGATTTCCGTATATTCAACGATAGAGCTTCATGACGGCAGGTAACCCCCCGCCCATTGAAAATGGCCTGCGGCAAGACTATCTAGTGTATGTTGCATGCTTGGCGATACTTTCAGAGCCCCCCAAAAACGTCAAGACAAGGCGCAGCGCGCAGGCAGTGTTATTCCATTGTCAAGCGCTGCACGAATCCGCCGGGAGCGGATTCCGACAGCCGAAGGCTGGCCCGAAGGGCGGACTCCAGGGATGGAGTCCGCAACGCCGTCATGGCGTTTTTGGGGGGCTCCCTTCGGACGAGCCAAGCATGCAACAGTACACGAGCGAGAAAGAGATGACGGAGTGAAAATGTCGCAAAAGCTGCCCCTCCTGGTAGAGCCCGAACAGTTGCAGCATCACCTGGGCGACCCGGACCTTCTCGTCGTGGACCTCAGCCAAATGTCGGTGCATACCGAAATTCACATTCCGGGAGCCGTACACCTGGATTACGGCTCGATCGTCGGAGGACACCGAAATACCGGCGGACTGCTGCCGGATGAGGGTGTACTCAGTGGGGTGCTATCAAACGTCGGTCTGAAGGCCGAACACCATGTGGTGGCCTACGACGACGAGGGGGGAGGCAAGGCTGCACGCCTTTTGTGGACCTTGGAGATACTGGGCCATGGGCGTTATAGCCTGTTGAACGGGGGTTTGCATGCCTGGGCAGGTGAAGGGTTTCCCCTGGAACGGGCGCCGACCCCCATCGAACCGAGTGCATACCATGCTGCACTGGACCGGGACTCCGAGGCCATTGCCGATGCCGACTACATCCTTGCCCATCTCGACGACCCTTCGGTAGCACTGCTTGATGCCCGCAGTCCCGGCGAGTTTGACGGCTCAAAGAAATTCGCCGCCCGCGGCGGCCATATTCCCGGTGCGGTAAATATGGAGTGGACCGAAGCCATGGATCAGAAGCGCAACCTGCGGCTCAAAGAGCCGTCCGCCTCCCGGTCCCGCCTGGAAAAGCTGGGGATTCGGGCCGAACAAACCGTGGTGGCCTACTGCCAAACCCACCACCGTTCCGCCCATACCTGGTTCTGGCTGAAATGGCTGGGCTATCGCGCCAAGGGCTATCCCGGCTCCTGGTCGGACTGGGGCAACCGGCCCGAGTTGCCGGTTGAAGGCTAGGAGCCTGAAGGCCAAACCTACCCCACCGACCGGATCACCCCGGTGACGATACCGAGGATCTGCACCTCTTCGTTCTTGAAGTAGATAGGGTCCATGTCGGGATTTGCCGGTTGAAGGCGAACGCCGTCGCGTTCAACATAGAACTTCTTGAGCGTGACCTGCTCGCCACCGATCATGGCGACCACGGACTGGCCATTTTCAGCCGTTTCGCGCTTCTCGATAATGACGATATCACCATCCTGAATGTTGTCATCGACCATCGAGTGGCCGCGAACCCGCAGCGCGTAGGTGTTTTTCCGCACCATGTTGTGCGGTACGGAGACACTCTGATTGTCTTCGTTGACCATTACCGGCTGGCCGGCCGAGATCCAGCCAAGCAGCGGAACCTCTAGGGTCGCAACCGGCGCAGCCGCCACTTCCATCAGATCGGGATGCCAGATCGACCTATTGCTCTTTGGGATGAGTATACTAACGGACATTTGAACGCCCTCAAGGGTCTACCCCGTCCAAATTACGTGCGATACCAGATGGCGTCAATACGGGCCCCGGTGCTCCACCCGCGTTTTTTGAGAGAATTACTGCTATGAACACAAATCACCAACTGCTGAAAACCGGTGCAATCGCCGCCGCACTACTCGTCATGATAGCGATCGGTCTATTGATGTTGCGCGGGGAAGCTGAAGCGCCTCCGCCACCCGAACTTCGCAACGCCCTCTATCCGGAACCCCGGGGACTTGGCGAATTCACGCTGATTGGCAGCGATGGGGAACCTTTCGGCCCCGCCAATCTCGAAGGGCAGTGGTCACTGATGTTCTTCGGCTATACCCATTGCCCGGACATCTGCCCAACCGCGTTGCTGACCCTGAATCAGTTCTACCAGGGACTCGAGGCACACCCCGAGGCAATGGCCAACACACGCATCGTGTTCATTTCGGTGGATCCAAAGCGCGACACTCCGGAGCATTTGAACCAGTATGTCGACTTCTTCCATAAAGACTTTCTGGCTGCGACCGGTGAGCGTGACCAGCTTGATCGCCTGGTGGAGGCCACCGGCGCGGTTTACATGTTCGAAGGGGATACTTCAGGCGACGACTATATCGTCAATCACAGCGCCGCCATCTCGCTGGTTGATCCCCGCGGCCGCCTGTATGGGCGATTTCCGCCGCCGCACGATGCAGGGGAGATGGTGCAAACCTTCCTGCAAATCCGGCGCCATTACGGCGACTTCTCGGATTCTGAATGATGCTCCTGATCGACTACCTCAAGGCGTGGCCGCAGTATGTGATGCCGGGTCACCTGCTCTCCAGGCTGATGTATGCGCTGACACGGGTGCGAATCCGGGCGTTCAAGAACCTGTTTATCGATACCTTTATCCGACTTTACAAAGTGGATATGCAGGAGGCGGTGGAGCAGAACCCGCACGCCTATGAGCACTTCAATGCATTCTTTACCCGAGCCCTGCGCCCGGAAGCACGACCGCTGGCCGATGGAGCCGGAGCGATTGCCTGTCCGGTGGATGGGTCCGTCAGTCAGACCGGAACCATTGCCGATGGCAGCATCTTCCAGGCAAAGGGCCACAGCTACAGCACGGAAGAGCTGCTGGGTGGCTCCCGAGAGCGGGCGGCGCCTTTCCACAACGGTTCATTCGCAACACTGTACCTGGCCCCGAGCAACTACCATCGCATTCACATGCCGTTCGATGGACGCCTGACCGGGATGGTGCATGTGCCCGGGCGGCTGTTCAGCGTCAGTCCGGCAACCGCACGTGCCATTCCACAGCTGTTCGCCCGTAACGAACGGGTGGTCGCCCTGTTCGAAACTGATGTAGGTCCCATGGCGGTGGTGATGGTGGGCGCAGTCTTCGTGGCGAGTATTGAAACGGTCTGGGCGAGACAGGTGACGCCACCGGCCGGCCGGATCATTCGCCAATGGAGCTATCCAGAGAACGAGGCACCCTGCTTCGCCAGGGGAGACGAGATCGGCCGTTTCAATATGGGTTCGACGGTCATCGTGCTGTTCGGCCCCGATGCCGTGAACTGGACTTCGGAAATCGGCCATGGCAGCGGGGTGTGCATGGGACAGCTGCTGGGGAAGACGCAGCGGTAATTACGGCCCCGCATTCTCAAGTGCTTGTGTCCGGGAGCGATGCAGTCTCGCGCCGGTGGTCGGCTTGGCTTATCCTTGGGAAAGAGCCGTCCAGACACCGGGAGACGTCCATGGATCCCAACAAGTTCAAGCGCCACGACCCAGAAGAGCCCGAACACGTCAGCTGTCACGTCTGCCTGAAGGAGATCCCCTCCTCCTCGGGCCACACGGCCGAAGGAGTGGACTACATCTACCATTTCTGCGGCGTCGAGTGTCTCGAGGAGTGGAAGCAGAAAGAGAAGCGGGATGAGGGGCCGCTCGACCACCCGGAAGATGTCTAGAGCACCGATCAAATAACAGTGGGACGGGGTGCAAGTCATTGATTTTCGGGACGCCATAAATACATCCCTGTAGGCTCGACGGCCCCAAATCAATGATTTGCACCCCGCTCGGGATTTTATCTGTTTGGTGCTCTAGGGGGAACGGAATCGGCTTCAGGCCCGCTCGACAGGAAAGGCGATTACGTCGGCGACTGAATCCAGGCCAAGGGTCCGCATGACCAGCCGGTCCACCCCGAGTGCCACACCGCTGCAGTCGGGCAGACCGTGCTCCAACGCTTGCAACAGGCGCCCATCGGCAGCGATATCCTCCTGACCCGCGGATCGCCGCTGCCCCCGTTCGGCGGCGAACCGGGAGCGCTGTTCCGCCGCATCGGACAGCTCATGGAAGCCATTCGCCAGTTCCACACCATCCACATAGAGTTCGAACCGTTCCGCCACCGGTGGATCGCCCTCACGTATCCGGGCCAGTGCCGCCTGCGACGTCGGATAGTCATGGACGAAGGTAAGTCCCTCAAGTACGGGCTCCACCCGATGGCTGAACAACAGATGGAGCCAGGCGTCCCGATCCCCCCCCAGATCGGGTAGCGATCCCAGGCCACTGGCGCACGCACAGGCAGCGAGCTGCGCGACATCCGCCCGGTGCGGGTCAAGTCCGACCACCTCTTCAAAGAGACGGGCGTAGGTAACCCGCCGGGCGGCAGGGTAGTCCAGGAAGCATCTGACCAGAGCCTCCACCTCATCCATCAATTGCGCCATGCCGAATCCCGGCCGATACCACTCGAGCAGGGTGAACTCGGGGTTATGCAGCCGCCCCGCCTCCCCCTGGCGGAAGACCTTAGCCATCTGAAAGATGGGTCCGCTGCCGGCCGCAAGCAGGCGCTTCATCGGGAATTCGGGCGAGGTATGCAGGTAGAGCGGGAGACCGCCAGCAGCACCGGGTCCCTGATAGCGGGAGACAAAGCTGTCGATGTGCGGATCGGTGGTCCCCGCCCGGGAGAGAATCGGGGTATCCACCTCCCACACCCCGCGCGCCTCGAAAAATGCCCGTATCCGGAAGAGGATACGGGCGCGCTCCTGCAAGGTGCCCAGCGAAGCCGCAGGTCGCCAATCCAAGCTACGGCTACTCCTTAGCGCGGGAGATGTATTGCCCCGTGCGGGTGTCGACCTTAAGCACGTCACCGATGTCGATGAACAGCGGCACTTGTACCACGGCGCCGCTCTCCAGCCTCGCCGGCTTGGTGCCTCCGGTCGCGGTATCGCCGCGGATACCGGGGTCGGTCTCGGTTACCGCGAGCGTCACGTGATTGGGCGGAGTGACACTGATAGGTGCACCGTTCCAGAGGGTTACGGTGCAGATATCCTGTTCCTTCAGCCACTGCCTGGCGTCGCCGACGGCAGCTTCATCGGCACTCACCTGCTCGAAGGTCTCGGTGTTCATGAAGTGCCAGTGTTCTCCATCGCTGTAGAGGTACTGCATTTCGGTGTCGAGAACGTCAGCAGCCTCGATGTTCTCACCCGATTTGAAAGTCCGCTCAATGACACGCCCCGTCTTCAGGTTGCGAATCTTGACGCGGCTAAACGCCTGCCCCTTACCGGGTTTGACGAATTCATTCTCGACGATAGCCGCCGGATCGCCGTCCAGCATCACTTTGAGGCCGCGTTTGAATTCGTTGGTGCTGTAAGTCGCCATACCTATCCTCTAGTGTTTAAACCCGAACACCCACTGCGAAAGGCCCAAAACCCGTTATGCTTTTGCAGCCTTTGGGTTTTTGCGGTGAATCATGAGGCCGAAAGACCTGCAGCCGCCGGGACTGTATAATCCGCCCGAACCTTCCGGCGCGGGTAACCGGCCGCCGAGTGAGACCCGAAAAGAGAGCGGTGCGGCACAAAGCCGCCGGATAAAGACGTAATGATAACCCGAAGCGAAGACTGGAAAAATGCCTTGGCCGACACAGTGCGGGATCCGGCCGAACTCATCGAGCTGTTGAATCTGCCACAAGAGCTTGTCGAGCCGGCCCGCCAAGCGGCCGCCGCCTTCCCGCTACGGGTGCCCAGGGGGTTTATCAACCGCATGAAGCCCGGCGACTCTTCAGATGCAGTGTTGCGCCAAATCCTTCCCCTCGGTGCGGAAAACACGCCACTGGCAGGTTATAGCACGGATCCGGTGGGTGACCGCTCGGCCGCGGCGCTACCCGGATTACTGCACAAGTATCACGGCCGCGTACTGCTGGCGATCACCGGCGCCTGTGCAGTTAATTGCCGGTACTGTTTCCGACGCCACTTCCCCTACAGCGCGGAAAATCCGGCTCAGGGGGATTGGCAGCAAGCGCTGGGCTACCTGCGGCAGCACGGGGAGGTGAATGAAGTCATCCTCAGCGGGGGCGATCCGCTGGTCTATGACGATGAACGACTGGCCGAACTGACGCAGCGACTGGCCGCTATTCCCCATTTGCAGACGCTACGCATTCATTCGCGTCTTCCGATCGTCCTTCCGGAGAGGATCAATGATCCGTTACTGACCTGGTTGACCGGCAGTCGACTGCAACCGGTGATGGTGGTGCACGTCAATCATCCGGCCGAACTGAATCACGAAGCCACTGCGGCGCTTGAGCGGTTGAGGAGTGCCGGTATTCCCCTGCTAAACCAGACAGTACTGTTAAAGGGCGTCAATGATCATCCCGATACCTTGGCTAAACTAAGTGATAAGCTTTTTGCCGCAGGAGTGATCCCCTATTATCTGCACCTGCTCGACCGCGTACAGGGAGCTGCTCACTTCGAGGTACCCGAAACGCATGCGATTGAACTCGTCGCGACTCTGCGGGCCCGTCTTGCCGGCTATCTGGTACCGCGCCTGGTACGCGAGATTGCAGGGGCTCCCGGAAAGATCCCAATCACCTGAGAAGTGGGAAACCATGGAGGGTTCCGATACAAGTAGGCCCCTGTCGAACCGGGGGAACCAGAACATAACGGATGAACGCCAGTGAAACACGAAGACATCATCCACATCATTGTCATTGACGACTCTTCGAACGATGCCGAAACCGTAGCGAACCGGCTGCGTAACGCCGGTCGTGTAGTCCGCGCCGTCCGGGCGGAGGATGACGAGGACCTGCGCAAGCACATGGCTGAGCACCAATGGGATTTGGTGCTCAGTAAACCCGAAATTCCCTATTTTACTGCCCATGACGCTCTGGACGTGATCGGCAAGATGAGAGTGGATCTTCCCGTCCTCATTATCGCGGATGATGCCTCTGATCAAACCGTAACCGACCTGCTAGAGTCGGGCGCCCGCGATGCGGTTTTGATGGCGCGTCCGCAACGGCTGCTGCAAACACTCCTTCGCGAGGTGGATGACGGCCACAAACGCCGGCAGTACCGAAATTGCGAACGGCTGCTGCAGGAAGCCAACAAAAGGGCCCAGGGACTGGTGGAAAGCTCGCGAGATGCGATTGCTTATGTCCACGACGGCACCCATGTCTTCGCCAATTCATCCTACCTCGGCATGTTCGGCTACTCCGATTTCACCGAGCTCGAAGGCCTTCCCATCATGGATATGGTTGCGCCGGAAGACCAGGGCAAATTCAAGCATTTCCTGCGCCGCTACACCAAGAGCAGCACCGGGGCCGGCACCATTGAAGTACAGGGTCTGAAATGCGATCAGTCCACGTTTAAAGTGGCCATGGAATTCTCTCCGGCAATGTACGAGGGTGAGAGCTGCATCCAGATCATCATTCGGGATCAATCCCTCAACAAGGCCCTGGAACAGAAACTGGATGCTCTCTCCAAACAGGACCTGCTGACCGGCGTCTACAACCACCAGTTCTTCCTCGACGCCCTGAAAAAGACCGTCGGAAGAACCGGGCAGCACGGTGCCGTGCTCTACATTCGACCCGACAATTTCACGGAGCTGCGGCGCAAGATCGGTATCGCCGCCAGCGATACGGTGCTTGCCGATATCGCCACGGTGATCAAAAACGAGCTGCAAGACGGCACCGAGGCAGTGGCACGATTCGAATCGAATATCTTTACCGCCATCCTGCGCGAGGCGGATACCGACAGGGCCGACAGCGTCTCACAGCGCATTCGGGATGCGGTAGCCGCACACATTTCCGAGGCCAGTGGCCGGTCTGTCAACACCACCTGCTGTATTGGCATAGCCCTTTACAATGAGTCTGTTCGCGACCCGCAGGCGATTATCACCCGGGCTGAAAAGGCCTACAGTCAGGCCGTCGCGAAAGGCGGCGGCAGCGTCAGCACCTATCGCCCGGGCAACGAAGAAATGGCCGACACGGAGCGCCTTACGCTTTGGGAGAAGCAGCTGAAACACGCGCTGCGCAGCAACAGCTTCCGCTTGCTCTACCAACCGGTGGTGCATCTCCAGAATAATGAAACGGAAAACTACGAGCTGTTGCTGCGAATGCTGGGGAGTGACGGTGCCGAAATCGACCCCGGCGAATTCATTCCAGCGGCAGAGAAGACCGGGCTAATGGTGGCCGTAGATCGATGGGTACTGGCCAACGCCGTAAAAGTGCTTTCAGAACAGCGACAGCCCGGCAAACACACCAACTTTTTCGTAACACTTACGGGGGCCTCCGTCCGCGACACCCGACTTCTGCCCTGGCTGCGCGATTTGGTCAGGTCCGCCCGGCTAAACGGCAACACGCTGACTCTGGCCGTCAGTGAATCGGTGGCCAGCAGCAATATCAAAGCGCTGAAGGTTATCGCCGAAGGTGCCAGGCAACTGCGGCTGCAGATCGCCCTGGAGAACGTGGGGCTGGCACCAAACTGCATGAACCTGCTGAAACATTGCGAGGCCGATTTTGTGAAGATCGATGGCAGCCTGATTAGCCGGATGAACCAGGACACGGCCATCAAGGAAACGATTCTGCAGATTACGGCCAGTGCCAAGGAGACCGATAAACAGGTGATCGCCGAATCCGTTGAGGATGCCCAGACACTCGCTACCATCTGGTCCTCGGGGATCGACTTCATTCAGGGCCATTTCGTACAGTCGCCATCATCAAAGATGGAGTACGACTTCAGCTCGGCCGGTTAACAACCACCCTTCAGAACAGCATTTACCACTGGGAACACAGCGGCAGGGACGATACAAACTTCAGGGCTCCCTGTGTCACCCAGTGGTTGCCATCCTGTACTCCTCCCCTGTACCCGGTTGGTTCAGGACCCGCGTTTGAGTGCGGCGATGCGCTCCTCGAGAGGCGGATGGGTCATGAACAGACGCTTTAGGCCCTGACCGATCACTCCATTGATACCGAACGCGGCCATGCGATCCGGCAGGTGAGGCTGTCCGGCAGTCAGGCGCAGGCGCTCCAGCGCGACGATCATGTTGCCGCCACCGGCCAAACGGGCGCCGCCGGCATCGGCACGGAATTCACGGCGACGGCTGAACCAGAACACGATCACCGAAGCCAGGATCCCGAGCACGATCTCGGCGATGATCGTTGTGATCCAGAAAGCCGGTCCATGTCCCCGCTCCACCTTGAAAACCACCCGGTCCACCACGTGGCCGATCACCCGCGAAAGGAAGATTGATATTGGGGATGCCATGAATACGTCCCTGTAGTCTCGACGGCCGCGGGTTGGTTTACCGTCTATGCCGACTCCAGACTCTCCCACTGCCGGTAAGCATCGGACAGTTCGTCTTCAAGGGCCTCCAGGCGCGCCTTGGTCTCGGCAATGTGCTGATTGGGAGCGCGATAAAAGTCGGGATCGGCCATCTCGTGGTGAATCGCATCGATCTGGCCCTCCAGTTCCTCGATTCGCTGCGGCAGTGCATCCAGTTGACGCTGCTCCTTGTAACTGAGCTTGCGGGAATCGGTTTTCTCTTGCCCGGCAGGATGCGGCTTTGCCGTCGGTGCGGGTCGTTTTTCGACCCGCTTGGGCGTCTTTCGCTGACGCAGCCACTCCTCATAGCCACCCACGTACTCCCCGATGCGGCCATCTCCTTCGAACACCAGGGTACTGGTGACTACATTGTCCAGAAAAGCACGGTCATGACTCACCAGCAGCAGAGTGCCGGAGAACTCATAGAGCCGCTCCTCAAGCAGTTCCAGCGTCTCCACATCGAGGTCATTGGTGGGCTCGTCCATCACCAGCACGTTGGCCGGTTTCAGGAACAGCTTGGCCAGCAACAGACGATTGCGCTCACCCCCGGAGAGAGTGCTCACCGGAGAGCGACAGCGCTGGGGAGCGAAAAGGAAGTCCTGGAGATAGCTCATCACATGGCGGCTCTGGCCGCCCACGGTGACCATGTCCCGCCCTTCGCCGACATTATCGATGACCGTTGCGGTCTCATCCAGCTGGGCGCGATACTGGTCGAAATAGGCCACCTCCAGCCGCGTACCCGGCTTCACCTGCCCCTGGTCGGGCTGCAATTCGCCCAGCAGGATCTTCAACAGCGTGGTCTTGCCCACGCCATTCGGGCCAATCAGTCCGATCCGGTCGCCACGGAAAATCGTGGTGGTGAAGTCGCGGATAAGAGTATGCCCCTGGTAACCGTGGCTGACGTTTTCCACTTCGGTGACGATTTTCCCGGAGCGCTCCGCATCATCGAGTTGAATCCGCGCCGTACCCACCCGCTCACGCCTTCCCTGTCGCTCCTTCCTGAGTTCCTGAAGGCCGCGCACCCGTCCCTCGTTACGGGTGCGTCGCGCCTTGATCCCCTGCCGGATCCAGGCCTCTTCCCGGGCCAGTTTCTTGTCGAAATTGGCCTGCTGACGCGCCTCTGCCTCCAGCGCCTCGGACTTGCGGCGCAGATAGGTGGCATAATCCCCCGGCCAGCTCGTCAACTGCCCACGGTCCAGCTCGACAATGCGGGTGGCCAGGCGCTGCAGGAAGGCACGGTCATGGGTGATGAACAGCAGGGCACCGGAGAAACCGCTCAGAAACTCTTCCAGCCAACGGATGGCATCGATATCCAAATGGTTGGTCGGCTCGTCCAGTAGCAACAAATCGGGCTCGGTCACAAGGGCGCGGGCGAGCATCACGCGCCGCTTGAGACCACCGGAGAGTTCACCAAAAGCGGCATCGCCATCCAGCGACAGCTTGGAAAGTGCGGTCTCAACCCGCTGATTCAGCTGCCAGCCACCTTCCGCCTCAAGGCGTTCCTGGACGCTCTGCAGGCGCTGGAGCAGAGCTTCACCGCCACTGGCGGCGAGACGATGACTCACCTCGTGGTACTCTGTCAGAAGCGCCCCTTGAGCCCCCAGCCCACCAGCAACCACATCAAACACATCGGAATCGACGCCCATGGGGACCTCCTGTCCGAGTCGGGCCACCACCAGCCCCTCGCTGCGGACCACGTCGCCCTCGTCGGGGATCAGCTCCCCGGAAAGGATATGCAACAGAGTCGACTTGCCGGTGCCGTTTCGGCCAACCAGGCAGACCCGTTCACCGGGCTCGATCTGCAGATCAACACCATCGAGCAGCAACGGACCGCCGAAGCCGAGTTTGATTTTTCGTAGGGTAAGCAGAGGCATGGGGCTGGTTTTCTTTTCCTTAAAACGTTCAGTGAAGGCAGCAATACTCGACAACTTCGATTCGATTGCGAATGGATAGTTTAATGGAAAGCAGGGTTAGGCGTCTGTGCCCGGAATCGTCTGCCGTCGGAACCCGCGCCGACGATGCCGCCTACTGGTGGTAATAGCGGCTCAATACACCCATGGCGTGGTTGAGGTCCTGAAGACGAACCTGGTCCCCGCCCCGATCCGGGTGATGGCGCATGGCAAGCTGGCGATAGCGGTGTTTGATTGCAGCGTACTCCACCGGCTCACTGAGTCCCATCAGGGCTAGCGCAGAACCCTTCTCGCCGTCGGCGTCGAGCCGCCCCCGAAAGCCATCCAGCAATACCAGTACCTCCTTTTCAGAGGTGCTGGTGAGCTGCGAGAAATCCAGGTAATACTCACGTAGCGGGTCGCTGGTCGCGATCGCTTCGGTACCGGAGCAGTACGGCTCAAGCACAATCCGCAACGCTCCGATGGCCAGTTCCCCCACCTGCTCTTGTCGATAGCGGTCCCGCAGCCGAAAGAGGATATGAAAAAGCAGAAAATGCCGCTTAAACAGGCCGAGAAAATCGGTGGGGTAAGTGCGCTCAAACTCCGGCCACCCCGCTTTGCGCAGGCGTGAAATTAACTCGAACTCCCCCAAGCCGGATGGATTGCGATGCAACTCATGGCCGATCACCCGCTCCAGCCGTTTGATGCGTTCTGAATCCATGTCAGGATCCTACCGGGTGGGGCACTCCCCTGCCACAGTGATTCGCCCTGCACTTGCTTTTCCTATGCTTAGGACACTCCTGACTATCCGACGCGATTTCGACGGATACTCTTCCGTTGCAATGCTGCGCCCCTACATGAGGAGCCAATGGAATCAGCGATACAGAACCGGAATGGCGACACACCCTGGCATGCGCTCTCTGCCGCGGAAGCGAAACGCCGGCTTCACGTCTCTTCCGAAAAAGGCCTCTCGGCTTCGGAGGCCGATGGCCGGCGTGAGCGTGAAGGACCCAACCAGCTTGAAGAGCCGCCACGCGCCGGTCCCGTTCGGCGTTTTCTCGAACAGTTCAGGGGTCTGCTGATCCAGCTGTTGCTGTTTGCCGCTGTGCTCTCCGCTGCCATCGGCCACCTGCAGGACGCCGTCGTCATCACCGCCGTCATCATAATCAATGCCTTCATGGGCTTTTATCAGGAGCATCGGGCCGAGCGTGCCCTGGAGGCTTTATCGGCGATGCTGGCGCCCGAGGCCGAGGTGCGCCGGGACGGACACCGGCAGATGCTGCCCGCATCGGAACTGGTCACCGGCGACGTGGTCCTGCTGGATGCAGGTGACCGGATCCCGGCCGATGGCCGCATCCTTTCCGCCCACGGGCTGGAAGTAGACGAATCAGTGCTCACCGGTGAATCCGTACCGCTTGGAAAGAGTGTCGAGCCGGTCGCACCCGAGGCGTCGCTCACCGAGCGCCAGAACATGCTTTACATGAACACCACCGTAACCCGGGGCCGTGCCGAAATGCTGGTGACTGCCACCGGCATGCGCACCGAGACCGGACGGCTGGCCCAGTCACTGACCGCACAGGAGGCCGGCCCGACACCGATGCAGGTGGAACTCGATGTGCTCGGACGCCGTCTGGCTGCGGTAGCCGGGGTTATCGTCGCCCTGGTAATGGTGAGCTCTCTGCTACGGGGGGCCGACCTCACCGAGACCATTATGCGTTCCATTGCCTTGGCGGTGGCCGCGGTTCCCGAAGGACTCCCTGCCGTTGTCACGGTCACGCTGGCACTGGGGGTCCACCGCATGGCGGCCCAGCACGCCATCGTCCGGCGCCTGGCTTCGGTCGAGACGCTGGGCTCCACCAATGTCATCTGTACGGACAAAACCGGCACGCTCACCCAGAATCTCATGACGGCCCGCATGCTCTATTTTCGCGGGAGAAAAATCGCTCTCTCCGAAGCCGGCAATGAGGCCGAACTGGACCCGATACTGGCGCCGCTTGCGCTTTGCAATGATAGCCAGATTCGACACGAACAGATCATCGGCGATCCGATGGAGGCCGCCCTGCTTCGTCTGGCGCGGGATAGAGGTTTTGAACAGGAACGACAGCTGGAGCGCTGGCCGCGAGTAGCGGAGGTGCCATTCGATGCAGCCCACAAGTACATGGCCACCTTCCACCTGGACGCCAATCGGGTCCGTATCTTCCTCAAGGGTGCCCCCGAAGCGCTGCTCCCGCTCTGCGGGAAATACCGGGGAGCAGAGGGCATATCGCCGCTGGATGAGGATTCCGTCCGGGCAATCCTGGACCTCAATACCGAATTCGCGAGTGCCGGACTTCGCGTACTGGGAGCCGCCGAAAAGGTCATCGATGCGGCTGAATTCGACGCCGGCGACGACCTCAAGGGCTATCTGCACGGCCTGACGTTCACCGGGCTGGTCGGGCTCATGGATCCTCCCCGTCCGGAGGCCCGCGAAGCGATCGCCCGTTGCGGCAAGGCCGGTATCGACGTCAAGATGATCACCGGCGATCAGAAGGTCACCGCTTCGGCCATTGCCCATGAACTGGGCATCCGGGGCGACGTACTGACCGGAGGAGAGCTGGAGAAGCTGAGCGACGACGCCCTGGCTGAACGAATCACGGCCATCGCCGTTTTTGCCCGCGTCAGCCCCGATCAGAAGGTCCGTATCGTCCGCGCCATCAAGAAGGCGCACCGCATCGTCGCGATGACCGGCGACGGCGTAAACGACGCGCCCGCCCTGCGCAGTGCCGATATTGGTGTGGCCATGGGGGCCGGCGGGACCGATGTAGCGCGCGAGGCGGCCGATCTGGTGCTGACCGACGACAATTTCACAACCATTGTCACGGCTGTGAAGGAGGGGCGAACCATCTACCAAAACATCGTCAAGTTCGTCCGCTTTCAGCTCTCCACCAACATCGGCGCCCTGCTCACGGTCGCCACGGCACCACTGTTCGGCCTGCCTCTGCCCTTCAATGCCATTCAAATCCTGTGGGTCAACATCATCATGGATGGTCCACCGGCCATGGCCCTCGGTGTCGATCCAGCGCGAAAAGACACCATGGCGCGGCCGCCGCGTGACCCGGAATCGAGCATCCTGTCGGCACGCCGGATCGGCAATCTGGCCAGCTACGGGACCACCATGGCGATCGGCACCTTGGGGGTTTTGGCCTGGGGACTCTCCTCAAGGGAGACCGACCATGCACTCACCCTGGCATTCACCACGTTCGTGCTGTTCCAGGTCTTCAACGCCTTCAACGCTCGCGCCGAAAGAATCTCGGCGTTCGGTCGTGACTTCTTCACCAATCGTTACCTCTGGACGGCGCTCTTTGGCGTCGTGCTGCTGCAAGTCATTGCCGTTAACTGGGCACCGGCCCGGGAGATCTTCGGGACCGTGCCGCTGACGCTGGCCGATTGGGGTATCGCCACCGGGGTGGCCGCAAGCGTCCTGCTGCTCGAGGAAGCCCGCAAACTGATCCTGCGCTGGATCGGCTAGTGGCGAGGAGCGAGTAGTGGCGAGTAGCTAGTGGCTAGTGGCTGAAACCGCAAGCGAAGATGAAGTTTCGCCCTCCCCTTGTGGGAGAGGGCCGGGGAGGGGGTAGTCCAAACAGTCCCGACCTTCCTTCGCCCCTCGTCTCTCGTCTCTCGTCTCTCGCCACTAGCTACTCGCCACTAGCCACTCGCCCTCAGGCCTTGAAGCGGTCCCGGTCTTCGCCCGCGACACGGTCGGCCGAAGTCGCACCGCGTTTACCCCGGGGGAGCGGTTCCCCGGTGGTTGTATCCGCCTCTGTCTGGATCTCCATTTCACTGTTCATTTCGGCGCCCAGCAGGACCACGAAGGCCGAGATGTAGAACCACATAAGCAGCACAACGATGGCCGCCATGGAGCCGTAGGTCTCGTTGTAGGAGCCGAAGTTGGAGACGTACCAGGAGAACAGCCCCGAGGCGATCAGCCAGAGTGCCGTGGCGGTCAGTGCGCCGTAGTTCAGCCACCGCCATCGGGGAGGACGGCGACTGGGCGCGAAGCGATAGAGAATCCCGATCCCGAATGCCGCAAGCAGTGCCAGGAGCGGCCATCGCAGCCAATTGACCAGGCTTTCTATCACCCCGGGCAGGTTTACGAAACTCAGTATTGCCGGCACCGCCACGACCATTCCGGTGGCGGCAATCACGGCGATGATCGCTCCCAGTGTCAGCAGCAAGGCGACACTGTTGAGACGAAAAAAGCCGCGATCTTCCTGCTCCTCGTAGACAATATTGAGCGCGGTCATCAATGACTTGGTACCCTTGGTCGCACTCCAGAGGGCCACGAGGACGCCAATCAACAAGCCGATACCCAGTTGCGATCCGGCACTTTGGACCACCTGCTGCAACTGGCTGGAGAGGATACTCGCCACCTCCTGAGGCATGATGCCCTCCATAGCGCCAACCAGCCGTTCGACATCGGTCGGACTGGCGACCAGACCATAGAGTGACACCAGGGCGATAAGGGCCGGGAACAGCGCCAGGAAGGCATAAAACGCCACGCCCGCAGAGACCACACTCAGATTGTCCTGGCTGACGTCTGCCTTTACCCGTTTTCCAACGGCCTTCCAGTCTCCGGCACGCAGCTGCCGCGGGCGCGATGCGTTGATTGCCTCATGATGATTCGCCATGGTTTCCATCCCTCCGATAGGGTTAGGCCGTCCACCTCATTCCGGCCAGCATTTTTCTCCTGACTTTCCCGGACGGTGTGGTCGGCAACTGATCCGAAAAAAGCAGTTCCCTGGGAAGCATGTGGGGCGGCAGGTGATGACGACAGAACCGCAGCAGCGTGTTGACGCCGGGGGACGACTCCGGGAGCGGCACGACCACCGCCCGAACGACCTGTCCCAGCAATTCGTCGTCGATACCGACGACGGCAACTTCCTTGACGTCCGGGTGCCTGGCGATAACCTCTTCAACCGCTCCCGGCGAAAACCGGTGGCCACCGCTTTTGATCATTTCATCAGCACGGCCGACCAGATAGAAGTAGCCGTCGGCATCCTGCCAGGAGAGATCACCGGTGTGCAGCCATCCGTCGCGCAAGACCTCGTCGGTCGCCTTCGGGTTGCGCCAGTATCCTGCCATGATGTTCTGCCCACGGGCACAGAGCTCTCCGATGCTACCGTGCACCACACACTTGCCCTCTTCATCCCTGATACTCAGTTCAACTCCGGGAATCGCCATACCGATTGAACCCCGCTTCTCGGTCCATCGCTCCGGGGGTAGCCAGGTGAGGCGGGCCGTCGCCTCGGTTTGACCGTACATCACGTAAAACGCGACGCCGGGCAATTGCGCCCTGACCTGATCGACGGCATCAGCCCGCATGCCGCCACCAGCCTGCGCGAGATAACGCAAGCGCGGCAGCGGCTGTGCGAACAATCCGTGCTGAAGCGCAAGGTAGTATGTCGTCGGTACGCCAAAAAATCCGCTCACCTCCTCCTGCGCCAGAAGCTCTCGCACCACATGTGGATAGGCCATTCCATTGCCGATAACGAGGCGTGCACCGGCGGCCATATGGGTGTTGAGAATGGAGGTGCCATAGGCATAGTTCAGGGGCAGCAGACAGAGACCCGTATCCTCCTGCTGCAAATGGAGATACCCCAGAATGGAACGGGTATTTGCCTCGAGATTACCATTGGTAATCATCACCGCCTTGGGATTTCCGGTAGTTCCGGAGGTGCAGGCAAGGGTGGTCAATCGGTCGGAATCGTTGAGGGCATCATAATCGGGGTCACTTGATCCCTCTGTCAGAATGGCATCCCAGGCAACCACCGGCGCATCCGACGAAACGCCAGGGAATCGGCTTCCCACCAGTACCACGCCAAGCGTCGGGGGCTGAGCGCACGACGCCTCCCGAGCATGGTCAGCCCCTTCCGTAATCAGCCATTTGGCCTCGACCCTGCTAGCCATCGCGGCAAGCTCCGAATTCCGCGCATCGGGCCTGAGCGGCACGACCACAGCCCCGGCGGCGATGATCCCGTAGTAAGCGGCAACGTACTCGACTCCGTTGGGCAGCGCCAGAATCACCCGGTCGCCGCGATTCACCCTCCTGCGGAAGAACCCGCAAACCGCACGTACCATCGACCAAAGCTGGTTGTAAGTAACCTCGAGCGCATCATGCCGAATGGCCCCCCGATCTCCGTGGGCAATTACCGAAGCCTCAAGCTGATGCACAATGCTCCTGTCCATGGAGTCCACCTTCCCGGAATCAGGCCGGTTCTGTCGCCGCGCGACACCAATCAGTGTCGCCAAGGCGATTGATAAACATAATGGCGTCACGCGCAGAAAAAATCCCCTACAGGTGCCGCTCCCCAGAAAATTCGGCAAGTACCGTTCAGGATAGCCGGTTTACCGCTCTTCAAGAACTTGTCCAAACATTCACCAAAGCAAACACCGACAGCAACAGCCGGCCAAAAGACCCTGCAAAAAAAAAACGCCGACACGGATGAACGTATCGGCGTTTCTTGAAGATGGTAGCGGGGGCAGGATTTGAACCTGCGACCTTCGGGTTATGAGCCCGACGAGCTACCGTACTGCTCCACCCCGCAACTGATAATCTCCCGGTACTCCGGGAGGAGCGAAAGGTTAGTGGCTGCACTCGCAACATGCAACCTCTAATTCAAAAACCTTTCATCTCCTGCTCGTCAGAACCCGTATCGATCACCCTTGCGGCGCCGAATTCCGATGAACCCCGGAGAATGAAAAAAGGGTTATCCTTGTAACCCTTTTTTCAATCCGTAAGCACTGATTGGTGGGCCGTGTTGGAATCGAACCAACGACCACCTGATTAAAAGTCAGATGCTCTACCAACTGAGCTAACGGCCCGTGAGAGGCGGCATATAGTACCGGACTCGCCAAAAAAGGCAAGCCCGGTACGCGACCGTTTTGCGCTTAAATGGCCTCGAGCTTGCGCATGGCATTGGGAACCAGACGCATGTCAGCCAGAGCGGTTACCAAGGCCTTCGGGAAAGTCGCTTCATCCTCGTAAACCATTTTGTAGTACTGGATTTTCATGGTTAGCGCGCTACCAAAGATGATCGAGGCCAGAGCCATCATCGAACCCACCGCGAGCGTGGAGAAACCGGTGATGCCTTGTCCAATAGTGCACCCCATAGCCAGTACACCACCGAACCCCATCAATATGGCGCCGATGAAGTGGTTCATGAAATCACGAATCGACGCGAACCACTCGAATCGGAAACCGCCACTGAGAATGGCCCAAATGAAAGAGCCGGCGACCACACCCAGGACCGCGACCACACCGAAGGTCAGGGCGGTCTTGGCGAACCCATCGGAGGCATAACCTAGCGTTTGTCCCATCGGATTGATGAAGGTGTAGGACTGCGGATTGAACGCCGAACTGCTGGGCTTGGCATCCCACCCCTCGTGAACAGCATCGTTCATGTCCCAGTGGGTCTTGGCCGGGTCAAGAAACTCACTGACCGAGACGGTCATTTCACCTTCAAACGAATCCTCGAAAGTGAGGCTGATGTTAGAGCTCACATACCAGGCGCCGACGATCGCGACGCCAACGACGAGACCGCCGAGTACGTTATCGAGGCTGCCGCGGAAATCGGCGGACTTGAATGCAAAACCGAGCAGCAGCACCCCCAGAGCAATACCTATCCACAGGCGCGCATCTCCGGCACCCTCGACACCGGCCAGAATAGTACCCAGGTCCTGCTGTCCACCCTCCAGATTGACCGCCAGTGGCCGAATCCAGTCGAGGAACAGCAGCGACATCAGCGTCTGGTCACTGCCCGGGAGCGGATTAATCATGAAGTAGGCAATCACGGCGATGACACCGAACACCATTACGGACTTCAGATTGCCGCCGCCGATGCGGATCAGCGTCTTGTTGCCACAACCCGAAGCGAGCGTCATCCCGATCCCGAACAGCAGCCCGCCAAGGATATTTTCGGCCCAAATCAGGTTCCCCGAACGATAGGGAGGGAAGGATCCGTCGGCCTGGACCAGGCCAACCGCTTCGAGTCCGGTCACACCGAGCAGTGCAATGGCAATAGCGAACATCCAGGAGCGCATGCGGCCCCAGTCGCCCATATTGACTGCGTCGGAGACGGCACCCATAGTGCAGAAGTTCGTCTTGTTGACGACAGCTCCCATGATGAGTGCGAGACCGAAGGCTCCCAAAAGCAGCGCCTGATGCGCCTGGGAAAAATTTTCGAATAACAATGTTCTCTCCTCCAGTGGTGTTCCTTATATCTTCGGGAGCCGTGCATGTCCGCACAATAGCCCGATAGGAATATCATTATGTTTTATAAGGCGTCGGATCGGGAACGCCCGCCTCATGGAAACCGGCCGCACGCAGCCGACAGGAATCACAGATACCACAGGCGTTTCCGCCGAAATCCGGATTATAACAGGACAATGTCAATCCATAATCCACACCCAACCTGTGGCCGGTGGCGATGATCTCCGCCTTGGTCATGGAAACGAGCGGTGCGTGAATGGAAAAGCATTGACCTTCGGCCCCGGCCCTGGTGGCCAGATTGGCGGTCTTTTGGAAGGCATCGATAAATTCCGGGCGGCAATCCGGATACCCCGAATAATCGACGGCATTAACGCCGATAAAGAGGTCCAGAGCACCCAGCACCTCGGCCCAACCCAGCGCCAGAGAGAGGAATATGGTGTTACGTGCCGGGACATAGGTGACAGGTATACCCTCCGAGGGCCCCTGCGGTACCTCAATGCGGTCATCGGTCAGGGCGGAGCCTCCGAACTGCCGCAAATCGAGCGTGAAGATGCGATGCTCCCGCACCCCCAGGCTCTGCCCCACCCGCCGGGAGGCCTCCAGTTCGATCCGGTGCCGCTGCCCGTAGTCAAAGCTGAGGGCATAGCACTCGAAGCCCTGGTCGCGGGCCATCGCCAGCGAGGTGGCGGAGTCCAGTCCGCCGGAGAGAAGGGCAACCGCTTTTTTGGGGAGACTATTCATAGACTGGCCACAGCCAAATTCACCGCCAAGATCGCGAAAGGATCTGTCATGGCAGGAACTGATTTCTTGTCCATCCAGCGACTCTTCTCAGCGAACGGTTACACCCATTTGCAATGGGTGTGATTTAACGGCCCGCCTCGTCATTCCACAGCAGCTTGTGCAGCTGGATCTGGAATCGGACCGGAAGGCGATCTTCGATAATCCAGTCCGCCAGCTGGCGCGGTTCGAACCGGCCGAATACTGGCGAAAACAGAACCTCGCAACGATCAGCGATTCGATAGCGCTTGATCACCGCACGAGCCCATTCGTAATCATTACGGTCGGCGATCACGAATTTTACCTGATCGCTGCCAGTCAGGAGCTTCAGGTTTTCCCAGCGGTTTTTGCTCTGCTCGCCGGACCCGGGCGTTTTCAGGTCCATCACGCGCACCACCCGCACATCGACATTGGACACATCAAGGGCGCCGCTGGTTTCCAGTGAAACCTGATAATCGGCATCACAGAGTCTGGCGAGGAGTTCCAGACAGCCCCGTTGGGCCAGCGGTTCACCCCCGGTGACACAGACATGCCGCACCTCACCATATCCCCGCGAAGCTGCGACCTGCTTCACCTCTTCCATGATGGCATCCAGGGTCATGGTATGGCCACCGGTGAATGCGTAGGAGGTATCACAGTACGTGCAACGCAGCGGGCAGCCGGTCAGACGCACGAACAGGGTGGGCCAGCCCGCGTCACGGGCCTCACCCTGCAGGGACAAAAATATCTCGGTGATCCGCAGCGTGGTGCGGGAGGCCCCTGCCATTAAGGTGATCAGCCGCCCTGCTTGCCGAGGCGCTTCAGCAGATTCTGCGCCTGGTCCGCCTCGGTGGTCCCCGGGTAGCCATTGACCAGCTGTTCAAGAACCGGTCGCGCCTTCCCATCCTGCTCTAGCTCGTGATAGCTGTAGCCGATCTTCAATAGAGCCTCTGCCACCTTGGGGCTCTTGGCGTGATTATCCACCAGGGCGCGATAGGCGGTGATCGCCTTGTCGAAATCACGCCGGGCATAGCTGGCCTCTCCCAACCAGTATTGGGCGATGTGAGCGTAGCGACCATCCGGGTGCTGCTCCAGAAAGTTTTCAAAGGCGTCGATCGCCTGCTCATAGCGCAGCTCCCGAAGGATATCGAAGGCTTCCTGATAGGCCTGTCGCTCGGCAGCCAGTTCAGCGGTGCTCGGGCCCTTCACGCCCTGCTCCGGCTTTGCCGCTCCGGTACCGGTTTCGCTATCGGGCCCGACTTGCGATCTGGCGTCCACGCCAGCAGTCGGGATACCCTCCCGCTCCAGACGCGACAGCCGCCGGTCGGTATCCAGGTAGAGGTCGCGCTGGCGTTTCTTGAGGGATTCGAGCTCGTGGCTCACCTCTTCCAGCTCACCACGGACCAAGGCAAGCTCCCGCTGCTGGCGGTCGATCCGGGTCAGCATCTCCATCAGCGACTGGCTCTCCATCAATCTCTCGAGCCGCTGAACCCGGTCTTGCAAATCGTTTCGCTCGGCCGCCTGAACCGGTAGGGCGGTGAGCAGCACGAAGGGGATCAGGTAGCGCAGCTTGATCATATCAATATCCCGAATAGAGCAATTCGACCCGGCGATTCAGGGACCAGGCTTCTTCATCGTGACCCATGGCGGCCGGGCTCTCCTCGCCGAAACTGATCACCTGCAGCTGGTCTTCAGCCGCCGCCTGTAAAGACAGGAGCCGCTCCACTGCCTGAGCGCGCCGCTCCCCCAGTGCCAGGTTGTATTCACGAGTACCGCGCTCGTCGGTATGCCCCTCCACTGCTACGGAAACCTCCGGATTGGAGGCGAGAAAGCGGCCATGAGCAACCAGGGCATCGCGATCGGATTCGGACAATTCGCTGCTGTCGAAATCGAAGTAGAACACCCGTTGCGATAATGGGCTTTCCGGGTCGTCCAGCGGACTACCTTCGAATGTACCATCCATTCGTGCACCCGCGGCCCGGGCATCGTCAGCCGCAGCCCGGTCGTCAATATCTTCGATGACAACGTCTTCACCGCCATCACCGCGTTCGGCGACGCCTGCGCAACCGGAAACAAGAACACTCGAAGCCAGCACTCCCCAAAACCAAACCTGTTTCATATTCAAATCCTCTATTCTGCAAAGAAAGGTGACCAGGCGGGTTCCCTGACATCGAACCCGGTCAGGTCCAGACGCTGGCGGGCGCTTCCATCGACCGAGATCGCCTCCAGCACGCCACGTCCTCTCCTTTCGGTGGCGAAGATGATCATCCGGCCATTGGGTGCGAAGCTGGGCGACTCGTCCAGTCGGGAATCGGTCAAAATCCGCAGATTCCCCGTCTCCAGGTTCTGCACGGCAATCTGGAAGCCGCTGCGGGACTGATGGACCATGACCAGATTGCGGCCATCCGGTGACACACTGGGCCTCGCATTGTAACGGCCCTCGAAACTGATCCGCTGCGGACGACCCACGGTACCCTGCGACCCCGTAGCGACCCGGTAGATTTGCGGCCTACCGCCACGATCAGAGGTAAACAGAAGAGCATTTCCATCCGGCATCCAGGTCGGCTCGGTATCTATCGCCGAGTGTCGGGTGATCCGCGTCAGCGCACGGGTGCGGAGATCGAGAATATAGATTTCCGGATTGCCATCTTTCGACAGGGTAAGTGCCAGACGCCGCCCGTCGGGACTCCAGGCAGGCGCCGAATTGATACCGTCATACTCGGCCACCTTCTCCCGCTTGCCACTGATGACGTTCTGTACATAGACCACCGAGCGGCGGGCCTCGAAGGAAACATAGGCCAGCTGCTTACCATCGGGCGACCAGGCCGGAGACATGAGCGGCTGTTTGGAAGTAAGGATGGTCTGTTCGTTGAAGCCGTCGGCATCCGCCACCGCCAGCCGGAAACGGCGCTCGCCCTCGGCGATATCTTCCACGGTGACATAGGTGATATGAGTATTGAAGGCGCCGCGCTCGCCAGTGAGCTCCTCATACACGAGGTCACTGATTTGGTGAGCAGTGCGACGCAACAGCGGCCCACGGGAAGGAATTGCGTAGCCCGCCAGCTGTTTCGCCCGGAGGACATCAAAGAGCTGGAACCGGACCTGATAGCGTCCATTGCCGTTTTTCACCTGGCCAACCAGCAGTGTCTCGACCCCCGCCGCGCGCCAGGCCGCAAAATCGATGGCATCGCCGTGAACCGGCCGCCCTGCCAGCTGCTCGTTCGATAGAGGTGCGAAACGACCGCTGCCTGCAAGATCTGTCTTGATGATGGCGGCGATATCCTCGCTGAGCACCTCATCGCCGTCCCAGCCGAAGGGCACGATGGCGATCGGCAGTGCGCCTTCAGCGCCGCCGGTGACGGTGACCTCCAGCCGCGCCTGGACCAGTGCCGGCACAATCAGCAGCAGCAATAAGAGCAAACGTTTTGCCAGCAACTTTATCTCCCTGGTTTGAAGGTGAATACGATTTCGCGATCAAAAACGTCCGGGTCCGGCGGCTCGGGGAGTGGCGAGGCCTTTCTCACTGCGGCCTCTACCGAACGATCCAGAGCTGCGCTGCCGCAACTCTCCACCACTTGTGCCTCGACCACCTCGCCGCCGGGAATCTGATGGACCATGACCTTACAGGAAAAGTCATCGGGCGTATCGGAGGGCCGTAGCCATTTTCGACCCACCTTGTCGGCAATCAGGTCGACGTACTCCGCCTCGGCCGTTTGGAGCTGGCGCGTGCGATCCGATTGCAGCTGCTGTGCCGCGGCCGCCATCTTCTGCTTGAGTGCCTCTTCGGCCTTCCTGCGCGCCTCCTCCTCTTTGAGACGGCGCTCCTCGGCCTGGCGCTTCTCCGCCTCCTGGCGCTTGCGCTCCTCGGCCGCCTTGCGGGCCGCCTCTTCCTCGCGGCGGCGTTTTTCGGCCTCGATTTTACGTTGCTCCTCCAGCTCGGCCAAGCGCTGCTGCTCCTTGCGCTTCGCTTCGGCCAGCGCCTTCTGCTCCGCCTTTTGCTTTTCAAGGCGCTCCTGTTCCGCCTGCCGCTGGCGCTGCGCCTCGGCACGTTGGCGCTCCAGGGCGGCCTGGCGCTCCTGCTCCTCTTGGGCACGCTGGCGCTTCAGGGCGGCCAGTTTCTCCTCTTCCTTTTTGCGGGCCGCCTCGGCCTGACGTTTCTCTTCCGCCAGCTGGCGGCGCTGCGCCTCTTCCTTTTCTTTACGCTGGCGCTCATCATCGCGAAGGCTCTCCAGTTCCGCCTCCACCTGTCCGGCATCAACGGCGACCGCCTCCATTGGCTGTACCGTTGGGGTAGTCGCAGCA
This sequence comes from Thiohalomonas denitrificans, assembly GCF_900102855.1. NCBI lineage: Bacteria > Pseudomonadati > Pseudomonadota > Gammaproteobacteria > Thiohalomonadales > Thiohalomonadaceae > Thiohalomonas > Thiohalomonas denitrificans. The sequence goes on from NZ_FMWD01000001.1 coordinate 370,848, forward strand.
GGAGGTGACGGCGATTGCAGCATACTGATGCCGAGCAGCGCCACCAGGGCCAGATGGATGGCGATGGAAAAACCGTAAGCGGGTAGCCACTCCCTCCACATAGTCAGCGATCCGATTCCGATTCGGTCAGCAGGCCAACACCGGAGGCGCCGGCCTTCTGGAGCAGGACCATGGCATAGACCACTTTTCCATACCCCACGCTCTCGTCCCCCTTGACGTAGACGGGGGTCTTCGGCTTCAGACGAAGGATGGCGGCCACCCGCACGGAGAGCTGTTCGGCATCGAGATCACGACTGATGGAGGTGTCGTGCTCCAAGTGATAGGCACCCTGGGCATCCACGGCGACTACCAGCGGGGCGTCGTTCTGGCCCTCGACCGGTTCGGCATCCGCACGCGGCAGATCCACCTTGACCCCCTGGGTGAGCATAGGCGCGGTGATCATGAAGATCACCAGCAGGACCAGCATTACGTCAATGTATGGGACGACGTTGATCTCCGCCATCCGCTTGCGTCGCTGCCGGGGCATACGTTGTCAACCTCCGCGGTTGTGGGCCTGGCGCTGCAACAGAGTGGTGAATTCTTCCTGGAAGGAGTCGAAACGGCTCTCGAGCCGATCCAGGTCGTTGCTGTAGCGGTTGTAGGCGATTACAGCCGGAATGGCCGCGAACAGCCCCATGGCGGTCGCGATCAGCGCCTCGGCGATTCCCGGAGCCACCATCGACAGGGTCGCATGCTGGGCAGTCCCCAGGGCGCGAAACGAGTTCATGATTCCCCAGACCGTCCCGAACAGGCCCACGTAGGGGCTGGTGGAGCCTACGGTAGCGAGAAAAGCCAGATTGCCTTCCAGGCGGTCCATCTCGCGGCGCAGGGTCACCCGCATGGTCCGCTGTGCGCCCTCGACGATGAATTCGGGTTCGACCCCCTGCTTGCGCAACCGGGCGAACTCCGCAAAACCGGCCTCGAACAGGGCCGAGGTCCCGCTCAGCCCATCGCGCCGTTTGGCAATCTGCTTGTAGAGTTCGACCAGGTCGATACCGGACCAGAAACGCTTTTCGAAGGTCGCCGCCTCGGCCTGCGCGCCCCGCAGCACCTGCCATTTCCGATAGATGACCGCCCAGGAGACGAGCGATGCGATCAACAGCAGCAGCATCACCAGCTGCACCAGCATGCTGGCCTCGGCAAACAGGCTGATAAGGGACATTTCAGGATTCATAGTTCGATAATCCGGTCTTTTCGTTTCAGCTCGATAAGTCGTTTGTCAGTCACTGACGCTCAGGCGCTCCATCACGGCCCGGGGGATGCGCCGCGGCTTCATGGTACAGGCATCGATGCTCACGATGGTCACTTCGCCCCGGCACAAGGTTTCAGTCCCGCGCCTGACTTCCTGACGAAACGTCAGGCATACACCCCGCTGCCCCACGACCTCTGCACTCACAGCCAGCTGGTCATTGAACATTGCAGGCCGCAGGTAGTCCACCCGGACGGAACGCACCGCAAACAGAATGCCCTCGTCCTCCCGCAATACATCCTGTTCAAAGCCCAGTTCACGTAGCCACTCGGTTCGCGCCCGCTCCATGAATTTCAGGTAGTTGGCGTAATACACCACCCCGCCGGCATCGGTGTCCTCGTAGTAGACCCGTACCGGAAACACGAAATCACTCACCGTCCGACTCTCCCTGCCCGAACAGGTCCATGTCCCGCTGACGCTGCGCCTCGGCAGTTTGAGGCGGCTTCAGCCCGAAATGCAGGTAGGCGCTGGAGGTCGCCAGGCGCCCGCGGGGCGTACGCATCAGGAAGCCCTGCTGAATCAGAAAGGGCTCCAGCACATCCTCGATGGTCCCCCGCTCCTCGCCGATGGCCGCCGCCACATTGTCCAGCCCGACCGGGCCACCGTCGAACTTGTCGATAATGGCCAGAAGCAACTTGCGATCCAGCATATCGAAGCCGTTTACATCCACGTCCAGCATGTCCAGCGCGCGGGTGGAAACATCGTCGGTAATCCTGCCGTCCGACTTCACTTCCGCATAGTCCCGCACCCGCCGAAGCAGGCGATTGGCGATGCGTGGAGTACCACGGGAGCGGCGCGCGATCTCCAGGGCGCCACTACCGTCGATGGCGACCCCCAGGATCTCCGCCGAACGCGAAACGATGGTTTCCAGCTCCCCCGCATTATAAAACTCGAGCCGCTGCACGATGCCGAAGCGGTCACGAAGTGGGGATGTCAGAAGACCGGCACGAGTGGTCGCACCAATCAGAGTAAAGGGCGGCAGATCGAGCTTGATGGAGCGCGCGGCCGGCCCCTCGCCGATCATGATATCGATCTGGTAATCCTCCATCGCCGGATAGAGGACCTCCTCCACCACCGGAGAGAGGCGGTGGATTTCATCCACAAACAGGACATCATGAGGTTCCAGGTTGGTCAGCAGGGCCGCCAGATCGCCCGGTTTCTCCAGCACGGGTCCGGACGTCTGACGCAGGTTGACGCCCAGTTCGTTGGCGATGATGTGTGCCAGAGTGGTCTTGCCCAGACCCGGAGGTCCGAACAGCAGGACGTGATCGAGCGCCTCGTTGCGTCCCCTGGCGGCATGGATGAAAATCTCCATCTGGTCCCGGACTGCCTGCTGACCGACATACTCTGCCAGCCGCCGGGGCCGAATAGCCCGGTCCTGGACCTCCTCCTCCACCTGCGGAACGCCTGCAATCAACCGGTCGGTTTCAATCATCAACGGGACTCAACGATAAGGCGCAAAGAGCGCAAGGCAAAAAAACCGCTTCCAGATCCGCAAACCCAGGTTCTGCACCTGTCTCTCCAGCCACGCTCCACGGTGCACGGTACATATTGAAGCCCGCGGAGTGCATCGGCCGCACAGGATCTGCTGGTACCCGAACGGAAACCTGCATACCGGGCTATCGGCTTACCGCCTGCTTCAAGGCTGCGCGGATAAGTGCCTCCGAGTCGAGGCCTTCGGTCTCGACTTTCGAGATGAGCCGGCTGGCCTCCTGCGGCTTGTAACCGAGGGATACCAGGGCGGCGATGGCATCCTTGATGCCGCCGCTGACCGAACCCTGGCCTGCACTCGCCACGGCTTCGATGTGGACGCCGCCGGGTATCTGCCAGTCATTGAGGCGGTCCCGCATCTCGACAATGAGCCGCTCGGCGGTTTTCTTGCCTACACCAGGCAGCCGCACCAGCGAAGCAGTGTCGTCATCCTGGATGCAGCGGGCGAATTCATCGGCGCTGATGCCGGAGAGAATGGTCAGTGCCAGCTTGGCCCCCACGCCATTGACCTTGATCAGGGTTCGAAACAGGCGCCGCTCCGTCTCGGAGGCGAACCCGAACAGCAGATGGGCATCATCGCGTACCACCAGATGGGTGTAGAGGACCATCTCGCTACCCAGGGCAGGGAGCTGATAAAAGGTGCTCATGGGCGCTTCGATTTCGTAGCCCACACCATTCACATCCATCAGCAATTGTGGTGGCTGTTTCTCGGCCAGCAGGCCACGCAGGCGTCCGATCATCGCCGCCGCCCTCCAGTCAGCGCCGCCGAGCGGTTGATGCGCCCCAGGGTCTGACCGGTGTGCAGATGGCAAAGCGCCACTGCCAGAGCATCCGCGGCGTCCTCCCGGGGAATACCGGGAAGCTTCAGCAGCGCCTGAATCATATGCTGGACCTGAGCCTTCGTAGCATTCCCCTTGCCAACGGTCGCCTGCTTGATCTCGGCAGGTGTGTATTCACTCACTTTCAACCCTTCCATCATCAATGCGCAAAGAGCCGCCCCGCGGGCGTGGCCCAATTTGAGGGCCGAATCGGGGTTTTTGTGCATGAAAACCCGCTCCACCGCAACTTGTTCGGGCCGATAGATGGCCACCACATCACGTACCGAGTCGAAAATCACCTTGAGCCGCCCGGAAAACTCGCCGGTACCGGCACGGATACAGCCGCTCTCCACATAGGCTACCCGACCCCCCACCCGCTCGATGATGCCAAAGCCGGTGATGCGCGAGCCGGGGTCGATCCCTAAGATGCGCATAACAACCAGTGGCGAGTAGCGAGTAGCGAGTAGCCAGGAAACCCGGCTCGCACGGCAGTTCCAGGACTCATATGCCTCCTCCTCGCTAATAACACCAGTGGCGAGTAGCGAGTAGCGAGTAGCTAGGAAACCCGGCTCGCACGGCAGTGCCAGTACTCATATGCCTCCTCCTCGCTAATAACACCAGTGGCGAGTAGCGAGTAGCGAGTAGCTAGGAAACCCGGCTCGCACGGCAGTGCCAGTACTCATATGCCTCCTCCTCGCTATTCACAACTCATAACTAGCAACTCGCCACTAGCCACTCGCCACTCGCCACTCGCCACTCGCCACTAGCCACTAGCCACTAGCCACTAGCAACTAGCAACTAGCCACTAGCTACTGTAACTGCTCGATGACTTCATCGGAGAAGTCGGCATTGCTGTAGACATTCTGCACGTCATCCAGGTCGTCGAGTACGTCCACCAGCCGCAGGACCTTTTCCGCATCCTCCAGTTCGAGGTCCACGGTGGTCGAAGGCTGCTGGGTCACATCGGCGATCTGCGGCTGGAGCCCCGCCTTGACCATCGCCTCCTTGACGTTCAGGAACTCCTCGGGCGTAGTCACCACATCGATGGAGCCATCCTCGTTGGTGGCGATATCTTCGGCTCCGGCCTCAAGGGCCGCCTCCATCACCGCCTCTTCGTCGGTCCCTTGCGGGTAGGTGAGAATGCCCTGCTTGGTAAACAGGTATGCCACGGAACCATCCGTCCCCAGATTACCGCCGGCCTTGGTGAAGGCGTGGCGTACCTCGGAGACCGTGCGGTTACGGTTATCGGTCAGGCAATCGACCATGATCGCCACCCCGTTGGGACCGTAGCCCTCGTAGCGGACCTCTTCGTAGTTCTCCCCCTCCATGTCCCCCGAACCGCGCTTGATGGCCCGGTCGATGGTGTCTTTGGTCATGTTGTTGGAAAGGGCGTTGTCGATCGCGGCCCGCAGGCGCGGATTGGCATCCGGATCGCCGCCACCCGTCTTGGCGGAGACGGTGATCTCACGGATCAGCTTGGTGAAGATCTTGCCCCGTTTGGCATCCTGGGCCGCCTTGCGGTGTTTGATATTGGCCCACTTGCTGTGTCCGGCCATGGTTACCTCGCATACTGGAAATACTGGGGAGTCTACCACTGCGGGCGATCGGCGCGGAAGCGGGCCTCAAGCGAGGGTGCAGTTTGTAACCATGGGGGACACGGGGAGCACGGGGAAACAGCTTTTTCTGTCGGCAATGGTCAACCACCGGGGGGGGGCAGAACTTTTTTCGGTTCAAATCCGGTGTCCCCCCGTGGTTGACTTCAGTCCTCGGCATCGGGGATCAGGATCACGGTCTGGTCCATCCCCCCCTCCTCCTGATACAGCAGTTCGTGGGCACCGATACGAATCCGGTCACCGGGGATCAGACGGTAGCGATCGATGCGACTGCCGTTGACCGTGGTCCCGTTGGTGCTGCCGATGTCGACCAGGTACGGCTCGCGATAACCCTCGAGAAAAGGGCTAGGTTCCAGCAATATCTCTGCATGAACCCCGCTGACTGCCGAATCGTCCAGCTGCAACTGGTTATCGGAGCGGCGGCCGATGGTCAGGCGCGTGTTCTCCAGGGGGTACTCACGTACCGTGACCCCACCCAGCCGAACCACCAGACTGCGCCGCGGCTCTTCGATCGCGCTCATGCCGGCACCTCCCGGAACCGCATCCGGGTGCCGGCGATGGTAATCTCGTCACCTGGCTTGAGTACCGAACCTTCGGCCGCGACCGGTACTCCGTTGACCATTGTCTTGCCGGCCCCCTTGCCCATTGGCAGCAGACGGTACTGGTCGGCCTCACGCATCACGAGGGCCACCTGGCCGCCCGGTTTGC